>NZ_FO538765.1:1818750-2121875 GCF_000968135.1 Magnetospira sp. QH-2 | reverse complement strand
TTCGCTTTTACCATCGTGGCGTTGACCATTTTGTTTTGGGCCGTGGGGCATCCGCGCCCCATGGCGGCGGTGGGGACCGTGCAAGAAGGGTCTGCCGCTTACGAAGCCGGATTCGAGAGTGGAGACAAGATTCTATCCATCGCCGGACAGGATGTCCGCTGGTTCGACGACCTGAAAGCGATCGTGGAGGTCAATCCCGGGAAAGACCTGGATTTCCAGATCAGCCGGAAGGATACGATCCTCACCTTGACCGCCGTTCCCAAGTCGCGGGAAGTGGGCGGCGAATCAAAAGGTTTCCTCGGCGTGTCGCCGGACGCTTCCCAGATCGAAACCGAAACTTATGGGCCCCTGGAGGCCGTGGGCGCCGGATTCGAGAAATCCTGGGTCATGACCACTCAGATTCTGGGCTATGTGGGTGAATTGATCACCGGCAATCGGGGGTCGGAAGACTTGGGTGGTCCGTTGATGATCGCCAAGATGTCAGGGGACGTGGCGCAGGGGGGGCTATCCAATTTGGTCTTCTTTATGGCCGCTCTATCGCTGAATCTGGGGCTCATCAACCTGTTTCCCATTCCCATGTTGGATGGGGGGCACCTGGTGTTCTATGGCATTGAGGCCTTGAGAGGAAAGCCCTTAGGCGAGCGAGCCCAAGAATACGGTTTCCGTTTTGGCCTGGTTCTGGTATTGGCTTTAATGGTTTTCGCCACTTGGAACGACTTGGTGAACATGAATGTCTTTCAGTTCTTCAAGGACTTGGTTTCCTAACCTGGGGCTCGGAAGGGGATAGTTTTGAACCGCTTTGCCACTATCGTCGCGCTATTGCTCATGGGGTGTGGGTTGATCGGGTCTTCGGCCCAGGCTCAGTCCGGGAGTATCATCCGCGACATCGTGGTGGAAGGGGCGCAACGGGTCGAACCGGAAACCGTCCTGTCCTATATGCTCATTCGCAAGGGCGATATCTTCAACCAAGTGCGTATCGACCGATCGCTGAAAAAGCTGTTCGGGACCGGCCTGTTCGCCGATGTGAGTTTGGAGCGACGCGGTGCCTTACTCTATGTGCGAGTGGTCGAAAATCCGGTGATCAATCGAATTGCCTTCGAAGGCAATCGTCGGATTGAAGATAAAGATCTGGAACAAGAAGTAACGTTGCGCCCCCGCATCATCTATACCCGGACCAAGGTCCAAAATGATGTTCAGCGTATCCTCGGGCTATATCGGTCTCGCGGGCGGTTTGCCGCGACAGTGGATCCCAAGGTTATTCAGCTGGAACAGAACCGCGTTGATTTGGTTTTCGAGATTTCGGAAGGCAAGGCGACCGAAGTCGAGCGCATTCGCTTTGTCGGCAACCGAGAATTCAGCGACTCCCGCCTGCGTGAAGAAATTCGGACCAAGGAAACCCGCTGGTGGCGGTTCCTGTCCGGTGAAGATAGCTATGACCCGGATCGTCTCGCCTTTGACCGGGAATTGCTGCGCCGATTCTATTTGAACGAGGGCTTCGCGGATTTTCAGGTCATGTCCATGGTGGCGGAGATGACGCCGGACCGGGAAGATTTCTTCATTACCTTCACCATTGCCGAAGGTCCCCGATATGAATTGGGCCAGGTGACGCTGAGCAGTAACATCAAAGATTTCAATGTCGAAGACGTGGAAGATGTTGTCGAAATCGAGAATGGCGACTGGTACGAAGCGGATCAGATCGAAAAGACCGTGACCGACCTGACCAATGAGGTTGGGGAACTGGGGGTTGCCTTCGTGGATGTGCGTCCGAACATCAAACGAAATAAGCAAAACAACACCATTGATATCAATTTTGCCATCAACGAAGGAGCCCGGGTTTTTGTTGAGCGCATCGATATCAACGGCAATGTGCGGACCGAGGACAAAGTCATCCGTCGAGAATTCCGGTTGGTGGAGGGCGATCCATTCAACCAGTCGCGATTGCGCCGTTCCCGCCAGCGAATACAGGACTTGAACTTCTTCGAGAAGGTGGAAGTCGAACAGGTCCCCGGGAGCGCGCCCGACAAGACCGTCGTTGAAGTCGAGGTCGAAGAGAAATCGACAGGATCGCTTTCGCTGGGAGCCGGCTTCTCCACCACCAATGGTGCTTTGGCGGAAATCGGGGTTCAAGAATCCAATTTGTTGGGTAAAGGCCAGAAGCTGAGCCTTTCCACGACCATTGCCCAGCGGCAAAGCAAGCTGAACCTGTCGTTCACGGAGCCCTATTTCCTGGATCGCGAGGTCTCGGCTGGTTTCGACCTGTTCCATACATCCACGGACCTGCAGGACACCCAGTCTCACGATACGTCGATTACCGGTGGCGCCTTGCGCGCCGGGTATCCGATTACCGAACGATTGAGCCAGAGCTGGCGTTATACGCTCAAACAAACCGAGGTGACCAACGTCAAGAGCACCGCTTCGTCCTTTATCAAATCACAAGAAGGGACGACCCTGCTGTCGGAATTGACCCACAACCTCATTTATGACCGTAGGGATAGCAAGGTTTCGCCTACGGACGGATATGTGGTGCGCCTTTCCAATGATCTGGGCGGGCTGGGCGGTGATCGTCACTATATTCGCAACTCCTTGAGCGGTGCCAAATACATCCCTGTGGATGATCAATGGATCCTCTCTTTCAAGGGCACCGTCGGGCATATATACGGAATAGGCGAGGACGTGGTCCTCATCGACCGTTTCAACGTTGGCGGTGATGATTTGCGTGGTTTTGCAACAGCGGGCATCGGTCCGCGTGATTCTTCGACCGATGATGCTTTGGGCGGTGAGTGGAAGTATACAGGGTCGACTCAGTTGACGTTTCCTGTGGGACTTCCCAACGAATTCGGGATCAAAGGGCGGGTATTTAGCGATTTTGGTAGTCTGGGCGGCATCTCGCCGAGCAATGCCACGGTCCAAGATACGGGATCCATCCGCGTTTCCGCCGGGTTTGGGGTTGGCTGGGAATCCCCGGTGGGTCCCATTGGCGTCGACTTTGGTTTTCCAATTGTGAATGAGTCCTTCGATGAGAAGGAATCCTTCCGAATTAACTTTGGTACGAGGTTTTAAGGCATGGGTTTGATCGTTCGAGCTATTCTCATTGGTTTGTTGGCCGTCCCGCTGAGCGGCGAATGGGAAGCCCACGCCCAGGATGGCAATTCCGCTTCCAACAGCATGGAAGTATTGATTGGTGTGATCAATATGGAGGCCGTGGTCCGCGACGCCCAGGCGCGCAAGGATATCGATTCCCAGGTCGCGGAGCATGCCAAACGCATTCAAACCGACATTCGCACGGTGGAGAAGACGCTCCGCGAATCCGAAGCGGAATTGGGACGCCAACGCAGTGTTGTTTCCGCCGAAGTTTTCGAAGCTAAGAAAAAAGAGTTTCTTGAGTCCATGAGCAAGGCCCAGCGTCATATGCAGGCCAACCGGGCCGCCGTATCGGCCGCCAAGGGTGTTGCCATGAAAACCTTTGAAAACGCCATGCGAGAGGCCATCATTGAAGTGGCAAGCGAGAAGGGGATTTCGCTTTTGTTTCGTCGGCGCGAAGTGGTGATTGCTCCCAAGGCGCTGGAGCTTGATCGAGAAGTCCTGGCTCTTCTCAATAAGAAATTACCCGCGGTTACCGTCGATGTGCAGTGGCCGGTTGAGCCCTGATCCATGGCCGATCCACGCTTTTTTAACCGGGCGGGACCCTTCACGCTGGGTGAACTTGCGGTCTTGTGCGGTGCGACGTTGAACCCGGACGTCAAGGCAGGACGCCAATTCAAGGATGTTGCCCCCCTTGAAACGGCGGGACCGGAAGAAATTTCGTTTCTCGACAATACCAAGTACGTCTCTGCCTTTGCCCAAAGCAAGGCGGGGGCTTGTCTGGTCAAGTCTGCCCACGCGGACAAGGCTCCAAGCGGCATGGTGTTGTTGATTTCGCCGGATCCCTATCGGGCTTACGCCATGATTGCGTCTGCCTTTTATCCGGATCCGCCAGCTCGTGACGTGGTTGAAGAAGGGGCGATCATTGCCGATGATGCGGAAATAGGCCCAAACACCCATGTCGAATCAGGCGCGATCATCGGCCGACGGGCCAAGATCGGCGATGGCTGCCATATTCAAGCCAACGCCGTCATCGGTGATGGTGTGGTCATTGGGGACCATTGCCGGATCGGCCCCGGTGCCGGGCTGGCCAAGTGCCTGGTCGGGGACAGGGTGGTAATCCATGGCGGCGTCAGGGTCGGTCAGGATGGTTTCGGTTTCGCCCTCGGCCCTCAAGGTCATTTAAAGGTTCCCCAATTGGGACGTGTTTTGATCGGGGATGACGTGGAAATCGGTGCCAATACCACGATCGACCGGGGTACCGGCCCTGATACGGAAATCGGCGCCGGGTGCAAGA
The DNA here is from genome assembly GCF_000968135.1 of Magnetospira sp. QH-2. NCBI lineage: Bacteria > Pseudomonadati > Pseudomonadota > Alphaproteobacteria > Rhodospirillales > Thalassospiraceae > Magnetospira > Magnetospira sp. QH-2. The sequence continues at coordinate 2,117,497 of NZ_FO538765.1, read as the reverse complement.
TCGATAATTTGGTTCAGATTGGCCACAACGTGAAGCTGGGGCGCAATTGCATCGTCGTGGCCCATGTGGGGATCTCTGGCAGTACCAAAATCGGGGATTTCGTTATGATCGGCGGGCAAGCGGGGATTGCCGGGCATCTGACTATTGGTGATGGCGCGCGGATCTCGGCCCAATCGGGCGTTTTCCGGAACATCGAACTTGGACAGACCGTATCCGGATCACCCGCCATGCCCACCAAGGAGCACTGGCGACAGGTCGCCATGTTGGCTAAACTATCGAAGAAAAAGGATCTTTGATCCATGGAGGACAATGCAAGCATGACCGAGCCCTATTCCATCGATATTGGACGCATCATGGATATGATTCCGCACCGATATCCCATGCTATTGATCGACCGTCTGGACGATGTGGTCCCCGGCGAACGGGCGACGGGCATTAAGAACGTCACCATCAACGAGCCTTTTTTTCAAGGCCACTTTCCGCAAAAGCCCATCATGCCTGGCGTGTTGATCATCGAGAGCATGGCCCAAACCGCGGCGGTTCTTGTGGTTGAGACCATGGGCGAGGAAGCCGAAGGCAAGCTGGTCTATTTCATGTCTGTCGATGACGCCCGTTTCCGCAAGCCTGTGGAGCCAGGCCATCAATTGCATATTCATGTCACAAAGAAACATAGTCGTGGCGCGGTATGGAAGTTTACCGGCGAAGCCAAAGTGAATGGCCAAGTGGTTGCGCAGGCGGTATTCGCCGCCATGATTCGGACCGAAGAATGAGTCAGATTCATCCCACGGCTCTCGTCGAATCAGGCGCCCGGATCGGTGCCGACGTGGCGATCGGACCCTATTGCTGTGTTGGCAGCAACGTGGAACTGGCCGACGGCGTGGTGCTCAAATCCCATGTGGTTGTCGAAGGGCGAACCAAGGTGGGTCCGGGTACACGGATATTCCCCTTTGCCTCTATCGGACACGAACCGCAGGACCTGAAGTACGGTGGCGAGCCATCGGAATTGGTGATTGGCGCCGAGAACACCATCCGCGAGCATGTGACCATGAATCCCGGGACCGATGGCGGCGGCATGCTGACCAGAGTCGGCGACGGCTGCCTGTTCATGATGGGCTCCCATGTGGCGCATGATTGCCACGTCGGGGATTCGGTGATCCTGGCCAACAATGCGACCCTGGCCGGGCATGTGCATGTGGGCGATTTCGCCATTCTCGGCGGCCTGTCGGCGGTGCATCAGTTCGTGCGTATCGGTCGTCACGCCATGGTCGGCGGCATGTCCGGTGTTGAAAACGATGTTATCCCCTATGGCTCGGTAATGGGTAATCGGGCCAAGCTGTCCGGCCTGAATATCGTCGGCCTGAAGCGGCGCAGTTTTTCCCGGGACATGATCCATGATATCCGCAAAGCCTATCGGCTGATTTTTGCCCAAGAAGGCACCATGGCCGAACGTCTGGCTGATCTGGTGGAGGATTTTGCCGAAAACGAACCGGTCATGGAAATCGTCGATTTTATTCGCGACGAGTCGTCTCGCGGGGTCTGTGTGCCCTCCACTGACGGCCATGCGGACTGACGGCGCCACGACGCTGGGCATCGTGGCCGGCCGGGGCGATCTTCCCGCCCGACTGATCGACGCCTGTCGATCAAAAAATCGCCCATTCTTCGTTCTTGCCTTGCAGGATCAGGCCGACCCGGAGACCGTGGCCGGGGATGTCCCCCATGCCTGGATACGACTGGGCGGGGCGGGCGGCGGTATCAAGAAATTGCACGAGGCCGGAGTCTCTGACTTGGTCATGGCCGGGGGGGTGACCCGTCCCAGTCTCGGGGCTTTGCGCCCGGATATGTGGAGCGCCCGTTTCATCGCCAAGGTGGGATGGAAGTCCCTTGGGGATGATGGCCTGCTCTCAGCCTTGATCGCCGAAATCGAAAAGGAAGGATTCAAGGTGGTGGGCATCGACGACATTCTTCCGGACCTGCTGGCTCCCCAGGGGCAGTTGGGGTGCATCGCCCCCGATGATCGGGCGCGCGAGGACCTGCGACGAGGCTGGCTTGTGGCCCGTGGCCTAGGCAATCTGGATGTGGGCCAGGCCGTGGTCGTGCAACAGGGCATCGTGTTGGCGGTGGAAGCGGTGGAAGGCACGGACGCCATGCTGGATCGCTGTGCCCATTTGCGACGCGAGGGGCCGGGCGGGGTGCTCGTCAAACTCAAGAAACCGCAACAAGAGCGCCGCGCCGACCTGCCGACCATCGGCGCGCCCACCGTGGCACGGGCCGCCGACGCGGGTCTGCGCGGGATCGCGGTGGAGGCGGGGGGCACGGTTTTGCTCGACAGGGATGCGTTGATTGACGCCGCCAACCAACGCGGGTTGTTCCTGGTGGGCTTGTCGGAAAACGGAGAGTTCTGATATGGCGCAAGGCCCCCTGGTCTATGTGGTGGCCGGGGAGCCATCTGGCGACCTGTTGGGTGGACGTCTGATGGCGGGCCTCAAATCCCTTTATCCCGAAGGGGTGCGATTTGCCGGGATTGGAGGCCCGCACATGACCGGGCAGGGGCTGGACAGTTTGTTTCCCATGACCGATCTCTCGCTCATGGGGCTTGCCGAGATTCTGCCCCATCTTCCCAAGTTGATGCGGCGCTTGTCGGAGGCGGATGCGGATATCCGCCGCTTGCGCCCCGATGTGGTATTGACCATTGATTCTCCGGGTTTTTGTTTCCGGCTGGCCAAGCGGGTTCGGGATCTGGGCATTCCTTTGGTGCATTACGTGGCGCCGACGGTCTGGGCCTGGAAGCCCAAGCGGGCGGCCAAGATTGCTCGGTTCCTCGACCATTTGTTGGTATTGCTGCCTTTTGAGCCGCCATACTTCGAGAAAGAGGGGCTGGCGACCACCTTTGTCGGCCATTCCGTGATCGAAGGCGGTGCTGATCTGGGCAATGGCAGCGCGTTCCGTGACAAGCATGGAATCGAGCCAACCAGACCGGTGCTCTGCGTGTTGCCCGGTAGCCGTCTGGGCGAAGTGAGTCGCCACTTGCCGGTCTTTCGCGACGTGGTTGATCAATTATGCGGGGAGCGCCCCGGTCTGGCGGTGGTGCTGCCGACGGTGGCCGGTGTCGCCGAGCCTGTGCGAGAAGCGGTGCGGTCCTGGTCCTGTTCGGTGACCGTGGTGGAAGGAGAGCGGGAAAAGTTCGACGCTTTCGCGGCCTCGGAAGCGGCCTTGGCAGCCTCGGGGACCGTGACCTTGGAGCTGGCTTTGGCGGGTTGCCCTTCGGTGGTAGCCTATCGGCTCAATCCGTTGACCGCTTGGCTGGCCCGGCGTTTGATCAAGGTCCGGTTCGCCAGCCTGGTCAATATCATTCAAGAGCGCGAAGTGCTGCCCGAGTTTTTGCAGGATCGCTGCCAGGCGTCATTGATATCGCCGATGCTTGCCCAGTACCTGGATGACCCGGAGGCACGCAGGGCACAGATCCGCGCTTGTGCGCCGGCTCTGGAGGCCATGGGCCGGGGCGGGGCCTCCCCCAGCCTGCGTGCTGCCGAGGCCCTTGCCACTATCCTTGAAGCGAGGAAGGACACCAATCATGGATAAATCGAAGTTCCGTTTACTGCACACCATGATCCGGGTGCGAGACCTGGATAAATCCCTGGATTTCTATTGCCGTCTGTTGGGTATGAATGAACTGCGGCGCAAGGACTATCCTGGTGGGAAATTCACCTTGGCCTTTGTCGGGTATGGCGACGAGATCGACACCACGGTGGTCGAACTGACCCATAACTGGGATCAGGAGGAGCCCTATGATCTGGGGAATGGCTTTGGCCATCTGGCTATCGGTGTTCCCGATGCTTATGGAGTCTGCGACGCCTTGCGGGCCGAAGGCGCGGTGATCACCCGCGAGCCCGGTCCCATGAAACATGGCACCACGGTCATTGCCTTCGTCGACGACCCGGATGGCTATAAGATCGAATTGGTCCAAAGGTTCTAAGAAGGTTGTCCCGGTCGGAGCCAAGGGCTCGATCCCGCGTTAGGGCCCAGGTTAGCAGAGGGCGCACGCCTTTCGATCCCAGACTGAGTTCTCCTCGGTCTGGAATGTGTGTCCGCGACGTGATCTAGACAGAAATCCGTTCTTTGAGTCACCCCCGGCATTCTACTCGGCGGCGATGCTTTCAGATGCGGCGTTCTTCTTAGCCTTTCGCTCGGCCTTGGCTGCCTTCTTCTTGGCTTTTCGCTCAGCCTTGTCGGCCTTCTTCTTAGCCTTTTTCTGGACCTTGGCGGCCTTCTTTTTAGCCTCCTTATAGACTTTGTCTGCCTTATGGATTTTGGGGCCCTTCTTTTTGGTAGCCTTGCTATCCTCTGCTGCCTGCTCGTTGGCTTCCGTCGCTTCGCCGGCGGCCGCGATGATGCCTGGGGCGGTGGTCGGGCTGATACCACGAACCGCGACGACGGCCTCTGGCGATGCACCGGCAAGATCCTCCGCGGTCGCAATGCCCACGGCCATGAGCCCTTTCGCCAGTGTGGGGCCTACCCCTTTGACTTTTATCAATTCAACCATGCTATTCACCTCCCAGAACCATTATTCATGAATGCTACGACCAGAATCCCAGAAAAACCTATCCAAAGGCAAACGTTTTCAACCGCCCCAACCCGGTTTTTGACTAAGAGCACCAAGATTCCGTGCCAGTTTCTTGATTGTGTGGATCCGAGACACGCCAATATCTCTCCTTTGGGCCGGGCGTATCCGTCCATACAGATATGATACTACAGTATAAGAACCGTTTCGCACAGCCTTCCGCTGCTGGTTGTCAGCAGACGAGCAAAGGGGCTTTAGCAGGCTGCTTCTGTAATCGAGTCATTTGAGTCAAGCTGATTTCCAAGCCGTCGGTTTGAACCTGGGGTATGTGGCGCCCTTTGCTTCTGTCCGCGGTCGACGTCGTCGCCGCATGATGGGGATCAAGGGGGATCGGGTGCAGCAATCTGAAAAGCGTGGTCTTACGCCACTGCAGCCTGCGCGCTGTCATCCGAGCCCCGCGCGTCGCCACGCGTCCTGGCCGCCCTTCAGGCGATCTCGGTTTTCGTTGTGTTTAGATGGCGGTCTCCTCCTTGCGGTACTGGAAGTCCGTGCCGTCGATCCACATGCGATGCATGATTACGGCGAGACGCCGGGCAACGGCGACCTTGGCGCGTTTCATCCCGCGCCTTTTGGCGACCGCGAGCCCCCAGTGTTTGAGCCAGGACCAACGGCGGGTTCGAGTGAGAAGTGCATTGGCGGCCTCGAACAAAAGCCAACGAACCATGGCATCTCCGCACTTGCTGATGGGGCCGCTTCGGTCCTGCTCTCCCGAGGCGTATCTGCGTGGGACAAGCCCGAAGTGGGCGCCGACCATGACCGACTTTTGAAACCGTTCCGGCACGTCGAGTCCTGTCCTGAAAGCGAGGGCGGTAACCGGGCCGACGCCGGGAACGGTCATCAGGCGTCGGCAAACGCTATCATCGCGCGCAGCGGCATGAACCTGCCGGTCGAGCTTGTCGAGTTGTTCGAGCAAGGCTTGGCGCGCAAGCAAGAGCGGCTCGGCGGCTGCGCTGAGGTGCGGGTTATCAGCCGTCAATTCCCGAACCCGCGCCGCGAAAAGGCGTCCGCGCGCCATACCGACCTTGAGGCCGAAAGCTTTCAATGTTCCTCGTACCGTATTGGACAACTGACGGACCTGATGAACCAGGGTCTCCCGATGGGTCAGCACCATCCGGAGCTCCTGACTGCGCGCGGTCTTGACGTGGGTCGCGCGGTACAAACCGGTCCGCATCGCCTGGCTGATCAAGCGGGCGTCGCGACGGTCCGTCTTGACTGGGCTGGCGCTGGCAAAGGCCTTCATTTGCCGGGTCTCGATACAAATCACAGGGAGGCCCCGACTGGACAGTCCTGCGTACAGCCAAGGCGCCAGAGGGCCAGCTTCCAACCCAATTCGCGCAAAGCCACGCCCGCTTTCCTCGAGCCAAGTGGCGACCGCCTCGGGTGTGCTTGACACCTTGCCTTCGCGAATGACGGTTCCCTTTGCATCAATCTCACAGATCGAAATGCTTGCCATCGATACGTCCATTCCAACAAAATACTCCATAGCTGGTCTCCTCTGTTCCATGTCCAGGAATTGACCCGGATACTTGATCAAGACCGAGTGTGGAGACCAGCTGACTGTCTAGGCAATCCCTGACTGCTCGATTACCGCCATCTGAAAAAGTCCGATTTCGAGGGTGTGGCGACACATGCTTCGCCAAGCTCAGCATCAGGGCCTTTGAATTTTCAACTTGTTAGCCTCACCCTGAGCTTCCTCATCCCGAGCTTGTCGAGGGACGAAGGGCGAGGCAGGCCGTAGGACAACACTTTCCCAACAGCCTGTTAGACCTTGACTTCCATGCAGCCGACTGCCGAGCCGTCGTGAAAAAGGGGGGCAGCGCCCCCCTTGTGTTTATCCAAATCTGCCGAGGCCTTATTCCGGTGCCAGTTCCCGGTTCTTGCTGACTCGTTTGTGCAGGGGGATGAACTCGCGCTGCACTTCGCCGATGAACAGCTGACGCGGCCGACCGATCTTCTGGGTCGGATCCTCGATCATCTCGTTCCACTGTGCCACCCAGCCTACGGTCCGGGCCAGGGCGAATAGCACCGTGTACATGGATACCGGGATGTTCATCGCCTTGAAGATGATGCCAGAGTAGAAATCCACATTGGGGAACAGCTTCTTCTCGACGAAGTAGGGGTCTTCCAACGCGATGCGCTCCAGTTCCATGGCCAAGTCGAGCAGCGGCTCGTTGGCGATGCCCAGTTCGTCGAGCACCTCGTGGCAGGTCTTCTGCATGACGGTCGCCCGCGGATCGTAGTTCTTGTAGACCCGGTGCCCGAAGCCCATGAGGCGGAACGGATCGTCCTTGTCCTTGGCCTTGGCCAGATACTCGGGGATATTGTCCTTGTGACCGATCTCGTTGAGCATCTTCAGCACGGCTTCGTTGGCGCCGCCATGGGCCGGACCCCAAAGGGAGGCAATGCCCGAAGCAATACAGGCGAACGGATTGGCTCCCGAAGAACCCGCCAGTCGCACGGTGGAGGTAGAGGCATTCTGTTCGTGATCGGCATGCAAGATCAGGATGCGATCCATGGCCCGGGCCAGGACCGGGTTGACCATGTACTCTTCACAGGGAACCGCATACATCATTTGCAGGAAGTTCTCGGCATAGGACAGATTGTTCTTCGGATAGATGAACGGCTGTCCGATGGAGTACTTATAGGCCCATGCCGCGATGGTCGGTACCTTGGCGATCATGCGGTAGGAGGCGATCAGTCGGTGCCTTGGGTCGGTGATATCGGTGCTGTCGTGATAGAACGACGACAGGGCGCCGATGACGCCGACCATGACGGCCATGGGATGACTGTCACGACGGAAACCGGTGTAGAAGTCGTGCAATTGTTCATGGACCATCGAGTGATGGGTGATGTCGGATTCGAATTTGGCTTTCTGTGGCGGAGTCGGCAGATCCCCGTAAAGCAGCAAATAAGAGACTTCCATGAAGTCGGAATGCTCGGCCAGATCAGCGATATCGTATCCGCGATGGCGCAAAACGCCTTTTTCACCATCGATATAGGTGATGCTGGATTCACAGCTGCCGGTCGATGTGAAGCCGGGGTCGTAGGTGAACATGCCGGTTTCGGCATAGAGACGGCGGATGTCGATCACGTCCGGGCCGGTGCTGCCCTCAATTACTGGAAATTCCCATGTTTTGCCGGTCCTGTTGTCCGTCATGCTGACGGTATTTTTCTGATCGCTCATGATTTATTTCTCCTCAAGCAGTCGGCCGCCACCTTGGTTTGATTGATCGGTGTTCGCGCGGCTGTCGATGGATATTTTCGGTCTCCAATCCCTTTTTGGACCCGGATGGTCCTATTGCCCTTTTTGGGCGTCTTGCAAGCGTGCCAGGACTTCCTCCTGGCCTAGAATTTCCATGACTTCGAAAATGGGCGGCGATACGTTGGTGCCGGTCAGAGCGGCCCGCAGGGGCTGCGCCACTTTACCCAATTTCAGATCCAATTCTTCGGCGGTCTCGCGCGTCAGGTTCTCCAACGCGTCGCGGGTCCAATGGGTATTGCTCAGCCGCACACTCAGCAGCCGCAGAGTTTCCAGGGCCTCGGCGTTCAGCAACTTTGCGGCCTTGTCTGTCATCACCAAGGGCCGGGGGCGCACATAGAATAACGCAGCCTCGGCCAACTCCACTAGCGTTTTGGCGCGCTCCTTGAGCGACGGCATGCCTTGTTGCAGGCGCAGACGTCCGGCTTCATCCAAATTGACTCCCAATTCGGTTTCGAGCCTGGGAGCGATGTGGTCGACCAGGGCCGCATCATCTGTATGCCGGATGTAGTGACCGTTCAGAGTGGTCAGCTTTTCCATATCGAAGCGGGCGGCGGCCCGACCGACATTTTCCAGATTAAACCACTCAATGGCTTGTTCGGTGCTGAAGATCTCGTCGTCCCCATGGCTCCAGCCCAGCCGCAGCAGGTAGTTGCGCATGGCTTCGGGCAGGAAGCCCATGTCCCGATAGACCTCGGCGCCCAGAGCCCCATGGCGCTTGGATAGCTTCTTGCCGTCGTCGCCATGGATCAACGACTGATGGGCAAATGTCGGCGGCGTCCAGTCCAGCGCTTGATAAAGCTGCATCTGTCGGAACGTATTGGTCAAATGGTCGTCGCCACGGATCACATGGGTCACTCCCATGTCGTGATCATCAACCACCACCGCCAGCATATAGGTGGGTGTCCCATCGGCGCGCAACAGAATCATGTCGTCCATTTGGGCATTGGCGGTGCGGACTTCACCTTGAATCTCATCCTGGACGACGGTTTCGCCATCACGGGGAGCCTTGAGCCGCACCACCGGGGGCACGCCCTCGGGGGCCGTGGCCGGATCGGCATCCCGCCATTTGGGATCGAAATAGCCTGATCGACCTTCGGCGCGGGCGGCTTCGCGCATGGCTGTCAGTTCGTCCGGAGTCCAATAGCAGTGATAGGCCTTGCCTTCGGCCAGCAGCTGTTTGGCCACTTCCACATGCCGATCAACTCGGGAAAACTGGGAAAGGGGATCGCCATCCCAATCCAGACCCAGCCACTTCAGGCCCTCATAGATGGCCTCGACGGCCTCGGGCTTGGAGCGCTGACGATCCGTGTCTTCGATTCGCAGCAGGAATTGGCCCCCATGGTGGCGGGCAAAAAGCCAGTTAAAGAGGGCGGTCCGAGCGCCTCCAATATGGAGAAAGCCGGTGGGCGAAGGGGCAAATCGAGTAACGACCGTCATGGGCAATTCTGTTAGATTCCTTTGTGTGATGGAGGTGTTTACCACAATCTTCGCACGCGCAGCAAAGATTTACGGGCGTCGTTGTGTAACTGTTTGAGGACAAATGGAGAATTAAAAGGTGCTGCGAGCCACCGCCTTGGCAGAGGGATTCCATGGGGAACGGGAGCGTTGGCCTTTGTGGCTGCCCGTGGCCATGGCCATCGGGGTGGCGGTCTATTTTACCTTGAGTTTTGAGCCCGTCTGGTGGCTCGGCACGGCGTTGTTCATGGCGGCCTCCGCGGGGGCGTGGATGCTTTGGCACCATGGCATCGGGCGAATGCTGGCCGTTTTGGCCGTGGCCTTGGCCTTGGGGTTCGCCGTTTCTCAGCTGCGCACCGCCTTGGTGGCCGATACGGTGCTTGAAAAACGTCATGGACCGGCAACGGTGTCTGGGCGAATTGTGCAGGTGGAGGCGCTGCCGAAGCAAAAACGCATCACCTTGGAGCGTCTGAGGGTCAGTCGGTTGGGGGCGGAACAGACTCCCCAGCGGGCGCGCATCCGATTGCGAGGAGAGCAGCCGGACTTGACGCCCGGGGACTGGATTCAGGTGCCCGCCATGCTCCTGTCTCCGCCGCCGCCATCGTTGCCGGGCGGCTTCGATTTTCAGTTCAAAGCTTATTTCGAAGGTCTGGGGGCCGTGGGCTATGGCTTGGGGCGAGCGGAGATCACCGCCCGTGGGGTCACCTCCGGGTTCGCTGCCTATGGCATTGCCCTATCAAGCCTGCGCCACGCTTTGGGAGAGCGGATCCGAGCCGCCATCGATGACCCCACCGCCGGAGGGGTAGCCGCCGCCCTGATGACCGGGGATCGGGCAGCAATCCCGGAAAAGGCCATGCAGGCCATGCGGGACGCGGGTCTGGCCCATTTGCTGGCCATTTCAGGGTTGCATGTGGGGCTGGTGGCCGGATTGGCGTTTTTTTCATTGCGTGCCTTGCTGGCCTTGATTCCGGCGGTGGCGTTGCGGTACCCGGTGAAGAAATGGGCCGCCCTGGCGGCGATCCTTGTGGCCTTTGGCTATGCGCAGATGACCGGGGCAACGGTGCCGACCCAACGGGCCTTTTTGATGGTCGGGCTGGTGCTGATGGGGGTTCTGCTGGATCGCCAGGGACTCTCCATGCGCGGATTGGCCTGGGCGGCGGCGGTGGTTCTCCTGATCCAGCCGGAATCCCTCTTGGGTCCCAGTTTTCAAATGTCTTTCGCCGCCGCCATGGCCTTGGTGGCGGTCTATGAAATCATGGGAAAGCGGCTGGCCGCCGGGCGCCGGACAGGAGCTTGGTGGTGGCGCGGGCCAGGGCTCTATTTGGCAGCGGTGGCGCTGACCACCATAGTTGCCGGATTGGCGACCGCGCCCTTTGCCATCCATCATTTTCATCGTATGGCCACTTTCGGGTTGTTGGCTAACCTGCTGGCCGTGCCGCTTACCGCGCTATGGATCATGCCTTGGGCCTTGATGGCCTATGTGCTGGCACCTTTGGGGCTGGAGTCCTTGGCTCTGGTGCCCATGGGGTGGGGGATTGAGGGCGTGGTGGCCGTTGCCCATTGGGTGGCGGGCATGGAGGGCTCGGTGGTGCTGTTTCCCGGCCTGCCGGGCTGGGGCGTGGCCGTCGTGGCCCTGGGGGGCACCTGGATGTGCCTGTGGCGGCGGCGATGGCGCTACTTGGGTGCCTTGGGATTGGTGGCGGGGGGCGTGGCTCTGTCCCATATGCCGCCACCGGATATTTTGGTGGATGGACAGGGCAAGCAGATGGCCGTGCGTTTGCCCGACGGCCAACTGGCTTTTTCCAGCCTGCGCGGAGGTAATTTCCTCAGGCAATCCTGGATGGACCGGGAAGCGGTGCCCGAGGCCATATCCTGGAAAGGCTTCGCGCCGCGCCAACCGGCTGTTTTTTCGTGTGATTCTTTTGGCTGTATTCTGCGTAACGACCCCCACATGGTCGCCTTGGTACGCGAAGCCGAAGCGCTGGACGATGATTGCCGGACGGCGAACGTGGTGGTCAGCTCTGTGCCGGTGCGTGGGCGCTGTCCTTCCGCCCGGGTGGTGATCGACCGATTCGATCTGTGGCGCGGCGGCAGTCATGCCCTGTGGCTGAACCCGGATGGATCGGTACGGGTGGACAGCGTCAACGGGCGCCGGGGCGATCGTCCCTGGGTCCTGCGCCCCGACAAGCCGCGGCCCGGCGAAAACGGAAAATCTCCCGGTACCGAAGGCTAAATACTTTAGCAGGCTGCTGAAGAAGTCCGATTTCGAGCCTGTGGCGACACATGCTTCGACAAGCTCAGCATGAGGGATTTTGAACTTTCAACATGTTAGCCTCACCCTGAGCTTGTCGAAGGGCGAGGCGGGCCGTTGGACAATACTTTTTCAGATGGCGGTAATCGAGCAGTCAGGGATTGCCTAGATCACGTCGTGTTTGATCGGATTCGATCAAACACGAAAAACGTGATCGATTCCAATAAGGTCGCGCGTGTCTAGCGGGTCCGATTGGACCCGACACGCGCTAGACAGTCAGCTGGTCTCCACACTCGGTCTTGATCAAGTATCCGGGTCAATTCCTGGACATGGAACAGAGGAGACCAGCCATGGAGTATTTTGTTGGAATGGACGTATCGATGGCAAGCATTTCGATCTGTGAGATTGATGCAAAGGGAACCGTCATTCGCGAAGGCAAGGTGTCAAGCACACCCGAGGCGGTCGCCACTTGGCTCGAGGAAAGCGGGCGTGGCTTTGCGCGAATTGGGTTGGAAGCTGGCCCTCTGGCGCCTTGGCTGTACGCAGGACTGTCCAGTCGGGGCCTCCCTGTGATTTGTATCGAGACCCGGCAAATGAAGGCCTTTGCCAGCGCCAGCCCAGTCAAGACGGACCGTCGCGACGCCCGCTTGATCAGCCAGGCGATGCGGACCGGTTTGTACCGCGCGACCCACGTCAAGACCGCGCGCAGTCAGGAGCTCCGGATGGTGCTGACCCATCGGGAGACCCTGGTTCATCAGGTCCGTCAGTTGTCCAATACGGTACGAGGAACATTGAAAGCTTTCGGCCTCAAGGTCGGTATGGCGCGCGGACGCCTTTTCGCGGCGCGGGTTCGGGAATTGACGGCTGATAACCCGCACCTCAGCGCAGCCGCCGAGCCGCTCTTGCTTGCGCGCCAAGCCTTGCTCGAACAACTCGACAAGCTCGACCGGCAGGTTCATGCCGCTGCGCGCGATGATAGCGTTTGCCGACGCCTGATGACCGTTCCCGGCGTCGGCCCGGTTACCGCCCTCGCTTTCAGGACAGGACTCGACGTGCCGGAACGGTTTCAAAAGTCGGTCATGGTCGGCGCCCACTTCGGGCTTGTCCCACGCAGATACGCCTCGGGAGAGCAGGACCGAAGCGGCCCCATCAGCAAGTGCGGAGATGCCATGGTTCGTTGGCTTTTGTTCGAGGCCGCCAATGCACTTCTCACTCGAACCCGCCGTTGGTCCTGGCTCAAACACTGGGGGCTCGCGGTCGCCAAAAGGCGCGGGATGAAACGCGCCAAGGTAGCCGTTGCCCGGCGTCTCGCCGTAATCATGCATCGCATGTGGATCGACGGCACGGACTTCCAGTACCGCAAGGAGGAGACCGCCATCTAAACACAACGAAAACCGAGATCGCCTGAAGGGCGGCCAGGACGCGTGGCGACGCGCGGGGCTCGGATGACAGCGCGCAGGCTGCAGTGGCGTAAGACCACGCTTTTCAGATTGCTGCACCCGATCCCCCTTGATCCCCATCATGCGGCGACGACGTCGACCGCGGACAGAAGCAAAGGGCGCCACATACCCCAGGTTCAAACCGACGGCTTGGAAATCAGCTTGACTCAAATGACTCGATTACAGAAGCAGCCTGTTAGATCACGTCGCGCCTGTCCAAGGGGTCCAATTGGACCCGGCACGCACTCGTTTGATGGAAACGAGGGTCCTATCATTGATTGGCGTGGGCACCGAAAGGAACATCGATTCCAAAATCCACACAAGGATCAATACTGGCGCAGCAGACCGACAAGGCGCCCCTGAATCTGCACTTGATCCGGGCCATAGATGCGGGTTTCGTAGCGGGCATTGGCCGGTTCCAGAGCCACGGAGTGCCCCTTCTTGCGCAGCCGTTTTAACGTGACTTCCTGATTTTCCACCAAGGCCACAACGATCTCGCCCGTATCGGCGGCGCTGCATTGCTGAATGATCACCGTGTCGCCATCGAGAATGCCTGCCTCGATCATGGAATCCCCATCCACTTCAAGGGTATAGTGATCGCCGCGTCCCTGAGCCAGCAGCCCGGCGGGAACTTCCACCGCGCTGCCCGGGTCGCGCAGGGCTTCGATTGGGGTGCCCGCGGCAATGCGCCCATAAAGCGGCAAGCGGACCGTGTCGTCGGAAGGCCGCGCCGGTTCGGAGCCGAGAATGCGGAAATCGGCCTGAATGACGTTGGGGGCAAAGGCATCGCGGGTTTTTGCCGGGGCCGGGGGCAGGGCATCGTCGATGTTTTCCGGCAGCTTGACCACTTCGAGCGCCCGAGCCCGATGGGGCAGGCGGCGGATAAAGCCGCGTTCCTCCAGGCCGGTGATCAGCCGGTGAATGCCTGATTTGGAGGCCAGTCCCAAGGCGTCCTTCATCTCGTCATAGGAGGGCGAGACTCCGGATTCCCGTAGGCGGGCATCGATGAAGGTCAGGAGTTCATACTGTTTCTTGGTCAACATCCGTGCGGTTTCCCGTTCAATGGGTCCCATCCCGGCAAGGGGCAGGGAACAAAAGCCAAACTCAATACTCGTTCTACTTTAGTTCCATCTCAAGGTCAAGGGATCTCTGTTCCTTCTTCGTCCAAACGGGTATTCTGGAGACCCAAACCAATGGAGCCTTCATGCGACCATTTTTGGCCTGGATCCTATTGATATCGCCTTTGCTGTTGCTGGGAGCCTGTGCCGAGGAGCTGGCCCCCGGTGTGATGGAAACCCGCCATTGCACGACGGTGCTGAATTTCCTCAATCGGAATTTGGGTGAAACCACCGCCGATGAGCCCCGGGTCTGGGAGGGCGAAGGCAGCCTCAACATCACGATTCCCTATCGTGTGGCCGTGACATCGCAACGGCAGGCCCAGCCGACCATGCAGCGCGATACCATCTTGTGCCGATACGCCTTGGAGCCTCAGCGGGAAAACATGGTGGTGGATCTGGTCGCGGTGCGGCAGCGGGGGGTCAACCTGACCACCGAACAGATGCGGGTGGTCAACATTGCCATGCGGGTATTCCGCTAGCGCATGTCGGGTCCAATCGGACCCGCTAGACACGCGCGACCTTATTGGAATCGATCACGTCATGTTTGATCGAATCCGATCAAACATGACGTGATCTAGAACCGAATGATATCAACCTTGTCACCGGCCTTGGCGGGCGGGGCGAAGGGGGTGCGCACCACCAGACAGTCGGCGCGGGCGAAGAGAGCCAGCATGGCGCTGTCTTGTTTGTCGAAAGGGGTGGCAATGAAGGTGCCGTCCCGTTCCCGGTACAAATCGGCGCGCAGATAGTCCTGTCGCCGGTCGTTTTCCGGCAGGTCGCAGCCCAGCGTCGCGGTATCCCGGGGGAGAGCCGAGGGCGGCAGGCCGGCCATCTTTTCCAAGGCCGGGCGCAAGAACAGCACGGACGTCACCCCTGCCGAGACCGGATTGCCCGGTAGACCGAGCACAGCCGTACTGCCCACATGACCAAAGATCAAGGGCTTGCCGGGACGCATGGCGATCTTGTGGAAGCCCAGTTCAAAGCCGCGTTCGGTCAGACCATCGACAACCAGATCATGATCGCCTACAGACGCGCCCCCCAAGGTCACCAGAAGATCCGCCCGGTCAGCGCCGGCAAGCAATGAATCCAAGGCCTCCGGGGTGTCGCGGGCAATACCCAGGTCAAGCGGGTCGCCCCCAAGCTTTCGCACGAAGGCGGCCACGGCCAGGCTATTGGAGCTGATGATCTGGCTTGGCCCCACCGGGTCCCCGGGCATGACCAATTCATCACCGGTGGCCAAGATTGCCACCCGGGGCTTTCGGGTTACCCGGAGCCAAGGCACGTTCATGGCAGCACAGAGCCCGATATCGCGGGCCTTGAGCCGATGCCCGGCGCGCAAAAGCACTTTGCCCGCGGAAAAGTCCAAGCCCGCCTGGCGGACGAATTTGCCGCTCTGGTAGGGTTCCTTGACCAACACCCGGTCGCCCTCACGGGCGGTGTCTTCTTGCATAATCACCGCATCGGTCCCGGCGGGGATGGGGGCGCCGGTGAAGATTCGCACACATTCGCCCTCGGAGACCGCACCCTCATAGGTCCCTCCGGCGGGAGCGGCGCCGACGCAGGTCAAGGCCGTGGGGACCGATTTCACGTCGCAAGCCCGCACCGCGTAACCATCCATGGCCGAAACCGCCATGGGCGGCTGGGTGAGCCGGGCCGAGACATCCTCGGCCAACACACGGTCCACCGCATCGGCGACGGAGATTGTCTCCGCCGATAATGTTACGATACCGGAAAGGACTGTTTCTAGGGCTTCCGCAACCGAAATCATATCAGGGGGCCTCATAGGTGCCGGATTTGCCTCCGGCCTTGTGGGTGAGCCGAATGTCGGTGATCCGCATGCCCTTGTCCACCGCCTTGCACATGTCATAGACGGTCAGGGCGGCGACCGCGACGGCTGTCAGGGCTTCCATCTCCACCCCGGTCCTACCGGCCAGCTTGCAGGTGGCGGAAATGACCACGGCGGTATCCACCAGGTCGCACGACAGATCGACTTTGACCGACGTCAGGGCCAGGGGGTGGCACAAGGGAATCAGATCGGGGGTCCGTTTGGCGCCCATGATGCCGGCCAGTTGGGCCACGCCGAGCACGTCGCCTTTCTTGAAGCCCTTGCCCTGGATCAGGTCCATGGTTTCCTGCGAGACCAAAACCTTTCCCTCGGCCGTGGCGGTGCGTTCGGTGCTGTCTTTTTTGGACACATCCACCATGACCGCGTTGCCATTGGTGTCAAAATGAGAGAATTCCGCCATTCTCAGAGGTCCTCGATCGGGGCGAGGATGGCCTTGGTCGCCGCCGCCACATCCGGTTGACGCATCAGAGACTCACCGATCAAAAACCGGTGGGCGCCAACTTTGGACATGCGATGCAGGTCCTTGGCGGAGAACAATCCGCTTTCGCAGACCAGATGGCGGTCCGTGGGCACGCGGGGGGCCAGTGTCTCGGTGGTGGCCAAACTGACCTCCAAGGTCTTGAGGTTGCGGTTGTTGATGCCGAGCAGGGGAGAGCGCAGCGCCAAGGCCCGGTCCAATTCCTCGCCATCGTGGATTTCGATCAGCACATCCATGCCCCAGTCCATGGCTGCCGATTCAAGCTCCTTGGCCAGGCCGTCATCCAGCGCCGCCATGATCAACAAGATGCAATCGGCACCTAAGGACCTGGCCTCGGTGACCTGATAGGGATCGACCATGAAATCCTTGCGCAGGACCGGCAAATCGACCACCGATCGGGCAGCCACCAGATAGTCATCATGGCCCTGAAAGTAGGGTTGATCCGTGAGTACGGACAGGCAAGAAGCGCCTCCGGCCTCATAGGCGGCGGCCAACGTTTCGGGATCGAAATCACCGCGAATCAGGCCTTTTGAGGGCGACGCCTTTTTGATTTCCGCGATCAGGCCGTGTCCACCTTCCGCCACGGCCTGGGTCAGGGCCTCGGCAAATCCACGGGTGGGTTCGGCGGATTTGGCGGCACGCTCCACATCGGCCAGGGAGCGGTCAGCCTTGCAGCGGGCCACATGGTCGCGTTTGTCGGCGCAGATCTTGTCGAGCACATTATCCATTGGTCAGCGCGACCAATTTGTCCAATGCCGCCAATGCCTTGCCGGACTCGATGCTGTCGGCGGCCTGGGCCACGCCTTGTTTCAGATCCCCGGCCTTGTCGGCAACCACCAAGGAGGCGGCCGCATTCAACAGCACCACGTCGCGATAGGCACCCTCTGTCCCACCCAGCACATCGCGCAGGGCTTTGGCGTTGGTTTCCGGGTCGGCCCCCTTGAGGTCTTCCGGTGCCGCCATGGGCAGGCCCGCGTCGGCAGGCGAGACCTCGAACTCGGCAACTGCGCCATCCTTCAGTTCGGCAACAAAGGAGGGGCCGGTGGTGGTCAGTTCATCGAGACCATCGGAGCCATGCACCACCCAGGCCTTCTCGCAGCCCAGGCGACCCAGAACCTCGGCCATGGGGCGGACCCAGTCACGGGAGAAGACGCCGGTCATCTGCCGTTTGACCCCGGCGGGATTGGACATGGGGCCGAGCAGGTTGAAGATGGTGCGGATTCCCATCTCAACCCGGGGAGCGCCTACGTATTTCATGGCGCTATGATGGCGCGGGGCCATCAGGAAGCCAATCCCGGCCTCGGCTATGGCTTTTTCCACCACATCCATTTCAGCACCGATATTCACGCCCAGGCTGGTCAGGACGTCGGCGGCGCCGGACTTGGACGACAGGGCCTTGTTGCCGTGCTTGGCGATGGGGATGCCGCAACCGGCGACCACGAAGGCCGAGGCGGTGGAGATGTTGTAGGTGCCCGAGGCATCGCCGCCGGTGCCGACAATATCCATGGCGCCGTCCGGAGCGGTGACGGTGAGCATCTTGGCGCGCATGGTGCGCACGGCGCCGGTGATTTCCTCCACCGTCTCGCCGCGCAGCCGCAATGCCATCAAAAAGGCGCCGATCTGGGCGTCGGTGGCATGGCCGGACATGATGATTTCAAAGGCCTGGGCCGCTTCGTCCTCGCTCATGGAGACGCCGTCGGCCACCTGGGCCAGAAGGGGTTTTAGGTAGTGGGCCGTATCGCTCATGCCGCCAAAGGCTCCTTGGAGGTGATTTTCAGGAAATTTCGTAACAGGTCGTGCCCCAACTCCGAAGCGATGCTCTCGGGATGAAATTGGACACCGAATATGGGCAGCGACTTGTGCTGCAATCCCATGATCAGGCCATCCTTGGTTTCCGCCGTGATCTGCAAGTCATCGGGCAGGCTCTCGCGATCCACGAGCAAGGAATGATAGCGGGTGGCGGTGAAGGGATTGCGCAACCCGGCAAAAATCCCTTTTCCCGTATGGGCGATCGGGCTCAGTTTGCCATGCATGCAGGTGGGCGCGCGCACGACTTTCCCGCCAAAGACCTGTCCGATGGATTGATGGCCGAGGCAGACCCCCAGAACAGGCAATTTGCCTGCCGCCTTGTCGATCAGTTCCAGGCAGATTCCTGCCTGATCAGGGTCGCAAGGGCCCGGTGAGATGATCAAGCCTTGCGGGTTTAGGGCCAGAGCCTCGTCGGCGGTCAGCGCGTCATTGCGGTGCACTTCGACGGTGGCGCCCAATTCGCTCAGGAAATGCCACAGATTATAGGTAAAGCTGTCGTAGTTATCGATCAGCAGAAACATGGATGCCTCTCTCTCAGCGGAGCGGCCATCCTGCCCAGGCGGGGGGAGGGCGTCAAGGGCGGGTTGGGGTCAAGCCTTTCGAGGCTTCTTGGATCAAGCTATCCTGTGGCCGAATCACGGGGAGTGCCATGAACCGGGCGGAACGAAGACGACGGGAACGGGAAGCCAAGCGGGCCGGGTCCCAGGCGAGCGAGGAGGGGATCGGGTGGCTACAACAGGCTCTGACTCTGCACCAGTCAGGCCGAGTGGCCGAGGCCGAGGCCTTGTATCGGCGGGTGCTGGCCAAGGATCCGCATCAAAGCCATGCCCGTCACTATTTAGGGGTCGCGGCCTATCAGTCCGGACGCCTGGATGAAGCGGAACTACACATTGCAGAGGCGCTGCGCGATGATCCGGGAAGCGCCGAGGCCCATACGAATCTAGGGCTGGTCCTAGAAGCGCAGGGGCGATCCATCAAGGCCATTGATGAATTTCGCAAGGCATTGAGCCTGAAGCATGATTATTGCGAGGCTCGGTACAATATCGGCGTGTCGCAGCTTTCCTTGAATGAGGGCGAGGAAGCGGCAAAATCCTTTCTCGAAGCGATCCACCTCAAGCCCGACTTTGGTTTGGCCCACTACAATCTGGGCATTGCCCTGGAAGGACTGGGGCAGCTTCGAGAATCGGCGGCGGCCTATGGTCAGGCCGTGCACCTCATGCCCCGCCATGCCCTTGCTCATTTGAAGCTGGGGGCGGTCAGCCATCGATTGGATCAAACGCAGAAGGCATTGGGCCATTTCGAGCAAGCCTTGGCCCTCGAGCCGACCATGGCGGAGGCGCATCACAATCTGGGCATTGCAGCAAGGTTTCTGGGCGACATGGAGCGTGCAAAGGTTCATTTCCATCGCGCTCTGGAGCTGGAACCGCAGCGTGCGGCAACCCACGATTCGTTGATCGAATTGCTTGAACAATCCAATCAAGTCAACGAGCTAACAGAGGCCGTAGCGGCGGTGGAAGCGGCCTGTCCAGATCACCCGAGACTGACCCTTTGGCAAGCGATGGTCAAAAAACGCGAAGGGGCCTATTCAGCTGTTAGAGAGATTCTCGAAGCGCGGGAGCCGGGACCGGAAGATCCCCATTTTAACGCTGCCCGCGCCCAATTGCTTGGCGAGGCTTGCGACCGTATTGATGACCCCTCGGCAGCCTTTGATTACTTCCGCCAATCCAACGAATGGGCGGCGCGGACGGAACAGGCTCAGGAGGTGAATCCGGCTGGATATGCGGCGTTTATTGATCGCCTGGGCGCCTGGTTTGCCACGGTTGACCCTCACGACTGGACCGGCGCACAGGGGCTCGACGACCGACTCGATCCCATATTCCTGGTCGGCTTTCCGCGCTCGGGAACCACGCTGTTGGATAGCATTCTCCGCAGTCATCCCTTGGTCGGGGTCATCGAGGAACGTCCGATGCTCGAAGCCGTGAGTACCCGTTTGGCCGCCATGGAGAGGGGCAATCCGGAGGCCTTGGCCACCCTTGACCCGAACGAGATCCGGACGCTTCGGGACCTGTATTTCGAACGATTGGAGACATTTCGCGACGAAGCCGGCGACGTCCCCCATATCGTCGACAAGATGCCATTGAATATGGTCGAAGCCGGATTGATCTGCCGCCTGTTTCCCAAGGCTCGCTTTATCCTTGCCCTGCGCCATCCCTGCGACTGTGTGCTGAGTTGCTTTATGCAGAACTTCAAGCAAAACGACGCCATGGCCAATTTCCGTGAGCTGGAGAGCGCGGCGACGCTCTACGACCGCGTATTCGGCCTGTGGAGCCGCTACGAGGCTCTGTTCGATCCAGCGGTTTACACCATCCGCTACGAAGACCTGGTGGATGATTTCGAAGGTACGCTTGGACCGCTGGTGGATTTTCTCGGTTTGGAGTGGACTGACGCGTTCAGGGATTTTGCCGAAACCGCGCGGCAACGGGGGCGGGTACGCACCCCAAGCTATGATCAGGTGACTCAGCCGATCTATCGAAGTGCCTCGGGCCGGTGGACACGCTATCGGGCTCAAATGGAGCCGGTTATGCCGATTTTGGCGCCCTGGGCCCGGCACTGGGGGTACCAATGCTGAGATCCGGTGATTGCGTGTCAATGCGGGCAGGCTTACATAAGGCCCATGAACAAGATTGATATACAAAGCCTGGAGCTGACCATTTCAGGCATGACCTGTGCCGCCTGCTCCGGGCGGTTGGAGCGGGTGCTCAATAATCAGCCGGGGGTGGTCTCGGCGACCGTCAACCTGGCCAATGAAAAGGCTTCCATCGCCTATAAGGATGCCACCTTGGCCACCACCGACCTGATCAAGGCGGTGGAGAAGGCCGGATTCGGCGCCGAACCGGCGGCGGAAGACGGTTATGAGGCCTTGGAAGCAAGACAGAATGCCCGCCTGCGCCGGGATCTGTGGGTGCTCGCCGGGGCCCTGACCCTTACCCTGCCATTCTGGTTGCAAATGATTGCCATGTGGACCGGCGGCTGGTTGGTCTTGTCCCCCCTGGTCCAATTGGTCTTGGCGACGATTGTCCAATTCGGGGCCGGGTTCCGATTCTATGTGGCGGCCAACAATGCGGTGCGGGCCAAGTCGTCGAACATGGATCTGCTGGTGGTGCTGGGTACCTCGGCGGCCTATGGATTGAGCCTTTTCCTGATGCTGCGCGGCGAGGCGGATCATCTGTATTTCGAAGCCTCGGCCAGTGTGGTGACCCTGGTCCTGCTGGGCAAGGTGCTCGAAGGACGCGCCAAATGGAGTGCCACGGCGGCCATTCGGGCCCTCGGCCATCTCCGTCCCGAGACCGCGCGCATTCTCCGCGATGGCGAGGAAATTGCCATTCCGGTCAAGGCGGTGCGCTGTGGTGATCTGGTGATCGTGCGGCCTGGTGAACGCTTCCCGGTGGACGGCGAGGTCATGGAAGGCGAGTCCCAGGCAGATGAATCCCTATTGACCGGAGAAAGCCTGCCGGTGGCCAAGGCGCCAGGCGATAGGGTGACCGGAGGGGCCCTGAATGGCGAGGGGCTACTTCGAGTCTCGGCGACCACCATTGGCGCCGAATCGGTGTTGGGGCGCATTGTGCGTCTGATCGAGAACGCTCAGGCCAGCAAAGCCCCTGTGCAGCGTTTGGTGGACCGGGTGGCGGCGATCTTTGTGCCGGTGGTCACGGTAATCGCCTACGGGACCTTTGCCGGGCACCTACTGGCTGGTGCGTCCGGGGTCGAAGCGCTGATCCATGCCGTGTCGGTGCTGGTTATTGCCTGCCCTTGTGCCCTAGGCCTGGCGACGCCGACGGCGATCATCGTCGGGACGGGCGCGGCAGCCCGGGCGGGCATCTTGATCCGCGACGCGGCGGCGCTGGAGGGGGCGCATAAGGCGAGAACCGTTGTGTTCGACAAGACAGGCACCCTGACCGAGGGGCGCCCGACAATGGTGCTGGCCAAGAGCCTGGATAGACGCCGCAAGACCGAATCTCTGGTGATCCTGGCGGCTGCCGCCCAACAGGGCAGTGAACATCCCCTGGCCCGGGCCTTGCTGGATGTATGCGAAGTGAAAACCCTGCCCAAGTTGGAAAGCTTTACCGCTTTGCCGGGGCGCGGCCTGGAAGCCCGGGTCGGCAAGAAAAATGTGCTGATTGGCAATGCTCGCCTGATGGCCGAGAGGGATATTCCCGTCGAGCCGGTGACGGATCTGGAAGCCGAAGGTCATACGGTGGTCTATGTGGCGATCAACGGCAAAGCTGCAGGATTGTTGGCGTTCGGGGACAATATCAAGGCCGAATCGGCCTCGGCCGTCGCCCGCCTCAAGGCCATGGGGCGGCGGACCATTCTGCTCAGTGGCGATAGTCGGGCGGCAGTGGAAAAAGTCGGCCGGACCCTGGGCCTGGACGAGGTCATCGCTCAGGTGATGCCCGGCGACAAGGCCGATATGGTGGCGCCCTTGCGTGGCAAGGGCGGCGTGGCCATGGTGGGCGACGGCATCAATGACGCGCCTGCCCTGGCGGCGGCGGATGTGGGGATCGCCATGGGGACCGGCACCGACGTGGCCATGGCCACCGCCGGGATAACCCTTATGCGCGGTCGTCCGGACCTGGTGGCCGATGCGCTGGATATCTCGCGGGCCACGGCCAACAAGATCCGCCAAAACCTGTTTTGGGCCTTCGTCTATAACGTCATTGCTATTCCCTTGGCCGTATCCGGGCAACTGAGTCCGGTTGTGGCCGGCGCGGCTATGGCCTTGTCCAGTGTCAGCGTGGTCAGCAATTCCTTGCTTCTCAGGCGGTGGAAGCCCCAAGGTCGTTGACGCCATCCTCGCGCCGGGGTAGGGGTCGAGGATCATTAACCGGGACCGGGACCAATGCCGCTTTTACCGACCAAGCCCCTGATTCGCTGGGTTGTCTATGGCATGATGGCCGTGGGAACCCTGGCGTTCGGCTATGGGGCCGGGGTGATGCTGCGCGGCGACGATTCCCGCGTGGTCAGCATTAAAAAGGTCTCGCAGGAGATTCCCTATTACAAGCGCCGCAATGGCGGGGCGCCATACCAGTTACCGCCGCCGGAACCGATCTTTCCCGACCCGATCGAAGAACTGGCTCATCTGGAAAGCCTGCCCTACGAGGAAGCGCTGCCTCACGATATCTATGAAGGCCCGGATCCCACGCCGCCCGAATCTTTGCTCCCAAAGGCACCCGAACCATTCCTGGCCGCCCCGGCGCCGGTGGTTCAGGAACCGGTGGTCAATGAGACCAGCGCCGTGGCCATGCTGGCGCAGGCCCCGAAGCCCAGGATCAAGCCGGGGGGTGTCATGCCACCGCCCAAGGCGGCGCCCGTTGGTCAGGTGTTTCAGGAGCTGTTCCCCCTCGATCCGCCGGGTGCAGCGGCCTCGCCACAGGTGGCCTCCCTGCCGCCTGCCGCGCTACCTGCGCCGACCAAGGAAGGACCCATGGTGGCCGTGGTGATTGATGATCTGGGGATTGATCACAAGCGCACCCGTAAAACCATTGCCTTGCCCGGTCCCTTGACCATGGCCTTTTTGACCTATGCCGAAGATTTGGCAAGTCAGACCGGCGCTGCCACCGCCGCCGGGCATGAACTGTTGGTGCATTTTCCCATGCAGCCGGGCAATGCCAAGCTGGACCCGGGGCCTGAGGTCTTGGAATTGGGGCTGGAGCCGAACGAGATCCGCCGCCGTCTTAATTGGGGCCTCAGCCGTTTCGAGGGCTTCGTTGGGGTCAATAACCACATGGGCAGCGCCTTCACCGCCGATGCCTCGTCCATGGCCGTGGTTCTCGAAGAACTCAGGGACCGCGGGCTGTTTTTTTTGGATTCCCGCACCACCGGCAAGACGGCCGGGCCTGACGTGGCGCGTCGGGTGGGCATTCCCTTTGCCATGCGCAATGTGTTTTTGGATAACGTCAACAAAGATGATGCCGTGGCCAAGCAATTGGCAATCTTGGAGAAATTGGCGCGACGCAATGGTCGGGCCATTGCCATTGGCCACCCGCGCGACGCCACCATCCGCATGCTTGGCGAGTGGCTGCCGAAGTTGAAGGCCAAGGGAATCACCTTGGTGCCGCTCAGCCGCATGGTGGATATCCTGGGTTAGCCCCGAGCCGCGAAGCGGACCGCTTCCTGGGCCGCGCGGATGATGGCGCGGGCCTTGTTGAGGCTTTCCTGGTATTCGCCTTCGGACGTTGAATCGTGGACAATTCCGCCGCCCGCCTGGGCATAGAGGGTGCCGTCCTTGACCAGGGCGGTGCGCAGGGCAATGGCGGTATCCATATCGCCGTTGGCGCCGAAATAGCCGATACAGCCCGCATAGAAGCTGCGCCTTTCCGGTTCCAACTCATCGATGATTTCCATGGCACGCACCTTGGGTGCGCCGGAGACGGTGCCTGCCGGGAAACCGCCGAACAGGGCATCCAGCTCATCGGCCCGATCACGGTCCAATTCTCCGATCACGTTGGAAACGATATGCATGACGTGGGAATAGTTCTCGATGATCGAACGTTCCGTCACCCGGACAGACCCAACTTTGGCCACCCGGCCCACATCGTTGCGGCCCAGGTCCAGCAACATCAGGTGCTCGGCCAACTCTTTTTCATCGCCCAACAGGTCCTTGGCCAGTGCCCGATCCTCCTCGGGCGTGGCGCCACGGGGGCGGGTTCCGGCAATGGGGCGGATGGTGATCTCGCCATCGCGCACCCGCACCAGCACTTCAGGGCTTGAGCCGACGATGGTGAAATCACCGAAATCCAGATTGAACAAATAGGGCGATGGATTCAACCGACGCAAAGATCGATACAGCGCAAAGGGCGGCAGATTGAATGGCAGCCGGAAACGCTGCGACAGCACCACTTGAAAGATATCCCCGGCCAGGATGTATTCCTTGGCCTTGTCGACCATTGAGTGGAACTGCTCGCGGGTCATATTGGACTGCGGTTCACCCAGATCCGCCGTGTCCGAAGGCCGTTCCCGCCGATAGGGCAGGGAGCGCTGAAAATCGGCCACCACATCGGCAAGCCGGGTGCGGGCCTGTTCATGCGCCGCCTCGGCGCTGATGTTGTCCTCATCGACCCAGACCGGGGTGATGACGGTCACCAGATCTTCGATATTGTCGAACACGGCGATCACGCTGGGCCGCATGTAGATACCGTCTGGAATATTGATCTCATCCGGATTGTCGTCGGGCAGGGTCTCAATCTGGCGGATCATGTCATAGGCCATGTAGCCCACCAGACCCGCTGACATGGGCGGCAGTTCCTCGGGCAGATCAATATGGCTCTCGGCCAGCAGGGCGCGGAAAGAGGCCAGACTGTCCAATTGGCAGGCCTCGAACGAATCCGGGTCCATGCGCGCCTGCCGGTTGATCTCTGCCTTGGGCCCGTGACAACGCCAAATGACGTCGGGTTTCAGGCCGATAAAGGAATAGCGGCCGCGATTGGTGCCCTGGGTTACCGATTCCAACAGGAAGGAATTGCACCGTCCGTCGGCCAATTTCAGATAGGCGGAGACCGGCGTTTCCAGGTCAGCGACCAGGGTGGTCCAGGCCACCTGCGCGCGACCCGATTCGTAGGTTGCCTTGAACTGGGCGAAATCGGGCCGGATTTGCATTATTGGGCCTCGTCAAGGGCGCGCTGATTGACGGTCACGCCGTATTGAGACCGCAAGGCATTGAGATACTGTACCATCAGGTCGGATGACATTTCCTGGGTGACGGCGGTTGTCAGGGCGGCAACCTTGCCTTTCTCGCTATCTGCCTTCGCGTTGGGAACGATGATCTCGGTGAGCCGGGCCACATAGGCACCAGCTGGACCTTGCGCCGTGACCACGGCGCCTTTTTCGGCATTGAATAGGGCGTCCACCAAAGGCCGCGGCAGAGCGGCGCCCGTGCCATCGCGGGTCAGGGCCGGGGTGGTGATGGGGGTTGTATCCACCGCTTTGGCCGCGTCGTCGAGGCTCAGACCACTTTCCATCTGTTTGGCTAGGGATTTGGCCCGGTCCAAGGCAGCGGTACTCTTGCGCTCGGCGGTCCAGGCTTTGATCACGTCATTGCGAACGCTATCCAGCGGGCGCAAGGTCGGCGGCGTGACCGAATCGATCCGGACAATGAAATAGCCGTCGCTGCCGAATTCCGTCAGAGCACTTTCCTGGCCGGGTTCGGTTGCAAAGGCGACGCGCAGGAAATCCGGATCGGCGGCCAGACCTTCTACCGAGCCGCCCTCCGTATCCCGGCCCTGGGCATCCACGGCGGCGACCGTGGCGATGGAGATGCTCAGATCCCGGGCCGCTTCTTCCAAGGTGGCGCCGCCACCCAAAGTGTCTTCCAGATCATTGGAGAGCTTGTAGAGGTCGTCCACCGCCAATTCCAAGGCAATATCGCGGGTCAGTTCCTCGCGCGCCTCATCCAGCGTCTTGGTGCGGGCGGCCTCGATGTCCTCGACCTTGAAAACATGCCAGCCAAAGGGGCTCTTGACCGGTCCGCCCACTTGTCCCTTAGACAGGCTGAAGGCCACGTCGGCCAGTTCGGGCAGGGGCAGGCCGCTCTTATCCATGACGCCCAGGTCCACGGCGCCGGTCAGTTCCCCTCCGGCATTGGCGCTTTCCACCAAGGCCTTGGCGGCCGCTTCGTCGGGGAGCACGGCCTGAGACAGCTTGCGTCGTTCGGGAATGTTGTAAGTGCCGCTACGCTCTTGGAACAGTTCGACGACGCGATCTTCGGAAACGGCCACGTTTCCGGCCAGATCCTCGGCTTTTAGAGAAACGAACGTCAGTTTGCGGTATTCCGGGGCCGTAAATCGACCGGCGTTTTGCTCGTGATAGGTCTTTATGGTGCTGTCGTCCGGCGGAGCAATCTCCCCCGCCTTATCATTGGCGACCAGCAAGGTTTGGGCAATGCGGCGTTCCTCGCGATGGGTGAAGGCGGGCTCGACCAGGGTCCGGGGCGCGATCATGGCGCCGCGCAGGCTATCCACCAGCATGCCGCGGTTCAGGTCGCCGCGCAGTTGTTCCACCAGCATGCCTTCGGTCAAATTGCTGGTCTGTAGAACCTGGTTGAATTTGAAACGGTCGAACTGTCCCACTTCGTTTTGGAAGGCGGGGAGATTCTGAATTTCCTCGCGGACGATATTGTCGCTGACCGCCAGGCCGATCTCGTGGCTGGCCAGACTCAACAAATTGCGCTCAATCAATCGCTCCAACACCGATGGGCCGATCCCCATGAGTTTGGCCTGTTCATTGGTGAAATTGCCACCCAGGATGTTGCGCATGTTTTCGATTTCGCGGCGGTATTCGTAGTCAAACTGCAAGGGGTCGATTTCCAGCTCGCCGACTTTGGCGATGGCGGTGCCCTGCGAAGAACTATTGACAAAATCGCCGACACCCCAAGCCACGAAACTGAGGATCAACAAGCCGAACAGGACCTGCACGGCGATGGATTTGGAGCGGCTTCGAATGAATTCCAGCATGATGAGTCCGGACCTTAAGGGTGTGGATCAACGAAAAAAAAGGTGCCGGATGATAGAAGCCGAGGCCTGGACCCGCAACCACGAAAAACCGGGCCTTCGGGAGAGGTGGAATCTGCGAGGGTTTCGTGCTAGACGAAGCCAGCTTTTAATCGAGATTGAAACCGATATTGGGGGGAGACCAAACCATGAGCGCACGGCGTCCGATGATCGCTGGTAACTGGAAAATGAATGGCCTGCTGGCCGACGGCAAGGCCTTGGCCGCCGGGGTGGCTGACAAGCGCAAGGGGATCGGGGCTGACGCGCCGTTCGATATCCTGGTCTGCCCGCCGTTTCCGCTGATCACGACGGTGGTTGACGCGGTGGCCGGAAGCGGCGTTGCCGTGGGCGGTCAGGATTGTCACATGAATGTCAGCGGGGCCCATACCGGCGATACCAGCGCCACCATGCTGAAAGACGCCGGTTGCGGCTTTGCCATCGTTGGCCATTCCGAACGCCGCACCGACCACGGCGAGACCGACGCCACGGTCAAGGCCAAGGCCGAAGCCGCCCTGGCCGCCGGGCTCAAGGTCATCGTCTGCATCGGTGAGACATTGGAAGAGCGCGAGGCGGGCAAGACCATCGATATCAATAAGAGCCAGCTCAACGGCTCGCTGCCCGATGGCGCCACCGCCGAGAATTGCATCGTTGCCTACGAGCCCGTCTGGGCCATTGGCACTGGCAAGGTGGCGACCCCGGAACAGGCTCAGGAAGTTCATGCGGCCATCCGTGCCGAACTCACCGCCATGGTCGGGGGTGACATCGCCGGTGGCATGCGGATCCTCTATGGCGGATCCATGAAACCCGGCAATGCCGCCGAGCTGATGGGCCAAGCCGACATCGACGGCGGGCTGATCGGTGGCGCGGCCCTCAAGGTCGAGGATTTCTGGGGCATCGCCGAAGCGGCGAAGTAAGTCGGGAAACCTACTTCATCGCGTAAGAGGGGCGTCTAGGGGCGCCCCTCAGATTGCTGAAAAAGTCTGATTTCGAGCGTGTGACGACACATGCTTTGACAAGCTCAGCATAAGAGCCTTCGAATTTTCAACATGTTAGCCTCACCCTAAGCTTGTCGAAGGGTGACGCGGCCCGTAGGACAACACTTTTTCAGCAGTCTGGGGGGTGTCTTGGGGCGCCCCGTTTCATTTCCACTGGCATTCCCCGGGCGAAGGGTATAAAACCCCGCGACCGGGACGGATTTGCCGTCGCCGAACCTATTTGTGTTTTCCGGAGGCATCATGACCACCGTCCTGCTCGTCATTCATCTGTTGATTGCCATTGCCATGGTGGTCCTGATTCTGCTGCAACGCTCAGAAGGCGGTGCCTTGGGTATGGGCGGCGGCGGCGGCGGCGGCGGTGGTGGCGGCATGAGCGGTTTCATGACCGGTCGCGCCACGGCCAATCTGTTGACCCGGGCCACGGCTGTTCTGGCTGCCGCCTTTATGGCTACCAGCCTGACCCTGGCCCTGATGGCCAACAATACCGGCAAGCCAACCTCGATTCTCGATGGTGGCACCAAGCCCGGAGCCGAATCTTCCGCCATACCGGAGACCGAAACGGTGGTTCCCGCTGCCCCGGCCGAGCCTGAAAAGCCCGCCGCCCCGGCTGCGCCGTTGGCTGAATAGGGCCGAAAATGGCGGGTTTTCCCCGCTTCCCATAGGGTAGAAAAAGAGGGGGCAGATTTGCCGCCTCTTTTCGCTTTTTGGGGGCGCGTGATCATGTATAGTGCGGGCCCATGGCGCGATTTATTTTCATCACCGGCGGCGTGGTCTCCTCTCTTGGAAAAGGTTTGGCCTCGGCTGCTCTGGGAGCTCTGCTGCAGGCGCGCGGATTCAATGTCCGCCTGCGCAAACTGGACCCTTATCTCAACGTCGACCCGGGGACCATGAGTCCCTATCAGCACGGCGAGGTGTTTGTCACTGATGACGGCGCCGAAACCGATCTGGACCTGGGCCACTACGAACGGTTTACCGGCGTTCCATCGGCCCAGAGCGACAATGTGACCACCGGGCGGATCTATTCCGACGTGATCGCCAAGGAACGGCGCGGAGACTATCTCGGCGCCACCATCCAGGTGATTCCCCATGTCACCGACGGCATCAAGGAGTTCATTCGCAGCAATATCGGCGAGGAAGACTTCATCCTCTGCGAGATCGGTGGCACGGTGGGTGATATCGAGAGCCTGCCGTTCCTGGAGGCCATTCGTCAGTTCGGCAACGAAGTGGGGCCGGGGCAGGTGCTCTATATGCATATGACCTTGGTGCCCTATATTCCGGCGGCGGGGGAGTTGAAGACCAAGCCGACCCAGCACTCGGTGAAGGAATTGCAGCAGGTGGGTATCCATCCCAATGTGCTGCTCTGTCGCTCCGACCGCGAACTGCCCGCCGGGGAACGGCGCAAGATCGCACTGTTTTGCAACGTGCGCGAGGAAGCGGTGATTCCCTGCCTGGACGTGGACAGCATCTACAAGGTGCCGCTGAGCTACCATGCCGAGGGCCTGGACGATGTGGTCTGCAAGCACTTCGGCCTGGCCGCCCCGGCGCCGGACCTGAGCATTTGGGAGGAAATCGCCGGTCGGGTGGTCAATCCCGAGGGCGATGTGACCATTGCCGTGGTCGGCAAGTACACGGAACTTTTGGATGCGTACAAGTCCTTGGCCGAAGCGCTGACCCACGGCGGCATTGCTAATCAGGTTCAGGTCAAGCTGCGGTGGATCGAGGCTGAGATCTTCGAAGAGGAAGACGCCGTCCAGCATTTGGAAGGGGTGCATGGCATCCTGGTGCCGGGTGGATTCGGCGAGCGCGGCGCGGAAGGTAAAATTTCCGCCGTGACCTTTGCCCGCGAGCGCGGCGTGCCCTATTTCGGCATCTGCTTTGGCATGCAGATGGCGGTGGTCGAGGCGGCGCGTAATCTGGCCGGCATCCCGCGCGCCAACTCCACGGAATTCGGTCCCTGCGACGAACCGGTGGTCGGTCTGATGACCGAATGGATGGGCGAGGACGGGGTCGAGCAGCGTGACGCCGAAACCGATCTGGGCGGCACCATGCGTCTGGGCGCCTATGACTGCGAGACCATGCCCGCCACCAAGGCCCGCGCGATTTATGGTCAAGCCATGATCAGCGAACGCCACCGGCATCGCTATGAGGTCAACTTGAACTACAAGATGCGTCTGGAGGCCGCCGGGATGGTGTTTTCCGGCCTGTCACCGGACGGATTGTTGCCGGAGATCGTCGAATTCCCGGATCACCCCTGGTTCGTTGCCGTGCAGTTCCATCCGGAATTGAAGTCCAAGCCTTTCGATCCGCATCCGCTGTTCACCTCGTTTATCGAAGCAGCGGTCAAACAGTCCCGTTTGGTGTAAAGTAGGCGCCATCATGAGCAAGCATCTTCACGTCACCGCCGGTTCCGTGACCTTTGGCAATGATCTGCCCCTGGCCATCATCGCCGGGCCCTGTCAGATGGAAAGCCGCGACCATGCCATCGAGATGGCCGTGGCGCTGAAGGAACTGGCCTATCGGCTGAATATCGGTCTGGTGTTCAAGGCCTCCTTCGACAAAGCCAACCGCACCAGCCTGGGCGGAGAGCGGGGCATCGGCATGGAAAAAGCCCTGCCGGTGTTCGCCGAGATCCGCGAAAAGGTCGGCCTGCCGGTGCTCACCGATGTGCATGAGATCGCCCAATGTGCCCCGGTGGCGGAGGTAGTGGATATTCTGCAAATTCCGGCTTTTCTTTGCCGCCAGACCGACTTGCTGATCGCCGCCGCCCATACCGGGAAGGTGGTCAACGTCAAGAAGGGCCAGTTCCTGGCGCCTTGGGACATGCGCAACGTGGTCACCAAGGTCACCGAGAGCGGCAATCCCAACGTCATGCTCACCGAGCGCGGCACGTCATTCGGTTACAACACCCTGGTGGTCGACATGCGGGGCCTGCCGCGCATGGCCCTGGATGCCGGGGCGCCGGTGATCTTCGACGCCACCCATTCGGTGCAGCAACCGGGCGGGCAGGGGGGCTCCTCGGGCGGTCAGCGGGAATATGCCCCGGTCCTGGCCCGCGCCGCCGTCGCCGTCGGCGTCGCCGGTCTGTTTATCGAGACCCACCCGGACCCGGACAAAGCCCCCTCCGACGGCCCCAACATGATCGCCCTGAAAGACCTGGGCGGGCTGTTGGAGACCTTGATCCGGTTCGATCAGGTGGCGAAGGCGCATCCGGTGATCCTGTAGGGTCATGATGATGGGACAGCATCCTATCCATACGATCCGGCTGTTGTGTCTCGGCTTGCTCGGGATCACCCTTGCCGCCTGCGAAACCTCCGATGTTAGTGACAAGTTCGTTGCCCAATCCGCCCAGGACCGACCCCAGTCGGTGGTGATTTCGGCAGCCATGGCGCGTGAATCGGGGGCGGTGGACCCCTATCTGTTCGGCCAGTTGATGGTCGATCACCTGAAGGTCTGCGGCATCGCTGGGGGATTCCGGCTGAACGAAATCACCTATAAGAGCACCAATCCTTCCATGGGGGGGCTGTTGAGCCTTCTGTTGGGACTGGACCGGATGTACCGGGAGCCCTGGATTCCGGTGTCCGACCAGCAGGCCCTGGAAGCCGTTCGCGACTATCCGGCGCAGGGGGTTTTGCTGGTGACCGAGACCATGAGCCACCAATTGCGGAAGGCGGGCGGAACAGAAGATGTGTCGCGGGAATACCGTATCCGCTACGTTGACCGTCGATCCGGGGAAACCCTCTGGGGAGCAAACCTATCCAACCGGGGCAGTCTGGGATGGGTGCTTTCCCCAGAAGAGAAAGCCATCAACTTGTCGCGCAGTATCATGGAGCCTCTGGCCCGAGACGGGATCCTCTCAGGGTGCCTGCCCCGACCGGTGGAGTGAACCAAGGTTTTTGGAGGGAGTAGGAGGATCGGTTTATGATCGGGGCCCCTCACCACCCCTCCCAATGCACCACCCCCTCCAGCCCCATCCGTTCCCGCCAGCCTTTCCTTTCCAGGTCCGGCATATCGTGGAATGCCGACACCCAGCCGATGCAGAGATAGGCGATTACCGTTAGCTTCTCGGGGATTTCGAGTACGGTCTTGAGCGCCTCCGGGTCGAGGATGGAGACCCAGCCGACGCCTAGGCCCTCGGCGCGGGCGGCGAGCCACAGGTTCTGCACGGCGCAGACGGTGGAGTAGAGGTCCATTTCCGGCTGGTGGGTGCGGCCCAGGACCACCGGGCCGCCCCGGTCGCGGTCGCAGGTGATGCAGAGATTCACCGGCGCGTCGAGGATACCTTGCAGCTTCAGAGACTGATAGGTGGCGCGCCGGTCCTCGGGGAACTGGGCACAGGCCTCGTCGTTGGCCTTGGTAAACAGGCCATGGACCTTTTGCCGCGTGGCGACGTCGCGGATGACCAGGAAATCCCAGGGCTGCATGAAGCCCACCGACGGTGCGTGATGGGCGGCGGTGAGCAGGCGGGTGAGGGTGGCGTCGTCCACCGGGTCGGGTAAGAATTCCCCGCGTACGTCGCGACGGGTGAAGATGGCCTTGTAGACGGCTTCGCGGTCTTCGGGCGTGAAGGCATTCGGATCGCTCATCGGGAGTCCCCTTTCGATGGCGGTACGCCCGAACTCCTGTCCTGGGAGCCGGGCCTCGTCCTTCCGGCCGGTCTTCTGACTTGGGATCGTTCCCAGGGCGAGCGCCTTCCCGATTTGCAATCAGTGGCATGATGCTCGCCGGGTCCCCCTTACAGCGTTGGGCACGTCGCGGATTGGCACCGCGTTTCCGATTCTCCTGCGTACAGGCACCGGAAGGCGACGGCAGCATAGGGGAGCTGTCACAAAACGGAAACCCTGCGTTGTTAGGGTTAATGTTGCGGTGCTCCCTGGATTGGAGTACTCAACATTTGCACATCCGACCTGTAGACCCATCCCAATTTACACAGGGGGCTCCCGCCATGACCGCGATCACCGATATCCATGCCCGCGAAATCCTCGATTCCCGAGGCAATCCGACCGTCGAGGTCGATGTTATTCTGGAGACCGGCGCCTTTGGCCGCGCGGCTGTGCCGTCGGGCGCCTCCACCGGGGTCCACGAGGCGGTGGAACTGCGCGATGGCGACAAGAGCCGTTACCTGGGCAAGGGCGTCACCAAGGCCGTAGATGCGGTCAATGACGAGATCTTCGATGCCTTGGTGGGTCTGGAGGCCGAAGATCAGGAAGTGTTGGATCAGGCCATGATCGACCTGGACGGCACCGACAACAAGGGACGCCTGGGCGCCAACGCCATTCTCGGAGTCTCCCTGGCCGTCTCCAAGGCCGCCGCCGACGAGGCCGGGCTACCCCTGTACCGCTATATCGGCGGCTCTCATGCCCGCACCCTGCCGGTGCCGATGATGAACATCGTCAATGGCGGCGCCCATGCGGACAACCCCATCGACATCCAGGAATTCATGATTATGCCCGTGGGCGCCGCGACCATCGCCGAGGGCGTGCGCATGGGCGCCGAGGTGTTTCATAACCTGAAAAAGGGCCTGAAGGATGCCGGCCACAATACCAATGTCGGCGACGAGGGCGGCTTCGCCCCCGGCCTGGCCAGTGCCGACGAGGCCCTGAGCTTCATCATGAAGGCCATCGAGGCCGCCGGATATAATCCGGGCGACGATATGGTGCTGGCTCTCGACTGCGCCTCTTCTGAATATTTCAAGGACGGCAAGTATGAGTTGGCGGGCGAGGGCAAGACCCTGGACGCCGAAGGCAACGCCAAGTACCTGGCTGGTCTGGCCGCCAATTATCCCATCTTTTCCATCGAGGACGGCATGGGCGAGGACGACTGGGACGGCTGGAAGATCCTGACCGAGGAACTGGGCGGCAAGTGCCAACTGGTGGGCGACGATCTGTTCGTCACCAACCCGGCCCGTCTGGTGGACGGCATCAGCCAGGGCATCGCCAATTCCATGCTGGTCAAGGTCAACCAGATCGGCAGCCTGTCCGAAACCCTGGAAGCTGTGGAGATCGCCCACAAGGCCCACTACACCAATGTCATTTCGCATCGCTCCGGCGAGACCGAGGACAGCACCATCGCCGATATCGCGGTGGCCACCAATGCCGGGCAGATCAAGACCGGCTCCCTGTCCCGCTCCGACCGGATCGCCAAGTACAACCAGTTGATTCGCATCGAAGAGGAATTGGGCCCGGCGGCGCGTTATGCCGGGCGGACCATTCTGCGCGCGTAGGGGCACCAGCGGCCGAGAGGCTGCCAAGGTCACGAATGAAGAACACCGGGTCCGGCTTTGGCTGGGATCCGGTGTTTTTTCGTGGGGCCGTTAACGGCTCGGCAAGACTCCTCATGGCATGGTGAATCTGAGTCGGAAATCGGCTCGATTCGGGGTGTGTGGTGAAGGCGGGGCTTTGTCGATCATGGCGTTACGGGACGATATCAGACTGGGACTCCGTCAAGTGGCCGGACCGGTTTTGGGCGCCTGCCTGGTGGCCTATTTCGCTTTCCATGTCTTTAATGGCGATCGGGGATTCCGCGCCTGGGTGCAATTGCGCGAGGAAGTGAAGCAGGTCGAACTCCTGGCCGCCCAGGTGGCCGAGGATCGGCAGTCCTGGGAGCGCCGGGTGCATCTGTTGCACCCCAACAGCCTGGACCCGGATTTGCTGGACGAACGGGTGCGGGCCATGCTGAACTATGCGGGGGAAGATGACCTGATCATCTTTGAGCAGGATCAAGGGAAGTAGCGGGCGTCCTGGCACCAACCAGGGTGCTTCTACATAAAGGCCAAAAAACACAAAGCAAAAGGCTGGCACTTATGACAGGAACCCAAACCAACAAACGCAAGGAAACCCTCAAAGATCAGGCCAATCGCCTGAAAGCCATGTTCGAGACGGTGGTGGACGGCATCGTCACCATTGACCAAGAGGGTATCATCGAGAGCTTCAACCCCTCTGCCGAGGTCTTGTTCGGTTATACGGAATCCGAAGTCATCGGCGAGAATGTCTCCATGCTCATGGGGGAGCCCCATCGGGCCAAGCATGATGCCTATTTGAAGCGATATCTGAAAACCGGCGAAAAACGCATTATCGGTCAAGGCCGGGAGGTGTTGGGTCGGCGCAAGGATGGTCGCTTTTTCGATATGGAACTGGCGGTAAGTGAAATGGCGGTGGGTGAACGGCGCATGTTCACCGGTGTCATTCGCGACATTTCCGACCGGCGCGGCTATAGCCGCCTGCTCAATGCGGTGACCACCGCGCAACAGGAAATCTCCCGCAAGGCCGATTCACGTTTCATTTTTGAAAAGTTGCTCAACGAACTGCTTGATCTGACCCAAAGCGAATATGGCTTCATCGGTGAAGTGAGCTACACCGATGAAGGCAAGCCGTTTCTCACCACCCTTGCCATCACCAATATCGCCTGGGACGATGAAATCCGGAAATTCTATGAGGAGAATGCCCCCGAGGGATTGAAGTTCACCAACACGGAAACCCTGTTCGGCCGGGTTTTGACGAGTTGTAAGCCGGTGCTGTCCAACAGCCCCTCGGCGGACCCGCGTAGCGGCGGCCTGCCCAAGGGGCACCCGTCTTTGGATGCTTTTCTGGGCCTGCCGTTTTTCTCCCGCGAGGAATTTGTCGGTATGGTGGGAATCGCCAACCGGCCCGGTGGCTATAGCGAGGACCTGATCGACTTCCTGCAACCTTTCCTGGTCACCTGTTCGAATCTGATCATTACTCTGCGTACCGAAAAACGGCGCGAGGAGGCAGAGACCACCCTGCGCGAAAGCGAGGCCAGGGGGCGGGCCATCCTCACCGGGGCGACAGAAGCCATCATCACGGTCGACGAGACGGGCAATATCGAGGAAGCCAATCCGGCAACGGAAAAGATTTTCGGTTACCGGATCGACGAACTGACGGGCAATAACGTCCGGATGCTGATGCCGGAACCCTTCAAGAAGGAACACGATGGTTATCTTGATGCCTATCTGAAAACGGGTATCGCCAAGATCATCGGCAAGGGCCGCGAGGTGGTGGGGCAGCGCAAGGACGGTACGACGTTCCCCATGTTCCTGTCGGTCAACCACATCACCATTGGTGGCCGCAATATGTTCACCGGGGTTATCCGCGATATCAGCGAGCAGAAACGCAGTGCGGAGGAATTGAAGCGGCTGAACGAGGATTTATCGCAGCGGGTTGGCGCCCTGGACGCCTTGAACGATGTCAATTCCCAGATCAACCGCATGAATGCCTTCTTCCAGGCTGCGGAATCCCAAGAGGAGCTTTGGGACGCTTTGGTCAAGTATGGCGCTGATTTGTTCGATGGGGAAAAGGGCGCCTATTTCAATGTCATCGAAAACCGGGTAGCGGAAATGGCGGTCGGTTGGGGCGGTGAATACCGCTGCGAGACGGATTTCAAAGTCGGGGATTGCTGGGCCCTACGGCAGGGAGAGCCGAAAGTGCTTGAAAGCCCTGATGACCACTTGATCTGTCGGCATCTCGACCGGGATTGTCTTGATCACGCTATCTGTTGTCCGGTGAATACCCGCGATGGAGCGGTTGGGCTGTTGACCCTCTATGGCCCGCCGGAAAGCAAGGCGTCATCCGAGCGGATCGCCCGCAATCGGGATGTGTTGGCTTCCGTCGCCGAGCGTTTGGGGACGGCCATTGCCAACCTGCGCCTGCGTGAGAGACTACATCAGGATTCCGTGCGCGATCCCCTGACTAAACTCTATAACCGGCGTTTCTTCGATGAAACCCTGGAACTGGAGATGCGCCGATCCAAACGGTCCGGTGCGCCCATTTCCATGTTGCTGGTCGATGCTGACCATTTCAAGAGCTTCAATGATCAGCATGGGCATGAAGCCGGGGATGTGGTGCTGCAAGCCGTGGCCCAGATCCTGCGCGACAATTGCCGCCAAGAAGATCTGCCCTGCCGCTATGGCGGCGAGGAGTTCGCCTTGGTCTTTGTCGGGTTGGATAAGGAACGGGCCCTGGTCAAGGCCGAAGCGGTTCGCCAGGCGGTCGAAGAGGCGGTCATCGAATACAATGGCAAACCGCTGCCCAAGCTGACCATTTCTTGTGGCTTGGCGACGATCCCCACCGATGCCGGCGACCAGTTCGAATGCCTGCGCCTGGCCGATGCCGCCCTCTACGCGGCCAAGGACGGGGGGCGAAACCAAGTGATTTCGGCAGCGGCAATATAAGGGCTCAGCTTTGGCGGAATTTGTTCGAATAGTATTCAAGAAACAGCGGCGGCCAACCTTTTGCTGTTTGTAGTTTGCCATTCATGGTTTCCGCACTTATCGCACCTTCAATATCCAGGAGTTTCTGGATTTGAATCAGGTCTTCCTCCATGAAGGCCATGGTCCAATCTGGGAATGACCGTTCGCCTATGTTTTCTTTCAGCAATACATGAATCTGCCAATGACGGGGGTCTGTGATGATGGAGTCCAGCACCTGATTGACGTGGTGTGACTCGCCTTCCAGCAACTGCACAAACAGACCATCCGCATGGATGAGGATCCCGGTCAGCCCCAAAGCCGCGTTTTTTTCGCGCGAAGCCTTGAGGATGGCCTCCAAGTCCGTTTGACCAAGGCCATCTTGAAAAACAGAACTATAGATTACGTGGCTTAGGGGCATGGAATTCTCTACGAACAATGCGAGATTTCGTGACCCATTGAGTACCAAAAAATTTCCCGAGGTTCAAAACTTATAACGGTGGGCATGCTTGTCATGCATGGGTGGGTTTCACAGCTACCCCTTATGAAATAGGGGATTGGGCAGCATTCTTTCAAGCCATGTGCTCTCCTCGTACGGATATTGCGACAAGAAGTTATGGAGTAATGGGTGCGTCGCAGCAATTTAACTGAAATATAGTAAACATATAAATAATATAATAAACGCAATGAGTTGCGTATAAATAAAAGGAGTTGCAAAGGACCTTTTACCTCCGTAGGGTCAGGGAACAGAGCATCCATGGAAGGCCCTTTACCGGGAGGTATGTGAATATGGCAACGACGAAACCCGCGCCCCGTCGCGGCGGCACCCGAAAAAAGGTGGCCCCGAAACCCACCGCGACGCCGGAGGAATTGGTCCAGTACTATCGCGACATGCTGCTGATCCGCCGTTTCGAAGAGAAGGCCGGGCAGTTGTATGGCATGGGCCTGATCGGCGGGTTTTGTCACCTCTATATCGGTCAGGAAGCCGTGGTGGTCGGCACCCAGGCGGCCTCGGAGCCCCAGGATACTGTCATCACCAGCTACCGCGACCATGGTCAGATGCTGGCCTTCGGCATGGATCCCAAAGGCGTCATGGCCGAATTGACCGGACGCCGGGGCGGCTATTCCAAGGGTAAGGGTGGCTCCATGCATATGTTCTCGGCCGAGAACGGCTTTTATGGCGGTCACGGCATTGTCGGGGCCCAGGTGCCCATCGGCACCGGTCTGGCGTTCGCTCATAAATACAAGGGCGACAAAGGTGTCTGCTATGCCTATTTCGGCGACGGCGCGGCCAACCAGGGGCAGATATACGAAGCTTTCAACATGGCCGCCCTGTGGCAATTGCCGGTGATCTATATCATCGAGAACAATAAGTATGGCATGGGCACCTCCATCGAACGTCATTCGGCCACCACTGAGTTGGCCAATCGCGGTGCCGCTCATGGCATACCAGGCGAGCAGGTCAATGGCATGAACGTGGTCGAGGTGCGCGACGCCGTGGCCAAGGCCGCCGCGCACTGCCGATCCGGCAAAGGGCCCTATATCCTGGAAATGAAGACCTACCGCTATCGCGGCCATTCCATGTCCGATCCGGCCAAGTACCGAACCAAGGAAGAAGTCTCCAAGGTGCGTTCCGAAAGCGATCCCATCGATCTGGTCCGTGCATTGATTGCCGAAGGAAGCCATTTGGACGATGCCGGGCTGAAGGAGATCGACAAGGGGGTCAAGGCCATCGTCACCGAGGCCGCCGCCTTCGCGCAGGAAAGCCCGGAGCCGGATCCGTCCGAATTGTATACCGACGTGCTGGTGGAGGTCTGATCCATGCCCATTCAAGTTTTGATGCCGGCCCTGTCGCCGACCATGACCGAAGGCAAGATCGCCAAGTGGAGCAAGGCCGAAGGCGACACGGTTTCCAGCGGCGACGTGCTGTGCGAAATCGAAACCGATAAGGCGACCATGGAAGTGGAAGCCGTGGAAGAAGGGACCATCGGTAAGATCGTCGTTGCCGAAGGCACCGACAACGTGGCGGTCAATTCGCTGATTGCCTTGATTCTGGAAGAAGGCGAGGACGCCTCGGCTCTGGAAGGGGCCGCTGCCGCCGCGCCTTCCGTTGCGCCGACCGAGGCCGAAGCGGCTCCGGTAGCCACCCCGGTAGCGGCCGCGCCGGTGGCCGAACCGTCCGCCGATGAACCATCCCTGGGTGAAACCCATACCATCACCGTCCGAGAAGCCTTGCGCGACGGCATGGCGGAGGAAATGCGTAAGAAGGACAGCATCTTCCTGATGGGTGAGGAAGTGGCCCAATATCAGGGCGCCTACAAGGTGTCCCAGGGGCTGCTGGACGAATTCGGCGACAAGCGGGTGATCGATACCCCGATCACCGAATACGGTTTTGCTGGTCTGGGTGTCGGCGCCGCTTTCGGCGGGTTGCTGCCCATTGTCGAGTTCATGACCTTCAACTTCGCCATGCAGGCCATCGACCATGTGATCAATTCGGCGGCCAAAACCCTGTATATGTCCGGCGGCCAGATGGGCTGTCCCATCGTCTTCCGGGGCCCCAACGGCGCCGCCTCGCGGGTCGGAGCGCAGCACAGCCAGTGCTATGCCTCGTGGTATGCCCATGTGCCGGGGCTGAAAGTGGTGTCTCCCTGGTCCGGCGCCGATGCCAAGGGTCTGATCAAGGCCGCTATCCAGGACCCGAACCCGGTGATCGTGCTGGAAAACGAGTTGATGTACGGCCAAAGCTTTGACGTGCCAGTATCCGACGACTATGTGGTGCCCATTGGCCTGGCCAAGATCGAACGGCCCGGTGCCGATGTGACCATCACCGCCTTCTCGCGCATGGTCGGGTTTGCCTTGGAAGCCGCAGAGAAGCTGGCCGAGCAGGGTATCCAGGCGGAAGTCATCAACTTGCGCAGTATCCGCCCGTTGGATACCGCCACCATTCTCAATTCGGTGCGCAAGACCAATCGACTGGTCAGCATCGAGGAAGGCTGGGCCTTCTCCGGCATCGGTTCGGAACTGGCGGCGATCGTCATGGAGCAGGCCTTCGACTGGCTGGACGCGCCGGTGGCCCGGGTCTGCGGCGAGGATGTGCCGCTGCCCTATGCCGCCAACCTGGAAGCCTTGGCCCTGCCACGGGTGGATCAGATCGTCGAGGCCGCCAAAACGGTCTGCTATCGCTAAGGAGGGCGTGAGATGCCAATCAATATACTGATGCCCGCCCTGTCGCCGACCATGACCGAGGGCAAGTTGGCCTCCTGGGGCAAGAAGGAAGGCGAAACGGTCGAAGCGGGCGACGTGCTCTGCGAGATCGAGACCGACAAGGCGACCATGGAAGTGGAAGCCGTGGACGAAGGGATTTTGGGCAAAATCGTCGTGCCCGCCGGGACCGACAACGTGGCGGTGAACGCGGTGATCGCTCTGTTGCTGGAAGAGGGCGAAGACGCCTCGGCCCTGGACAATGCGCCACTGGAGGCCGCACCGGCCCCTGCCGCCGCCGCGCCCGTCGAGACTCCGACCGCAGGTTCCGCGCCCGCCGCGCCCGTGACGGCCTCCGGCGAGCGGCTGTTCGCCAGCCCTCTGGCCCGACGGATCGCCGCTCAGGAAAGTTTGGACCTGGCCGCCATTCCCGGCTCCGGCCCCCATGGACGGATTATCAAGAAAGACATCGAGAAGGCCCTGGCCGAGGGGACCGGCATGGCAGCCCCCGCCGCTGCGGCGAAACCCGCTGTCGCCGCCTCTGCAGCGCCCGCCGCTGTGGCGACCGTCGATGATCCCATCTTCGCGTTGATGCCGGAATTCGAGGCCGTGGCCAATTCCAACATGCGCAAGACCATTGCCAACCGCCTGACTGATTCCGCCCGGGACGTGCCCCACTTCAACCTGACGGTGGACGTGGAAATCGACAAGCTGTTGGGCCTGCGCCAGGAATTGAACAGCCGCGACGGCGCCGACTACAAGCTGTCGGTCAATGATTTCGTGGTCAAGGCCACGGCCCTGGCCCTGACTCGTCAGCCAGATTGCAATGTGGCCTACACCGATGACGCCATCTTGAAATTCAAACAGGTGGATATGTGCATCGCCGTGTCGGTGGACGGCGGGCTGATCACGCCGATTATCAAGAATGCCGCCGCCAAGGGTCTGTCGACTCTGTCCGCCGAAGCCAAGGAACTGGCTGGAAAGGCCCGCGATGGCAAGTTGCAGCCCGAGGAGTATCAGGGCGGCACCTTCACCATTTCCAACATGGGCATGTTCGGGGTCAAAGGCTTCAATTCCATCATTAATCCGCCGCAAGGGGGCATCCTCTCGGTGGGCGCCGGGGAGCAACGCCCGGTGGTCAAGGACGGTGCCTTGGGTATCGCCACGGTGATGACTTTGACCCTGGCTGTGGACCACCGCTGCATCGACGGCGCCACGGCGGCGGCTTTCGTCAAGGAACTCAAGGGGCTGATCGAAGATCCCATTGCCCTGATGCTTTAACTCCGCCGGGAGCCGCATGCTTCGACAGGCTCAGCATGACGAGTCCCTTTGACCCAGCCTTAGCCTCATCCTGAGCTTGTCGAAGGACGAGACGGACCAGTGAACCAACTCACAGGAACAAGACCATGAGCGAGACCAAGTTCGATATCGTCGTGTTGGGCGGCGGACCGGGGGGCTATGTGGCCGCCATCCGCGCCGCGCAACTGGGCCTCAAGACGGCGCTGGTGGAGCGCGAGCATCTGGGCGGAATCTGCCTCAACTGGGGCTGTATCCCCACCAAGGCCCTG
Source organism: Magnetospira sp. QH-2 (assembly GCF_000968135.1). Taxonomy (NCBI): domain Bacteria; kingdom Pseudomonadati; phylum Pseudomonadota; class Alphaproteobacteria; order Rhodospirillales; family Thalassospiraceae; genus Magnetospira; species Magnetospira sp. QH-2. The sequence goes on along the minus strand of NZ_FO538765.1, from coordinate 2,074,713 downwards.
CTGCGCTCGGCGGAGATCTTCGGTCATATGAAGCATGCCGCCGATTTCGGCCTGGTGGTCGAGGATTTCGGCTTCGATCTGCCCAAGGTGGTGCAGCGCTCGCGCAAGGTCTCGGCGCAGCTTTCCGGCGGGGTCAAGCACCTGTTGAAAAAGAACAAGGTCACCCTATTCGACGGCGAGGGCAAATTGCTCGGTGGAGGCAAGCTGGCTGTGTCCGGTGGCCCGACCCTCGAAGCCCCGCATATCATCGTTGCCACCGGCGCCCGCGCACGGGTGCTGCCCGGCCTGGAGCCCGATGGAGATCGGGTCTGGACCTATAAGGAAGCGCTGGTGCCCAAGGACATGCCGAAGAGCCTGCTGGTTATCGGTTCCGGCGCCATAGGAATCGAATTCGCTAGTTTCTTCAACAGTTTGGGTGCTGAGGTAACGGTGGTCGAGGTGCTGCCACGGGTGGTGCCGGTGGAGGACGAGGAAATCTCCGCCTTTGCCCGGAAAGCCTTTGAAAAACAGGGCATGACGATTCTCACTTCGACCATGGTCAAGGGGCTGAAGAAGGACTCAAAGGGCGTCACCGCCACCCTGGAAGCCGATGGCAAGCAGTGGGATGTGACCGTGGATCGGGTAATCTCGGCGGTGGGCGTGTCCCCCAACGTGGAGGGAATCGGCCTGGAGGCGGCGGGGGTCACGCTCTCCGACAAGGGCTTCATTGCCGTGGATAAGTGGAACGCCACCTCGGCCAAGGGGATCTATGCCATCGGCGACGTGGCCGGACCGCCTTGTCTGGCCCACAAGGCCAGCCACGAAGGCGTGCTCTGCGTGGAAAAGATCGCCGGATTCAAGGACGCCCATCCCCTGGACTTCGACCGCATCCCCGGCTGCACCTACTGCACGCCGCAGATTGCCAGTGTCGGCCTGACCGAACAGCAGGCCAAGGAGCGCGGGCTGAAGGTGCGTGTCGGTCGCTTCCCCTTTATGGGCAACGGCAAGGCGATTGCCCTGGGCGAGCCCGAGGGGTTGGTGAAAACCATCTTCGACGACAAGACCGGTGAACTGCTGGGCGCCCACATGATCGGCGCCGAGGTTACCGAACTGATCCAGGGCTACGGCATCGCCCAGACCCTTGAAACCACCGAGGCCGAGCTGATGCAGACCGTCTTCGCCCATCCGACCCTATCGGAAATGATGCACGAAAGCGTGCTGGATGCCCATGGAAGGGCGGTGCATTTTTAAGAGGTTCCATGAGGCCGCTTATGGCGACTTCAGGCTTTGATCCGCGCCACCACGCCATAGGTCTCCACCGCGCCGTCCTTGCCCCCGGTCCCTCCCAAATCATCATGCATGGACACCACCTCGAACCCATGCTCCGCCAGTTCGGCGGCCAAGGCCTTCTTTTCGAACGATTGTATCCAGTTGAATACCTGCCAGGTGCGCTGGGGCTCGATGATGGTGAATTGGTCGAGAACCAGCATGTCGGCGTCGTATTTGAAGGTGTTCTGGAAGCTGTAATAGTCGCCCTCGGCCCAGAAACCGTTCATGGTGCGGAAACCGAATTCACAGCCTTCGCTGCGCGCTTGATAGGCTGCCGGAGCGCTGACATCGAACAGGAAGTGGCCGCCGGGCTTGAGAACGGCGCGAATCTTGGCGTAGAGGGTGGCCCGTTGCTCCGGCGAGAGCGCGCATAGATCGCAATAGATCAATGTAATCAGGTCCTGTTCGCCTGGTAGGGAACCTTGCAGGTAGTCGTCCACCTCATAGGCGATGGCGAGACCGGCTTGGTTCGCCGCCTTGCGGGCATGGGCGATGGAATGGACCGAAAAATCAACGCCGCTGACCCGGGCACCCCGTGCGGCGAAGCGTTGGGCATAGAGCCCCGGACCGCAGCCCAGGTCGCAGACCGCTTTGCCATCAAGAGAAAATGTCTCGTCGATCCAGCCCACCAAGTCGTCAATGCGGGGCAGGGGGCGCGAGGCCAGATCCGTATCCTGGTTGAGGTGGTATTGCAGCATCTGTTTGGCCAGATAAGGCTCTGTCCACAGCAGGTCGGCGGTATAGACCGAAAAGGGAAGCGGGCGCTGGTGAATCGTGGCCAATTGATCGAACATGCCGCGCGCGCCTTATCCCGAGCGGGCCGAGCCGCGCTTGGCGGGGCCGAAGCTCTTGGATGAGCCGGTCTTTCCCGGGCCTTTGATGGAGCTGGCTTCCGGATTGAAGCGCCCCGGGTGCTCCGGTTTGCCTTGCGGTTCGGCGGGGGCGTGAAGCTTCTTGCGCTTGTCTGCCGCTTTGGCTTTTGCCCGTTCGCGGGCCCGTGCCTTGGTCATGGGAGGTTACCTTCGTCTGCAATTGAAAGAGTCTGACCTTATCTTGTCATGAAAGCCGAGCTTCTCCTATGGGACTTTGGCCCAAGGAGCGTAGACTGTCGGCTGCGTTGTTGATCAGGGGAGAGGGATCCGCCGTGCTGAAACCCGTACAAGTGAATATCGATGAGATCTATCTGCCCTTGGACCGCCGCAAGGAATTGGACCCGCAAAAGGTCGAGCAGGTGGTCGAGCAATTGATGAACGATGAGGATCTACCGCCGATCCAGGTACGACTGGACACCAAGAAAAAGCGCTATGTGCTGGTCAAGGGCGTGCACCGGTTGGAGGCCCGCAAGGTGGTCGGCGATGAGACCGTGGCGGTCTATCTGGTCGGCGCGCGGCTGCACTAGCGCGTGTCGGGTCCAATCGGACCCATTGGACACGCGCGACCCTATTGGAATCGATCACGTTTTTCGTGTTTGATCGAATCCGATCAGGCACGACGTGATCTAATGCCTTTCGCTCAGGAAGCGTTTCAGGGTTTCCCTCAATTGCGCCACATTGAACGGCTTGGTGATGTAGTCGTCAAAACCGGCTTCCCTTGCCCGCGTGATCGTCCCAGCCATGGCGTCGGCGCTCAAGGCCAGCACCGGGATGGTATTGGTATTGGACGATTCCCTGAGCTGCCGAAGGGCCTCGAATCCGTCCATCTCGGGAAGATTGATATCCAGCAGGATCACGTCCGGTTGCCGTTCTTGGGCCATGAGTAGACCAACCTCCGCCGAAGGGGCTGTGATCAAGGCCGTCTGCGGTTCGTCTTCGATGATTTCTTCCATCAGCGTCATATTGGCGACGTTGTCTTCCACATAAAGAATCAGTTTCTCAGCAACTTCAGGGCCGGATTGGGTGGGGAACGGGACGACGGAGCTTTCAGCAGCTTGGTTATGAGCGGAAGGGGAGTCCGCGAGGGGAAAATCGATCCAGAAGCAGCAGCCACTGCCGTCAAGGTTCTTGAAATCGATGGCGCCGCCGATTTCTTCCACCAGTCTTTTGGTCAGTGCGAGCCCGATTCCGGTGCCCTCGATCGCCGAATCGTCCGCTCCCAAACGGGTGAAGGGTGTGAATACGTCGTCGGCCTTATCCGCCGGAATACCGCTACCGCTGTCTGTGACCTTAAGGCGAAGCATGTTCGCTGTCGGGGTTTCGGCGTCAATATGCACATGCCCGCCGGTGTGATTGTACTTGATGGCATTGCTAAGCAGATTGGTCAGGGCCTGCTTTGCGCGCCGGGGATCGACCATCAGATCCGGCAAGGACGTGGGGGTCCGGTCTTGGATTGTTATGTCGCTCCGGGTGGCAAGGGACTCGATCATGGTCAGGCAATCATTGATCAGGACCGATGGAGCGACCGGCTCAAGGGAAAGCTCAAGCTTGCCAGCCTCGATCTTGGCCAGATCGAGAACATCGTCGATCAAGCGTAAAAGGTGCTCGCCCCCGTGGATGATGTGGCGGACCTGCTGTTTCTGGCGGTCATCCAGCGGGTGCTTGGCACTGCGTTCGAGAATTTGCGAGAAGCCGAGAATGGCATTGAGTGGGGTGCGTAGTTCGTGGCTCATGGTCGAGAGGAACTCGCTCTTGGCTTTGCTGGCCGCTTCCGCCTCGACGCGCGCCAGTTCCAAGTCCCGGTTGCTTTGCCGCAATTCCAATTGGCTCACCACCTGCCGAGCCAAGGCCTGCAAGGACTCGGCTTGTTCTTGTGTGAGCGAGCGCGGCTCTTGGGAAACCACGCACAGGGTACCGACGCGCAGATTATCCTGCATGATCAGGGGCGCCCCGGCATAAAAACGTACCTTGGGGCCTCCGGTGACCAGCGGATTGTCGTGAAAGCGTTCGTCTTTGGTCGCGTCCTCAACAATGGTCAAGTCGTTGTCGAGGATGGCATGGGGGCAAAACCCCAGCTCACGGGAAACATGATTGGTATCCAGGCCCCGATGGGATTTGAGAAATTGGCGGTCTTTGTCGATGAGGCTGATGAGGGCGATTGGCGTGTCGCAGATTCGCGAGATCAAAAAGGTGATATCGTCGTAGGCCTGCTCTTCGAGCGTGTCGAGTATGTTGAGATCATAGAGCTTTTCGAGCCGCTGGGCTTCATTTTCGGGGAATGGTGCCGGAATCATACGCTCGATCTCCCATGAATTGTGCCCAAGATCAAGGGCATGAACAAAAGTCAGGCGGCGAGCACCTGCCTGCCTCTCATTGAATATGGAGTGTAACTCCAATTGATACCAGTTCGCAATTGAGTCCTTTTAGGAACGCCGCCATTGATTGGTCGTGCTCCAATTATTGATCGTCGTGGCGCAGGCCATGGGCTTCCATGGCCTGCGACGAACCGGATTAGGGCAATTCGATACCATACCGGTTCACCGGCAGCGCTTCCGGGATTAGCCCACGTCCCTTGAGGAATTGGGCGAACCGGGCATAGCGGGCGCTGTCCAGCGCCGCCGGGCGCAGAGCGAAGCGGGGCAGGGTATCGCGCCAGGCGCGTTTGTTCAGTTCGTCGTCCAGCCCCTTGTCGGATTTGGAAAAAAGGGCCCAGGCCTCGTCCGGGTGATTGAGCATGAAAGTCACGCCCTGTTCCACGGCGGCCAGGAAACGGCGCAAGCGAGGGTCGGCGGTCTTGTCCTTGTGGGCCACCAGGATCAGTTCGTCATAGACCGGCACCCCCTGCTCTTCGGGATAGAAGGCCCGGCCCGGGTGCTTTTCGATATCCATCTGATTGAGTTCGAAATTGCGGAAGGCGCCGATCACCGCGTCCACCTTGCCCGACAGGATCGACGGAGACAGGGAGAAGTTGACGTTGATCAAGGTGACATCCTCCAGGCTCAGTCCTTCGCGCTCCAGCATCATGCCCAGCATGGCGTCCTCGAAGCCGCCCACCGAATAACCAACCTTTTTGCCCTTCAGGTCGGCAATGCTCTTGATGGGGCCGTCTTTCAATACCACCAGGGAATTGAGCGGGGTTGCCACCAGCGTGCCGATACGCACCAGCGGCAGGCCTTCGGCCACCTGCATATGGAGTTGAGGCTGATAGGACACGGCAATGTCCGCCTTGCCCGCCGCGACCAGCTTCGGCGGATCGTTGGGATCGGCCGGGGCGATTAACTCAACCTCCAGGCCCTGAGCCTTGAAGTAGCCCTTTTCGCGGGCGACGATCAACGGCCCATGGTCGGGATTGACGAACCAGTCGAGCATGACGGTCAGCTTGTCCGCCGCCTGCGCGGGCAGGCTCAAAAACATAAGGCAAAAAATTAGAAACACACGATAGGTCATTGAATTTTCCTGTGTTAGTCGTCGTCTGGATGGGTTTCCGTCTGCCAGGGCGTGAGGCGTTTAACCCCCGCATCGACAGCGAAGTAAAGAATCACGGCCATCACCGCCAACACCAGCAAGGCGGCGAACATCAAGTCCACCTGCATACGGCCGTTGGCATGCAGCATGAGGTAGCCAAGCCCCGATGAGGACCCGACCCACTCGCCGACCACGGCACCGATGGGCGCCACGGCGGTGGCCACGCGAAGGCCCGATCCCAAGGCGGGCAGGGCGGCGGGCAGGCGGATTTGCCACAACACCGCGCGGCGCGTGGCCCCCATGGTCCGGGCCAGATCCAACCATCCGGGATCGGCACGGCGCAGGCCGTCAAGAAAGGCGGCGGTGACCGGGAAATAGATGATCAGCACCGCCATGGCGACCTTGGAGGCCATGCCGTAGCCGAGCCACAGGACCAAAATAGGCGCCAGGGCGAAGACCGGCACGGCCTGGGAGACCACCAAAACCGGCATTAACCAGCGCCGCACCGGGCGCGCCGAGGCCATGGCGATGGCGCTGCCGCCGCCCAGCAAGGTACCGAGAATGAGGCCGAGGACGATTTCCGTGCCGGTGGTCAGGGCGTGGGTGAGAATGTCGTCCCAGCGCTCCAGCAGCGCCAGGGCGACCTTGCCGGGGCCGGGCAGGATATAGTGGGGCGCGCCGGTCCCCCAGACCAGCCCCTGCCACAGGAGCAAGAGTCCCAAGATCACGATCAGGCCTCTAAGGGATCGGCTCATGGCTGACCCTCCGCCAAGCGGGCCAGCAATTCGCCCTGTTTGGCCAGGATCGCTGGATCGTCTGGATGGCGCGGCGCGCTGCCTTCGGGATGCAACGGCGGCAGAAAGCGGGCCGGGCGCCCGGACAGCACCCGAACCTCGTGGCCCAAGCGCAGGGCTTCCAGCGGGTCATGGGTGACCAGCAGCACCGTGCGGCCTTCGAGCAGTTCAGCGGCCAGATCCTGTAGTTTGAGGCGGGTCAGCACGTCCAGCGAGGCGAAGGGCTCATCCATGAGCACCAAAGGCCGGTCTTCCATCAGGGTACGGGCCAGGGCTACTCTTTGTCGCATGCCGCCTGACAGGGTCTTTGGGAGGTCGTTCCCGTGGCCGGTCAGCCCGACCCGGTCCAACAGGTGCTCGGCTCGGTCCCGGACAGGCCGAGCAATGGATCCTTGCCGCAGCCGTTCGCCCAGGGCCAGGTTATCGAGCACCGACAACCAGGGCAGCAACAAGTCCGATTGCGCCATATAGGCGATGCGCCCATCCAGCGACACCCCGTCGCCGGTTTCGACCCGCGTCTCTCCGGCGGTCTGAGTCTCCAATCCGGCTATCAGTCGCAACAGGCTGCTCTTGCCCACTCCGCTGGCGCCCAACAGGCAGGTCCATTGCCCGGCGGCCAAATCCATGTCCAGGTTTTCAAACAGGACCTTGCCTCCAAAAGAGAGACTTCCGGCTCGCACATGGATGGAGAGAGGAGAGGGAGTCTGAATTTCGGTCATCAACGCGTCCCTACGCCGGTCTCAACCGGATCAGGTTCTAGGGGTCGTCTTCCCGTTGAAGACCTCTCAGCCGACTGGTCGGCTCCCCCCGCTCAGGTGGTGGGGCGGGACTATGGCCAGGGTTGGGCGCTTTGGCAAGGGAATTCAGGCTACAGCCGCTGTGACGAGGCTTCCCGCGTGGTCAGACGCAGCCGTTGTACCAGCAGCTGCACCATGCTTTGAATCAAGGGCGGGGTCTTATCCATGTTCTCGCGGAACAAGGGTTCGGGCAGGACGTAACAATCGGTGTTTTCCAGGGCCTTGGCCGAAGCCGAGCGGGGTTCTTGATCCACCAACGCCATTTCGCCGAACAGGTTTCCTTCGCCGAGAAAGGCCAGGGTCTGACGGGTTCCATTGAGATCGGTCTGCGCGATCTCCACCAGGCCGGATTTTATAATGAAGACTTCGTGCCCGGGATCGCCCTCGTCGAAAATCACTTCGCCCGCAGGGTATGTCCTGGTGTCCAGATGCTGTTCCATTCGCTCCCCGCGTCACCCTCTTGATAATTAAGGCCAAAATTATAGGTGAATTGTGTCCGACAAAAAAGGTAAAGAATAGGGCTATGATGTTTCTGGCCCGTTTCTTGTCTCTTTTTAAGCACCCCATGGTTCTACTGCTCGCAGTGATGCTGCTTGCTGCCCAAGGACCCGTGCGTTTCGATTGGTCAAAGGTGGTGATTGAATCCGGGGACAAGCGACACGAGGTTCAAGTTGAAATGGCGGTAAGCCCCGACCAGCGGGCGCGCGGCTTGATGTTCCGGGAACATATGCCCGAGGGAACTGGTATGCTGTTTGACTTCAAGACCCCGCGTAACGTTGCCATGTGGATGAAGAACACCTTGATTTCATTGGATATGGTATTCATCGATTCCCATGGCGGCATTGTCGCCGTGGAACATAGTACGCAACCGGGTTCTCAACGGATGATCGAAGCCGGTCAGCCGGTCCGCGCGGTTCTTGAACTGCCAGCGGGAACCGCCCGGCGGCAGGGCATTGCCGTTGGTGATCATGTACGCCATGACATGTTCATGACAGGCGGCAATTGACTTTTGCTGGCAGTTGCGTCCCGCGCAAAGCTCCCTTACGCAGGCATTTGTTGCAATGCAATAACATACGGTGCATTATGCCGACGAAAAAAAATTCAGCCAAGAATGCGCACGCGGAGCTCAAGGCATGACCATTACCTTTACCCCTGATAGCTTCTACGACATCAATAAATCCGTGGTGATTTGCGGTGCTGATATGCCTGAAGGGCCGATTCGACCGGTTTTGGAAGAGATTGACGATTTTGCCCGAGGGCTAGCGGTACCCGGTCTCTCAACGCGGGTCGAAGAGGTGATTTCAGGCGGTATGCTGGCGGGCAAGACGGCCAATCTCTGCCATGTGCTGGAAATCGAGTTCAAGACCTACACCATGCAGATGTTGACCTCGGCCCATCGCATGGGCCATGTGATCAGCCTGTTTTCCTATGAGAGCTTTTCCCCCAAACCCTGGCGCCGCGGCTTCGATCCCGGCGGTGGTCCTTTGGTGGACGTGATTCTTGGCCACCTGAAGCATCAAGAGGACGCCGAATTCTTCATGACAATGGATCAGGTATTTGATTTTGTTCACAACCACGCCGTCGAGATGATTCAGAACTGTTCCAATGCCCATTGGCACGCCACGTCGGCCCGGCGTGGGCAATTGGTCGCCTGAGAGCTGGCCCCCCAACCGGTGGGTTGTGGGAATCTGTTTCAGCCGGTAATGTCCCCCCCGGCGGGGAGTAGCGCAGCCTGGTAGCGCATCTGCTTTGGGAGCAGAGGGTCGCTGGTTCGAATCCAGTCTCCCCGACCAAACCTTATAAGTAGTTGATATATAAAAGAAAAAAAGAAGTGTACGTGTCCGTGTGTGTACCGTAACCTTACACATATGAGCGATGACATGAACACTCGAAACCTGAAAAAGAGACGCGGCGGCGGGTGGGCTGCTGTTGTCTTCGTCCCTTTTGAACTCCAGGAATTGGCTGCGAAGGCCTTCAACCGCCGAACGAAGCGGTTGAAAGAGGTAGTCGTTGGTCTCGACACACGGGATCTCCGGGAGGCCAATCGGAAGAAGCTATCGGTGATCGCCCGAATCCAGGCGAAGCTGGCCACCTTGGATGATCCCACTGAAGATGCTCTGGCTATGTCCCAAGAGATGGACAACCCGGGCTTCTGGGATGCACTGGAGGCTGAGACAGAGCGAGTGAAGAAGCGCAAGGGGCCTGCCGCAGCATCCCGCTTCTGGAGGATCGCCACCAATGAGGCCGTCCCGTTGTCCATAGCCCTTGAGAAATGGAAGGTGGCCGCGACGGGGATCAAGAAGGGGACGATGTACCAGTATGAGCGGGATATTCAGGCCTTCATTGACTGGTCCGGCGATATCCCGGCCCAAGACGTGGATGAGCATCTTGCCGTCCGTTGGTGGGATCATCTCAAGGCCACGCCAACCCGTAACAAGTCGGTCATTGCCCCCAACACGCTGAACCGGAAGGTGGGTAGCCTCAACAGGCTTTGGAAGTGGATGAAGGCCCGGAAGCTGCATGATGGCCCCAACCCGTGGGGCGAACTCCTTCAGGATGTACCAGGGGAAGCCAAGCGGGGGAGCACGGTCAAAGAGCTTCGGGCCATGACGGCTGAGGAGGCTGCGAAGTACCGCGCCTTTGTTGATACCCGAAAGAGCAAATACAAACAGGCGGTATTCGATGTCCTTACCTTGTTCTGGCACACCGGCATTCGTCAGGATGATATTTGCCGGTTGACCACGGACAGGGTCCTGTTTGATGAGGAAGAGGAGGTGGGGTGGCTGACCATCCTCAAAGGAAAAACGGAATCCAATACACGCGTCATGCCTGTGGTTTCGAAGGAGGCAGTCGCTGTGCTGAAGAGGCGCGTGGAAGAGGCTAAGAAGGGCCTGCTATTCCACGATGTCGAGCCGCAAGGGGTGGATGGAAAGCGGTGGGACCGGCTGCAACGCCATGCCAATGATTGGAGGCGTGAGGCACTGAAGGGCCTGCCCGTGGACACCTATAGTATACGTCGAACCTTCTCTGGTGCCTGCGAAGATGCCGGGCTCGATCCTGTCCAATGGTCTCGCATGATGGGCCATACCGCGCCCACACTCGCTGCTGCTGTCTACAACCGAGGCCACAAAGGCCGGAAGATGCTGCTGGAGGGAATTAAGCGGGTTGAGGCGGAAATCGGGGAGCTGTCGGACGTGAAGCTAGAAGCGGAAGAAGAAGAATAGGCTCCCACGGTCCCCAGTGTGGGGTCGCCATGGAAGCCAGAAAGTTGCCACCTCATGGGCACCTGAAGTGATTCGGGTCCAGCGAGCCGCAGCTTCGCCGCGTCGGAGCCTCTTCAAAAATGTCATGAGGGGGTGGGGCGGTGTTCTTTTTATCGTTGTCGTTTCTCCAACGGCCTGGAGTCAGCTCAAAGCCTTCAGGGCTTCGAACAACTTGGTCATGGCTTCGTTGGAGTCGGTGCGGACGGTATGCCCGCGAACATCGGTGAAAGTGATTCCACCGTTTCCATAGCGGGTGATCTCCAGACCCTTGGCGGAATTGCCAGAGGGACCGAGAGCCCTGCGAACTGTGACTTTGGTTTGATTGCCTGCGAGCATGGAGAGAGTTCCTTCATCTGATTGAGAGGGGCAAGGGCGGTCAGTGCACCATGCGCTTGGCTTCGTTGAGGTCCCGGAGCATGTCATAGAGGTACTTTACGTGGTCCTCGGGTGGCAGCTCATGGCAGGAGCCATCCCAGAACCAGACCACATAGGAGCCGTTTTCATTCTGCTTGATTTTGGTTACATCGCTCCGGTGGAAATCTTCACCATCACCACTGTCCTCGGTCTCGCTGTCGTCTGTTGGGATCGAAGTAGGCGGGAATTTCAGATCACCGAAATGAGGTTCGGCCTCAACCGCTGGGATTGATAGGCTGCTGTAGCTCTTCGCGGTATCGTCTTCTGGCACAGATTGAACGCTGTTGACCTCTTGAGGCGTAAGCGGATAGCTGGTGGTGGTGACCTTCCGCGTACCATCCCGAAATACAGTGGTCGTGGTATGCGTGGCGGTCTGGGTGTCCCCATTGAGCAGGGTCACCATTTTCTGGCTCTTGAATTGCATCCTGACTTTATCCTTCATTGATCAACCGTACCGGAAGCCGGGCGGAAGCCTGAAATCGATCATCTTGGATTCCCAGCCTTTGGGCAGCCGGGGCTTGCCGGTATTCACATCAGTCAGGCCCTTACTCTCAACCCGCTTGATGGGCTGCACTTCGCCCGATCCATCACGGATGGTCTCGACCAAGCGGACCACTTCGTCATCGTAGGTGACCACCTCGCGGCCACGGGAATCAACGAAGCTTACCCGGGTTCGGGGGCCTGATCGATTCACCTGAATCGTCGTCTTGCCTGCTTTCAGGCGTTCGTCTTGTGAAATCGCGCTCATACGCTCGTTCCTTTCTCGTACTCTGGAATGCTTGAAACCATGGCCCATAGGGGTCCTTGGTCTGGTCATAGTCTGGGTATTTGGATCTGAGGCGGGCAGCGCGGCATGTCGCCGTATCCTTCCGCCGCCATTTCAAGGCTTTCTCTGTCTGCCATTCGAACTCGGGCATTGTGTTTCCCGTCTTGTGTTTTCGTTCTTGTTGGTCAGGTGTCGTAGCCGTGGATTGGAACAGTGAATTGTCGAACCTGCTCCCCGTTGTCGAACCACAGGATGCGGAAGGGCAGCCCGCCGTGGCGTTGGCCGACTACCTCTTGAAACACATTCCAGTCTGGCGGCCACAGCCACGACATACACTTGATGCCTGCTACCGGTTCATCGGGCGCGGCCAAGAGAGACCATCCCTATCCGTACCGCTGTCTTCCAAGGAACAGTGCCCTTTTCGGACTTGAGAACAATCCGTCCCCCGTCGTCCCGGAAAGCTTCGACACCTTCACCGAACTGGGCGTTCAGGATCATGTCCGGATTGATCGTATCCAGGTTCTGGACGTACTTCTGAATGACCGGCTGGTAGCCCTCGGTATGGCGGTAATTGGTATGTTGCCGGATTGCCTCTTGCATCATCTTCGGTTCATGCTCATAGGCCCAACCGAACACGTCGTCGCTACTCAGGCCTGTCTTTTCAACAGTTCGGATGGCCTGGGATTCGAAGGCAGCACGGACGCTGTTCGCTTTCTCCATCACCGCTTCCGGTTCCTGCCCCAAAGAGGAAGCAATGCGCCCCATTGCGGCTTGATTGAACTCGCCAGTCTTGGCTACGGACATGATGGAACTCAGAACGTCGCTGGGCTGGGCTCCATTGGCGACTTCGGTAATCAAGGTCTCGGTATCTCCGTCTAGCCCTTCCATGGCGGGCTGATCCGTATCTTCATCGTCGGAGGCTGCCTCCCCGGTCTCGGGGGCAGCTTCAGTAGGGTTGCCGGGTTTGATGCCCTTCGGACGCAGCTTGTCCATACCGGTGGCCTTATCCGTCATGGAGAACGAACCATCGTGGTTGCGCTGGAGATAGCCCATTGCTTCCCAGGCCTTAATGGTGGATTCACCTCCGTTGATGGAGACAATGTCATTCTCGGTGATCTTGTCCCCGGTCAGGCGGCGCCCACCTTCGCTTCTTGCCTGGGTGATCCGACCTTCTGGGTCAACAGCGGTGACGGGGGGCGGGGCAGTTGATTTGCCTCCAGCATCGTTCGGGTGGCTGAACGTGCCATCCGGGGTTACTACAGTGGTTCCCATGGTGTGGGTATCCTTCTCTACAAGTTGATTTTGGTGGGATGTCAGTTGAGGAACGGGTTCTCTGATCCCTCGATAAGTTTGGGCTGCCTGCTGTCGATCTCATCCACCATGCGATGAAGTAGAAGATCCAGCGGTTTAAGCCGCTCTGTCATGTAATCCCGGATTTTTGGGGTTACGGTGTCGTATAATATGCTCTTCCCGGTTGTTGATAATTTGGACCGGGGACGCACAATTTCGAATAGCCGCCGTGTCAGTTGGTGATTGAAGTGCTGAGTGTCTTGGAACGTGCCCGGGCTGAACTTACGCAGGAGGTGGACAGACAGAACGACGGCAAGCATGTCTTTTGGATCAATCCCTTGCTCCCTCATGCGGGAGAGCCACCGATCCGCCCTCTGTTTGGGGGAAGCATGGCTGGGTAGACTGTCTGAACAGACGGCATGGCGGGTCATCCCCTGGAGCAATTCACAGGCTTTCACAATGCCGGTGTGGTCGCTGTTGAGGTGAATGAACTCCTTTGCCATCTTGAAGTGGGGCCTTAGCTCGGAGCTTTTGACGCGGCGTCAGAGAGGGTGGCCGTGGGCATGGCGGCAGTTCGCGTGTTTTCTACAGTACTGACCAAGCCCGGAGACATGGTGGTAGCACCGGTACACGGCGCATTCCCGCCCTTTGTTCCGCTCAAGACGGCGGTACAGGTCTTCTCTGTCCATGGTCGTGGTCCTTTTAGTGAAACTTTTCTTCTTCACCCCAGGAACTGGCTTGTCCATCTCCGCCCAGATCGATGTCCAGATCGATGTCCTTCAGCGTTTCCAGCTGCGCGGCCATGGTATTCTTGTTGTTGGAGACTAGGGCATCGGCGTTGATCCCGTTGTCCTTGAGGAACTGTCGGGCGACATAGAGCTGGTAAGCGGTGCATTTCTCTGAGCTGCTCAGGGCTTCTGTCAGCCGATCAAGGAGGGACTGCCAGAGGCTTTTCAACTGCTCCAGGTTGGCGGTTTTGATTTTTGTGTTCATGGTCTGGTGATCCTTTCCAGTGCGGCTGCTTCAATGCCTGGAGAAGTCTGTGTTAGGTGACTGCCCAGGACTTCAACGGCGCGGGCCAGCAATACAGACAGGCTCACGTCGGTGCCGACCAAGTCGCTGTAGGATGCCTGGACGGATGCAATCGCGGGGGTGGGTGTGAAGAGGCGTCGTGCTGGGTTGCTCCCAGTCTTTAGGGTACGCTTCAAGGCTCCGGGTCCTCCATTGGTTGGAAGTTCATGGGGAGAGGAGCGGTCTTCGATTCAATCCGATATCACATGCGAAAAAAGAGGGGCACCGCTGATACATCAAAGCGGCAACCCCTCCAACTTGCAGAGATAGAAAAGGAAATGGGATTCGAAGAGCGCTGATAAAAGTGGAACTGGGAACGCGGCAGGAGCGGCGGTGATCGCCGGTTCAACGGAGGCCTCCAAGCTGGACTGTGCGGTCCTCACCTCGGTGCTGAACTGCTACGCCTGCATCAATGCCGGTTCCCAGATCCTGGACAATCCATCGCAACAGGGAGCGAAACGATATCATGTCCTTCTTAAGTGCAACTTAATTGATTATGATTGAGGTCTTATGAAAAATTTGTGCGAAAGGTTGTGCTTCTCCCGCGTCCTCTTCGTGGAAGTGGGATGCGTTGGAAGGACGGGAACGATGCAGCGATGTCCCCCGCCTGTGCCCACCGCTGCCGTGCAGTCGGCGACCGCTTGTTGTAGGTGAACCCCATGGCCTGTAACACAGCGAACAAAGAGGTGATGGTCAGCCCTGTGTTCTCACTGGTGAAGGTGTGCTTGGACTTCTTCCGCACCGCGTCAGCAAGAGAGGTGCTCATGTCGGCAATCAGGTACTGGGGTTCGACACCACCCTCTTCAAGCATCCGATCAAAGAGTGCGGCTTTCTGCTTCGTTGTAAGTTGTACGGTCATGTCATTTCCCTCCCTGTGCCAGGACGAAATCCAGGATCACATGTAGAAGCTCGCCCTTGTTCATGCTCAGATACGGCTTCAGCAGCCGTTCCACCTCCGCGTTCATGGCATCTTCAATCGGGTTCTCGACCACCTCGGGTTTCACCTTCAGCGCCTTCTCGACCACCTCTTCACCGGTCATGCCGAAGCGGGCAGCGTGGACATCCAGCTTCCGAGCGGCGTTGTCGGCCTCTCCACCGACACCACGCTCGACCAGAGCGTTAAGCTTGAGGACATACTCCGCGTCCTCTTCGTGGAAGTGGGATGCGTTTAGCTGGGCGGGACGTTCCTTCTTCTCAGCGTGAGCGTCGAGGAAGGCGGCCATGCCGTCCTCAAAAGGCTCAACCTTGAGCCCTTTGTCGTGGAGCTTGGCGACCCGCATGTAGCGTTTCGCTGTGGCGTAGCTGAACCAGCAGTTCTCAGCGATCCACGGCTTGAACTCTCCATGCTCCACTTCCTTCTTCGCCTGGAGCAACTTCTCCCCGGCAGCCTGTGCCTCCAGGAGCATCCCTTTGGTGTGAGACTTCACGAGGTCATGGTGGTGGTTGATGGCGTTCGCAAGGAGGGACAGGGGGGTACGGGTCAGTGCAGTGGTGTTGTTCATGTCTTGGGGTCCTTTCCGGATGTCGGATGCGCATGATTGCGCTGGTGAGGAAGGCGAGGGAACCGAGACAGGCTGCCGTGGCGGTTCTGCTCCCGCTTAAGTGCAACCTAATAATTTTGATGGTATTAGGATAAGTAATACTCCTTGGAATTGATTGCCAGGACGTGGCGGCTGAGGAAGAGGTCTCCCACCAACGGGGCGATGAGAAAGATGGACCAGCGGTGCAGCTCAATGACAAAGGTGTTCTTGATGTTGATGGACACAGGCTTGTTCTCCGGATTCTGTTGAAGTGGAGGAGAGACAATGAGTCAGCGAGTCAGAGAATACCAGCCTTGTATGTCTGAAAAATTCTATCTATGCTATTGATATTACGAAAGAACTTCCCACATGTGAGAAGGTCTCAGGCGGGTTGCCGCAGGGCGGGTGATGTCTTTTTCAACGATTGGATGACGGTCTTCCCAGCATAATGTGCGGGGGAACATTGGACCTGCTGTTCACCAAGTCAGTCGGGCAGATTGTCAGACCACCCACCATTCTGAATAGTGGGTGCCTACACCGAGGCAGACCTCCACAAGATCCGCGTGGTGACCATTGATGACGAGCCGTGGTTCGTCGCAGTGGACGTTTGCTATGTTCTCGGATCGTACATTCGAGAGAGACACGGGCGCGTAGACGTGAACACCACGATGGCTGTTCGTCACCTGCACCAAGATGAGGTGGCGCAGCTCCGCGAAGTGAGCCCCAACAACATTGGGGGTCTCCATCCGATGACCCTGATCGTGCCTGAGTCTGGCCTCTACAAACTCATCATGCGCTCCGATAAGGAGAAGGCCCAACCGTTCCAGGACTGGGTAACTCGCGAAGTCCTCCCGACCATCCGCAAGGACGGAGCCTACATCATGGGTGAGGAGAAGGTGAAGACGGGGGAGATGAGCGAGGATGAACTAGTCCTGAAGGCCATGGGAATTCTCAGCTCCAAAGTTGAACGCCTGACCCAGGAGCGTGATGAAGCGCAGGCCGTGGTTGAGGCGCAGAGAGAGAGGGAACCGGAGAGATAAATCCGACTGAGGTTGATCTCTGGGGCCACTGATCGTGCTTCCCTGTACCCCGCCACCCTTTCTGGTCTCCACTTCAGCTCATCGGGCGGTGACACTGAAGCCTGCTGATGATGGACAAGAGTTGCTACGCCCGGGCCACTGATCGTGGTGACCAAAGAGAAGGGCGGGGTAGGATTGATTGATCGATGGCCCCCACTTATCCCTATAGAGGAGGGGGTGGATTATATGGGGGTCACCCGTGGTCGTTCGTCCTTGGTCAGGAAAGCATGAACCCGCCTTCCGACATTCCCCAGGATGTACCGACAGCCCACTTCCTCTAATCGAATTGCCAATTCATCTTCAGGATCTTTGAGACGCACGGTCAGCCGCTCCCAGGTGGACGACGGGATCCCCAGTTCCTCCCGTACCCGAGTGACTGCCTTCTTCCCTGGTCTCATACTCACCATGTACCGGACCAGAGCTTCTGCATGGTTTGACCGTCGCGGCTTGCGGGTGGCGTCCTTGAACTTCCAGTCCACCACTTCAATTCCCGGCATCTCCCGTGCAATCCCTTCAAGAATGGTCTCCCCGGTCTCGCCCCCAGGCAGTAGGAGGAACACATCAGCTGTACTACAGTTTCCATCTTCGTCGATCACACGACGGGTCCGGATACGATTGATGGCCTGGATCACTGACACCACGATATGCCCCGTGTTAAGAGCCTGCCGAATGTCACGGTAGGTCTTGAACGGGCGATCTCCATCGCTGTTCAGCCAGCTGGTTGATCGCTGCCCCTGTAGGGCCATGAAGGCATTTGCTGACCATGTCGGATCCCTGTAGGGCAAACCGAAAATCACGGCAGCGTCATAGTCCTGCCAGTCGTTGCGACCGTCCAACGCCCACCAATGGCCCACGTCGTATGAACTGAAGTGGGCATCCTGGTATTGGATCAGATGCGGCTCTAGGGCCTGATGACAGACCATGAAGACCTTCCGGTCCTCGCCCAACTTCTCGGTGATGTTGCTGAACAGCTTCTCAGCCACGTCCTTGGCCTTCCTGGTCAGTGATACCTTGCCCACCGAATGCCCCTTGGAGACGTGCAAGGTCACGTTCCCGTACTTCCGACACCTTGGGGTCTCGGTGAAGGTCGCTCGGTCGAACAGGTCATAGACCACATTGGCGGAAGCTGTAGCATCCAGAACCACCGCTCCCTTGATATCTTCAGGGATGATCATGCGGGCGGTGTTGATCGTGTGCCCCTCGGTCGACAGTTTGGTGTACCAGTTCCAATGGCTCATGATGGCTTGGATGTCCTTCAGGTATCCGTCGATCTTCATCCGGATACGGCGGTTTTCGGCAGCATCCTCTCTGCCACTGACACTCAGGTCGAACCGAACGCCAACAAGGGCACGACGTAGGCAAGACATGTCCCGACTCTCAGGATAATCCAAATGCCCATTGTAGAGCGCCCGGCTGTGGTTCTCAGTACGGCCTTTTCCACGCTTCTGCATCTCTTCGAATATATCTTTGATCCAATTCACGGCTTCAATCTGGAGCGGGTGTTCTTCCTGGATCTTGGAGGGGATCAGACCCAAGACATGGTTCACCTTGTCCAGGTTGACCCGGGCCTCTTCTAAGATATCCAAGGCCTCATCAATGATCACCAACCTACGCTGACCTTCCTTGAAAGCGTGGTAGTTGTCCCAGTTCGACGCTTCAGGTTGACCACGGTTTACCGCGTCCATGCCGATTTCATAGGCTTTGTGGGTGATGACTAGGACGGGATGGTGAAGCAGGTTGATGACCGGGACGCGGTTGTCACTGTGGTAGGCGAGGGCGGTACCTTCGTCACCGGCCAATAGGTTGATCGTGTCGGCGATCTCATCCGCCTGGACCTTCATCCGGGTGATGATCAGAACTCCGGGGTGATCCTCTTCAGCGAGCAAGGAGCAGTAGACCGAGAGGCCCTGCGTCTTCCCCGCGCCGGTTTCCGGGTTCAAGACCCTCCAGCGAGTCGCTTGGTCACTGTCGTGGTTCTCGATTTGAGTGTTGAAAGTTTCAGCCATGATGCGCCACACGGCCTGCAAGCGTGGGCTGGGAGTGTTGCCAAGCGTGGACCAGCGCTTGGTCATGGACTCGACAAATATGTTCGGTTCAACGGTCATGCCGTTCTTCCTTTCGTGATTGTATGAGATGTATCTAGATGAGGTTAGCCTCCCATTGGTTGCTAACGCAGCAACGGGTGGGGGCTTAAGTGCAACTTAATAGAATGCTGTAGAATATGATGTATTACGAACTTGATGTGTGGTTAATCCACCCACACCATTTTCCAACTGGAGCACCGGTGGTGCCAGCCCGTGATAGACAGAAAAAAATGGTACAAAAGACAGGCAAGGCAGCTCGCAGCCGCACACGTATCACTGAGGTGTCACCCGGATTCCAATACCCGCTTCACCTGCACCGCCTGCCACCTTCCGCCCCGTGCAGTGGGAATGCGCCGGTCGTTCAATGCCCTTGCGATGCCACCCAGGCTGTCCACCCCCGTAGCCCTGATCTCTTCAATGATTGGCAATAGGTCCGCAGCCCAGGCCCTGGCCTTCTCCTTCTTGGCCTCGGTGGCCCTGGTCCTATCATCATCCGTGGGGACGTATCCCCGGAAGCCGCCTAGCTCCGTCCCTCGCTCCTTGGCCGCTGCTAGGGCTGCCTTGGTCCTCGCGCTGATCCTCTCTGCCTCATCCTGAGCAACAACGGCCATGATTCCCACGGTCAGGTGCGTGGCATCGGGCATGTCGGCTGCCACGAACTTCACCCCGCTGTCTCTCAGCGTCATGAGGAAGGCCGCGTTGCGGGACAGTCGGTCCAGTTTGGCAATCACCAGAGTGGCACCATGGATACGACATAGAGTCAGAGCCTTGCCCAGCTCCGGGCGGTCTGCCTTTTTCCCGCTCTCTACCTCGGTGAACTCCTCGACAGGAGGCCAGCCCTTGCCCTCCAGGTATGCCTTCACGGCTGTCTGCTGGGCTTCCAGGCCGAGGCCAGAGTGACCCTGCCGCTTGGTGGAGACACGATAGTAGGCGATGAACTTATCCATGACATATCTCTCAACGAACGATGAGAGTATTGTAATGGGTTTGGGCGGGATGGTCAATCGCGTTGGAGCAGCGCGGGAGGAAGAGTTGCTGGTGGATTCACTGGGGAGCTGGGAAGGGCACTCTCAGCTGGCTGGACGCCAAGAGGGCACCCCACCGGGGGGAATTTTCCAACGAGAGTATAGCGTATACCCACTCAGAAATTTGGCCCGAAAGAAGCTTGGCAATTACCACACACTGACGCTCGAAATTGGTGTATATACTTGACACAATATTCGGATGAGAGGTAGGGGAATGCAAGAGCGTCTAGCAGAAGCAGCGCAGCTGGGTGAACAGATCCAGGAGTCCTGGGAGGGTATCAACAGGTTCCTGCTGAAGGCTGAGGCTCCGAATGGTGAGCGGTTCAACCTGGAAGCACCGATCCCGGGGACAAACTTCCTGCTCCAGGAGGTAAATGAGCGGGTGGTGGCCATGTGTGGCCTGCTTCAGTCTCTCAAGGACGTGGAGAGCACTTCGCCCATCCCTGATTCCCATATAACAGGGCTGAAGAGCCACCTGGATCGGCTTATTCCAGACGTATTGACACTGAAGGCACGGAGTGATGAGGGTAACAAGAAAGGCGCAGTCAGCACCCTAACCCCAAGCAACTGGGTTGTGCGTATTGCGGCGACCGGGGCAGAACACAATTTCGCGTCGCTGCTTCAGAACGTGGTCAACAAAATGGATTCCGTCCTGATCCAGTTTTACCAGATCGCCGGAATTGTCAGCAGCCCTGGGTACTCCGCATTTGCTCATGCAGCGGAGGCCATGGCTGGAATTCTCAGCGATGCGGAGACCAAAAGAGCCGAAATCGAAGAAATCACTTCCGAGGCATCGTTTCGACTCAACGATGCCACCAACCACGCCGAACAGGCGAACTCCGCCTGTGAAGTGGTTGCCAAGGCGTTGAAGAACGTCAATGAGCTTCAGGCTGCCGTTGTCCAGCGGGATCAGGAATCGACTACCGTGATTGCATCTGTCCGCGAGGTCAGTGACCAGTCCGCTGCACTCAAGCAGGCAGTGGAGCGTTATGGTATTGAGTTCGAGGAATTTCAGGCTGCGCTGGATGAAAGAAATGCCAAGTATCAGACCAACAAGGAGCTAACCGACAATCTGGGGCTGTCCTTGGAGGAGAAGAACAAGGAGGCAGGCCAGCTCATAGAGAAGGCCAACATGATGCTCAAGGGGGCAACGAATGCTGGGTTGGCTACGACATTCAGTGAGACCTTGGAGGAAATCAATGGCAAACTACAATGGGCCAAGCTTGCATTCTATGTGTCGATCACGCTCCTTATTGGCTCTGCATTACCGCTGGCAGGATACCTGTACAAGTCAATTGATCTCAGCGACCCGCCTTCTGTGATTACTCAAACCTCTGAGGCTGCCAAAACCGGCCCTGAAGTTGCTGCAAAAGGGGAGGTGATTGAGGGAGCCATAGATGCTGTGGCTGATGGCGTTGATCTTGGGAAAACCTTGGCCCTGGTATTGCTGATGGTGCCAGCGATTTGGCTGACACGCTTCAGCGCGGCGCAGCACCACCACCTATTTCAATTGAAAGAGCACTATAGGTATAAGTATTCCTTGGCAATGGGGGTTGATGGTTTCAAGGAACAGGCGCCTGAATATGAGAATGAAATCGCAGCCGCAACCTTCTTCGAGCTGACATTTAACCCCGCTGACAAGCTTGAAGAGCCGAAAGGGGCCACCAAGCATCCGAATCCTATACTGGACAAGGTGATGGATAAGATGGGCATGAACCACAAGGGCCGAGAAAGCAAGTAGAGGCAGCCCACCAGAGCCGCCCCCGTCTTACTCGTTCAGCCCCACCACCGATCCCACGGCAGGTGAACCAAGAGCAGCACACTGACCAGAACACCGGTCACGATGATAGAAGGGTCCATGGGTGCCTCCTATTTCTCAGGCTGCGGATAGAACCGCATCTGCATCCGGATCAAGTTTTCCACCTTGATACCCATCTTCTGGGCAAACTGAGGCAGCGGCCCAAGGCCATCCCTGGACAGGTCGGCGTAGGTTTCAAACTCCGCTCGGGTCTCTCCGAACATCCCCTGTGTCCCGGCTTGCGCCTTCAGTGCATCCGGGGCCATCCGCAGGGCATCCCACATGCTGGAGTTGAAGGGCGCGTTGCCGGACTTTTCCTTCACCTTGCTCCCTTCCTCCGGGGAGAGTACCCGGCGCGGGGTATCCGAGGCCTCCGGGGGCAGGAACTGGGGATCATTGATAATGCTGGTATAGAGCTTGTCCCCGATCTCCGAGGCCTCCAGGGCATCAGGGATATGGTCCAGCTTGTCCAGGGTGGTCCGGAAGCGGGCAGCGAAGGCCAGCTCGGCTTCAGCCGCACGACGGGCAAGGCCGGTGTCGGTCATGGCCGTGAGACTATCCACTCCAGTGACTGCCCGTCTGATCCGGGAGTTGTAGCCGTTCTGAACCGCCCGGAGGGAGTTCAGGGCTCGGTTATCCTGCTCGGACAGCCGGTTTTCCTTATCCTCCTCGCGACGATGGTAGAACTTATAGTCCTGGGTCAGCTGCCGGGCGATATCCTGATTCCAGCTGATCCCGGTTCCCGCATAGATGTCCTGGAGAGAGGCATCACCGCGCATGATCCGATCCACCATGGAGAAATAGGCGAAGTCGTCCAGCGGTGTATCCAGCTCACTACGGACCATGCGGCTGTAGTAGTCCTCCAGGGTGCGGGCATCGGCTGTCAGATTGTTCTTACTCAGGCGCTTCTTGGCGGTACTGACCGCCTGCCGAAGATCATGAACACTTACCTCGGGATCCAAGAGGGCGTCATCCAGTTGCTGATAGACGGGACCAACGACTGCCTCGGAAATCTTCTTCCGCAGCTTCTCTGCCCGTCCTTCCCGCCAAAGGATCTCTTCCCGTTCCTGCTTCTTGATGGCGGTGCGGGCCTGCTCAATGGCGGCACGGTTGGCCGGAATGCGGGAGAGATAGCTCCCCGGGGAGGTCTGCACATGCTCCAGGATGTCGAGAATATCGAGATCATTGTTGGCCCTGGCTACGGCAATGACCGAGGACAAGACCTGATCATTGATCCGTTTGAAGTCGCGGACACCATCCTGTTTCGCCTTGTCGGCTTGTTCGGACAGCACCTTGGCCAGTTGAATGGTGGCGCTCTCCGGGTCCAGGAGCCAGCCATCATTCACGATGGCGCCGTAGATTGCTGAGGTGACAACTTCACCCACCTGAGACAGGCGCTTGTCCACCATCTGCTTGCGCCGTTCGGAGACGTTGGTTCGAAGCCAGTTCTTCTGTGTCTCCCGGACCTGGGGATAGAAATGGTCCAAGGCGGTGGCGTCGTCGATGTCATTGATACCGTGGGTTTCGGCAAAGGTCCGCTGCATTTCGTGCATCCAGGAGCCCATGGCACCGGCGTCGTCGATTTCCCACAGGCTCTTGCCGTCGATCTCCGGGTTCTTGCTGTATTCATCGGACAGGAAATCGTGGAACTCCAAGCCTTTCTGTTTGGCAAAGGACTGCTCATAGCCCCGTTTCACATGCGGGTTGGCTCCCTGGAGTTCTTCAAATTGCTCGGGGTTGGACTTCTTCAGGCTATCCATGAGGGAATTCCAGCCGTGCTGGTTCTCCCCGATCTTCCGGTCATAAAATACCTTGGCACCTTGGGCCAGAGCGGCGGCTTCCTGCTGTTTCCTCTGGGTGACAAAGAAGTTTTCCAGTTTTGGGTTCAGGGTGCTGAGAGCGTTGCCTAGCTGCTCCAGAGTGGTTGCCTTGGATGTATCTGGGGCTGCGACTCCGCGTTGTGACGGGCGGTGGTAAGTGTCCACAGGCGTGGCTACCGCCCGGAGGCCCTTTACGGGCAACCGTGGTGAGGTCATCTGCATTTCCTTTTTTGGGTATTGGGGGAGGGCAGGGCGGCAGGCCCTGGAGAATTAGAAAGGGTGTTAGTTCAAGGGGCTTGTATCGCTGATTCTGCGGGTGTACTGTACCGGTACACATTGGCTAACGGTACACATAATTTTGAAAGTTTCATATATATCAATATACTGGGAGGTGGGTGTTTTAATCCAGTCTCCCCGACCAATATCCGCCGACAGCCTCAATTCCTGTTCCGCTCTGTGACCTCAATCACAGCGACTCTTTGTGATATCCTTTAGGATAATAGGGTATCCAAGGAACGGGGGATTATCTTCCATGACCACAGAGCGAATCACTTCCGAGCTATCCTGCAAATTTCCCTTCATGTCCCATGTTTTCATGATCGATATCTTTCGATCGGCCGAGCAAGAATTCTGGTCTTTGGAGGTTGTGAACGATCAAGGGATTTCCGTTGAGTGGTATCGACCCTTTACGTCGGACAAGGAAGCCCTGCAGGCGGCCATGACCATGATTCAGACCGAAGGCAATGTGGCTTTCTTTGAAGACCGCGCGTCTCATGGGCTGATGCTCCACTAACAGGACTCCATCGACCAGGCGGTATTCGCCGTGGCTTGACTCCTCGCATTGACAGCCGGGGCCGCCCGCACCCATGCTCGTTATTTCAACGGGCAGGGGAGACATATCATGATCAACGCACCGGTTGTTATCGCCGTGGCGCCCAACGGGGCGCGACGCACCAAGGCCGATCATCCGGCTCTTCCCGTCACGCCGGCTGAATTGGCCCAATGTGCCAAGGACTGTCTATCGGCGGGCGCTTCGATGATCCATCTGCATGTGCGTGATGCCGAGCAACGCCATGTGCTCGATGCCGGGCTGTATCGCGAGGCCCTGGCGGCCGTGAAGGAGGTGGTGGAAGATCGCATGGTGGTGCAAATCACCACCGAGGCCGGCGGGATCTATGAACCGCAAGGGCAGATGGAGGTGGTCCGGCAGTTGCGTCCTGACGCCGTCTCGCTGGCGGTACGGGAACTGATGGCCGAGGCGGACCTGGATGTTGTTGCCGATTTTCTGGACTGGATGGCCGATGAGGGCATCGCCACGCAATACATTCTTCATACGCCGGACGATGCCATGAAGTTCCGCGATCTGCGCCGCAGAAAGTTCATTCCGGGTACCCGACCGGCGGTCCTTTACGTGTTGGGGCGTTATACGGATTCCGCGCCCGGCGATCCGGCGGCCATCTTTCCTTTTTTGGAGATGGCGGGGGGAGACGAAGGCAGCTGGATGGTTTGCGCTTTCGGGCGGTCGGAGGTGGCCTGCGCGGCCACGGCGGCGGCCCTGGGGGGCCATGTCCGCATCGGCTTTGAGAACAATACCACGACTCCCTATGGTAAACCCCTGGCTGACAATGCCGAACAGGTGGTCCGGGTGCGGGAAACGCTCGAGAGGATGGGCCGCCCCGCGGCCAGCGGAGAAGATGCGCGGAGGATCCTTGGGCTGCGTGAGGGAAGTTGATAGACTGCGTGGAATCAGACCAAGGGGATTCACACAATGCTTCGGAAGACCGTTGCCATTCTGGCGGCATTGGCGCTGTCGATGACCGTCGCGGCCTGCGACCAAGAGGCGGAGGAGGCGGCCTTAGGTCCGGTGCCCAAGAAGGAAACCGACCGCTTCATCACCATTGGCACCGCCGGAGTGACCGGCGTTTACTATCCCGCGGGCGGATCCATATGCCGTCTGGTCAATAAGGGCCGCAAGGATCACGGAATTCGATGTACGGTGGAGAGCACCAACGGCTCGGTCTATAACGTCCGCACCATTCGCGGCGGTGATTTGACATTGGGGGTGGTCCAGTCGGACTGGCACCATCACGGAGTCCATGGTACCGGCCCATTCGTCGAGGATGGTCCCTATGAGGATCTCCGTTCCGTGTTTTCCCTGCACCCGGAGCCCTTCACCGTGGTGGCGCGGGCGGATTCCGGTATCACCAATCTGGCCGGTCTCAAGGGGAAGCGGGTGAATATGGGCAATCCGGGGTCCGGGCAGCGCGGCACCATGGAAGTGGTCATGGCGGCTCTGGGCTGGACATCGGCCGATTTCGCGCTCGCGGCCGAATTGCGCTCATCCGAGCAGAGCAAGGCGCTTTGTGAGAACAAGATCGATGCCATGGTCTTTACCGTTGGTCATCCCAGCGGTTCCATCATGGAAGCCACGACCTCTTGTGAGAGCCGTCTGATCGAAGTAAGTGGTGCCGCAATCGATCGATTGGTGCAAGATAATATCTATTACCGCCACGCCGTGGTTCCGGGCGGGATGTACCGGGGCAACCAGAAAGATGTGAAAACGTTCGGTGTCGGAGCGACGGTCGTCACTTCCGCGAGTGTTTCAGAGGATACGATTTACCAATTGGTCAAGGCCGTTTTCGAAGATTTTGCCGCTTTCAAAGATCTGCATCCGGCTTTCGCCAATCTGTCCAAGCCGGAAATGGTGAGAGCGGGTTTGAGCGCGCCATTGCATGCCGGGGCCCGGCGCTACTATCGCGAAGTCGGCCTCATACGCTAACCTTTCATGTTATTGTCAATGATCGGTGAATATGTAATCCTTCGGGACATAACCAACCTTTGGGCTTTGATATTTGTCGCTTGAATAGGTCAGGCGCGGTGGGGCTTCGAGACGTGAACAATGAGAATCAAATGCTGAGCAGCAAAGACGTCGCGGCCCTGTTGAGCGACCCGTCGCCGGAGGCCCGTGCGGCAACGGCGGAAAAAATCGCCAAACAATTCGGTCTCGAAAACCTTTCGGAGCAGGAACGCTCCATTGCCGAGGATATCTTTCGGGTGATGGTCAAAGATGCGCAGGTGCGCGTTCGCGAGGCCCTGGCCGAGAGCCTGAAGGACAATCCCTCCATTCCCTATGATGTGGCCAAGTCCTTGGCCAATGACGTGGAATCCGTCTCGCTTCCGGTGCTGCAGTTTTCCGACGTTCTTACCGACGAAGATCTGATCGAGATCGTACGCAGCCAGGGGGCCGACAAACAAATGGCCATCGCCCAACGGAAATCCGTTTCCGAAGGCCTGTCGGATGCGCTGGTGGATAGTGGTGATGAGTCCGTGGTGGCGACCTTGGTCTCCAACGAAGGCGCGCAAATCGCTGAGCCTTCGTTGCAAAAAGTGGTCGACAATTTCGGCCATAGTGATGCGGTGCAAGGGGCCATGGTCTCGCGGCCTGCTCTTCCGGCAACGGTCATTGAACGTCTTGTCACGCGCCTTTCAGCACATTATCAGGCTGAATTGGCGTCGCGCCATGATCTATCGGACCATATGGCCTCTGATCTGTTTCTGGCCGGTCGCGAGCGGGCGGTATTGGGCATCGGCGCGGATTCAACCGATGAACAGTTGATCCGCATGGTTTTGCAAATGGATCGGACCGGTCGCCTGACTCCGTCGATCATGGTCCGGGCCCTATGCATGGGAGATTTGCGATTCTTCGAGTTTTCCATGTCCCGGTTGGCGGAGATTCCGTTGGAAAACGCTCGTCTCCTCATTCATGACGATGGTTTGTTGGGATTGCAGGGAATTTGCCGCAAGGCAGAACTGCCGGAGAGGTTCTACCCGGCGGTCAAGGCGGCCATCGAGGCCATGCGCCAGACCTCTCTGGACGGCGGTGAGCGGGACCGTGAGCGTTATGCGCGGCGGATCATCGAGCGGGTGTTGACCCATTACGATGATCTCGGGGTCCAATTTGAAAGTGACGACCTGGAATACCTCCTCACCAAAATGAACGAGCTGCCCTCGGACCAGTCTCTTGGTACCGGCACGGACGGCTGAGCCTATTCTGACCCTATTTTTCTGGCTTTTCGCCTGGGGCGTGTCGCGCCAGGTCGTGCCAAATCGCTTGGCGATGGCGGAATTTGGCCTGAGACTCCCGGGTTTTGGCAAACAGCTTGTCCATGGCCGCCAATCGTTCCGAATCCTTGTCCCATTCGGCGCGGAATTCAGCCAATAGCTCGTTGGTCCATGAGGCGGGGGGTGTTTCGCCCATTTGCTGCGCCTTTAGCGGTTCAAACTGGTCCATCGCTTGAGATAGACCCAGGCGCATATTGGCGGAACAGACCGTGGCCAGCGCGGATTGCAGTCGTGGCGACAAGGCCTCCCAGGATTCAGGATGAACCAGCAGGTCAAGCACCCCCCCTTGATGATGCCAGGCGGGCCAATAGGAATAGGGCGCCTGCTTGCCCAATCCCAAGGATTGGTCCGCGGAGGGCATCAGGGCGACAACAGAGTCCACCACATCCAGCTTCAAGGCCGTGACCATGTCGGCGGGCGTGAGGTGTCGAACCTCGGCACCGAGGCGTTTGAACAAGCTCGCCTCCAGACCTGAGGCGCCGATCTTCATGTCCTTGAAATCAGATAGATTGCGGATTGGCTTTTCGTACCAGCCACTGACTCTGGGACCGTCGATGCCGCAAGCAAGAGCCACAACGCCTAATTTCTCATAGGCTTGGCGATGAAATGCCGCACCGCCGCCCTTGTCCAGCCAGGCCAGCAACTCGGCGGGGCCAAGGCCGAAGGGGGCGCCGCCAATCAGACCGAGGGTGGGGGACTGTTCGGCCCAAAAGGATGCTGGGGCAAACGCCGCTTCGACCGTTCCCGAGGCCACTGCCTGAAGGGTTTCGCCGATGGGGATGAGGGCATCGGGTTTGTGCAGACGCAGTTCCAGGTCGCCGGTCAGCAGGTGTGCGACCCGTTCGACCAGCCCGGTGACCGACTCACCGTACAAAGGCATATCCGGTGGAATGGTGCTGGCCAAATTCCAATTATGCGTGTGGGCTTTGAGAGGTTCCGGTGGGGCTGGGTCCGGTTTTGCGGCGGCTTCCTCCGGTTCGGGCACGATCTCCGGCTGGGGAATGCGCGGCGCAATGACAGACGTGCCAAGGACCATGCCGAGAACCACTCCGATGATGATTCCGATGATCGCGTTCCGCATTGAAAAACCTCCGCCGGACCTGTGTCCTAGTTCTTGATCCAGTTGAAAATGTTCATGTAATTGGTGCCCGGATGGTTCCAGGAATAATCCTTATGCATGCCGTTCAAGCGTAACTGATTGAAGTAGCGCGGATACTGATACCATAACCCCAGTGCCCGTCCGAGCGCGCTTTCCAGCCCGGCGTTGTCAAAGTGATGGAAGGTGTAGCCGGTCCGCTCGCTGTAGGGTTTGTGGGCGTGATTGGCATCAAATACCGTGTCGGCCAGGCCGCCGGTTTCCCGCACCACCGGCACGGTTCCATACTTCATGGCAATCAATTGGGTCAGGCCGCAAGGCTCAAAGGCGCTGGGAACCAGCATCATGTCCGATCCGGCATAGATCAGGTGGGCCAGTTCATCGTCATAGCCGATTTCCAGATGAACATCGGGATTGTCGTTGAGGTGGTGCTTGAGTTCCCAGAAATGATCATTGATTCCCGCGTCGGAGCCGGATCCGAGAAGGACGAACTGACCGCCATTGGCCAGGGTGTGGAACAAGGCGTGACGGATCAAGTGCACGCCCTTTTGCGGGTCCAGGCGGCTGATCACGGCAACGATGGGCTTGAATTTGTCCTGCAACATCAGCCGATGACGCAAGGCCGCCTTGTTGTCGAACTTCGGCTCGATATTGGTCGGGCCGTATTGGTGCGGGATATGCGGATCGATTTCCGGGTTCCAGACATTGTAATCGACCCCGTTCAGGACACCGCCGAAGGTTTCATGGTGCACCCCCAAGGTATGCTGCAATCCGTGTCCCAGGTCGCTGGAGCGGATCTCGTCGGCATAGCGCGGCGACACGGTGGTAGTGAAGTTGGCATAGACTATGCCGCCTTTCATCAGGTTCACCGCGTCAGGATAGGAATGATCCAAAAGCCTTTCTGGGGTCATCAAATGGGCTGGGTTTAAACCCACCTGTGTTAGAATTTGATCGCCGAACTGGCCCTGGTGGTGGACGTTGTGCAGGGTGTAGCAGACCCGAGGGTGGGTCATGCCGAGGCCGTTATAGATTTCGTAGAGCAGGACGGGGACCAGACCGGTCTGCCAATCGTGGCAATGGATGATGTCCGGGTGTTTGCCAGATTTGAGCATGAATTCCAATGTTGCCCGGGAGAAAAAAGCAAAGCGCGCCGCGTCGTCCGGGGCGCCATAGAACAACCCCCGATCAAAGAAGTTTTCACTGGAATGAGGTTTGATGAAATAGCATTTGATATCGTCAACGGTGCCAAAGAAGACCGAACAATGGATCCAGGTGTCGTTGTGAGGCACCCACAGGTCTTCGAAGACTTGCGTCAGGCCCCAGATGCGGTCATAGCGCATGCAATCGTACATGGGGAGGATAACCTCCACCGAATTGCCGCGAATGGCCAGTTCCCGCGCCAATCCGGGGACCACGTCGCCAAGACCGCCAACCTTGGCGACGGGCGCGCATTCTGAAGAGACCATCACGATATACATGGGACGTGCTCCGTCTTTCAGGCAAAGAGACCCGGATCGATGTCCGGGAAGATGTTGTCCATGAACTCCAGCGCTTGCAGGCGCCGTTCATCGATGTCGCCGTCGTCCAGGGCTTTTTCCAGGTATTG
Organism: Magnetospira sp. QH-2; assembly: GCF_000968135.1. Lineage (NCBI taxonomy): Bacteria > Pseudomonadati > Pseudomonadota > Alphaproteobacteria > Rhodospirillales > Thalassospiraceae > Magnetospira > Magnetospira sp. QH-2. The sequence goes on along the minus strand of NZ_FO538765.1, from coordinate 2,044,523 downwards.
AAAACGAGCCAGGTGGTCGCGGGTTCGGTTGAGCGCATAGTCTACCGAAGTTCCGGCCTTCATGATGAAAGCCCAATCGGAGGCCTGGGCGAGCAGCAACGATCGGGCGGCTTGTTGCAGGGCGCGATACTCAGGGCTGCCCACGTCTGCTCCGCCATGACGATGCACCAGGTCGCGCATGGCCTGGGCGGCGCCATGCAGGTGCGGATAGATCCAATCGTTGCCCGGGTTTAGCCAGAATTCGTTGTGGCCCTTGTCACCCCAGCTGGAAGCCGAGGGCATGGCTTTTTGCAGTTGCGAATTGTCGGCCAGGTAGTCGCCGGGGGTCGCCAGCGTGACCGGCCCATCTCCTTGGGCGGCGAGGCGCAGGACCGATTCAAGCCACTGTGGGCCTTCGAACCACCAATGGCCAAATAATTCCGCGTCATAGGGCGCGACCATGATCGGCTTGGGGCCATCGGAAGGACCCAGACGCACCACCTGATTTCGCCGCTCGGTAACGAAGTGTTCGGCGTGAGTGGCGACCCGCTCCTGGGCGATGTTCGGATCATAGGGTTCCTTTTGGTCCCCTGGGCCGGTGATGCGGTGGTATTTGAACCCGGTATGGATGCGGGTCTTGCTGTCCAAAAGGAACGGGCGAATCTCGTCGAAATCCAAGTCGAACCCGATATCGCGGTAAAAGTCGCGGTACCATATGTCGCCGGGGTATCCCTCGTCGCGGCTCCAGACTTGACGGGAGGACTCCGGATCGCGCCCGAAAGCGGCGATGCCGTTGGGGCAGGCAACGGGGGCCGCAACGCCGCGAACCGGGTGGGGCCGACCGCGCTCAATGCCATGGCTATCTAGGAAAAAGTATCCGAATCCGGCGTCTTCGACCTGTTTCTCCAGACCCTCGTAATAGGCACATTCCGGCAGCCAGACCCCGGGCGAAGGATGGCCGAAGGTGGATTGGTAAACCTGCTGTCCAACCTGTAACTGGGCTCGGACCGACTGGACTTCGGTGCGTAAGAGCGGCAAATAGCCATGGGTGGCGGCGGAGGTGATGATCTCCAGCGATCCGCGTTCTTGAAACCCGCCGAAGGCGGCCAGCAAGTCATGGGCGTAGCGGGTTTCGTAAGTTTCCCGCGCCTGTAAAAGCCGGTCCCGATAGAGCATGGCCAGGGGGTGATACCGGGGATCGGCGGCGGTACGTTCCATTTCCCGCTCGGCCAAAAGACACATCTTGTCCAGATGGGCGCGATAGCGGCCTTGCAGCACCGGATCCCGCAGCATGGTGATCAGGGTCGGTGACAAGGACAGGGTCAGCCGCACCGGCAACCGGTCTGCCTCCAACCGTTCGAGCATCTGAATCAGTGGCAGGTAACATTCGGTGACCGCTTCAAACAGCCACATTTCCTCGAAAAAGGATTCGTGCTCGGGGTGCCGCACATAGGGCAGATGCGCATGCAGCACCAGGCACAGGGAGCCATATGAGGGTGTAGCAGCAGTCATGTGTCGTTGCCGTTCTCATCGGTGACAACCAGCGGCAGCACCACGGCTCCGGCGGGCAGCGGACGGCGGAGGCTGAAGCTGCCATCGGGGCGAACCGGTACCGGCTCTCCTTGCAGGGTCAGATTGTGGCCGGGCTTGGTCCGGCCGAAGATATGCAGTTCGGCGTGGATTTCCAGGCAGTCCTCCGATCCGGCCAGCACATAGCTGGAATGAATCGGGACCGTGTCAGAGGAGGACTGAACCGGTGACGGAGCGCTTTCGGGAGCAGGCGGCGCGTCGGCGGAGGCGGGCTGATGGCGGCTCTCTGCCGGCACCGGGACCTCGCCCCAAGGATCGCCGCCCATGGCTGCCAGGATGCGGGATTCCTCGACCATGGTATGAATGGATTCGGTGACCAGGGTCTCGTCGTCGATTTCCGGAAAGCTGTCATCGCTCTCGTCGTCGGTCATCGGCGGTGTGGACGATACTGAACTGGATGGGATCGGCAAGGGAGTGGAGTCCGGGGTGTCTGAATTGAATCCATCGAGAATTTCTGGAAAAGCCTGTTCTTCTTCGGGCAATTCGAGCGACGAAGAGTCCCAGGTGTCGTCCTGATACAGGTCCTCGAACAGGTCATCCGCATCCGCAAAAGAGGGGGGCGGTGACTCCTCGAATATCGGGCCAGTGGTCGGAAATTCGATGGCGATGCGCTCTTCGGGTAATTCCGGCGCCCGTTCAGTACTTGGCAGGTCCACCAGGTTGGAGCGGGCCAGGCGCCGAAATGAATCATCCTTATTTCTCAGACCCAACTCGGCCACATAGCTGCGGCCTTCCTGCCAGAGATCCACATAGAAACTGCCCTTAAGACCTTGGACTTCCATGTCGAAGGGGGCCGAGGGTGGGCCTTGGCGTTGATCGGCGGCGGAAACGTCATAGAGCCGCAGGACCATGGCACCGGACGCCGGGGAGTCCGCTGAAACAATCGGCAGGTCGTCGGGGGTGATGGTCCAATAGGCATGGATACGCCGCGGGTCCACATCAAGCAGAGTCAGGCGGCTTTCTCTGTCTGGGGGAGGGAAATGATCGTTGATCCGGTCGCTGATTCTGCGCAGTTCCGCCGCCGTGAAAGGCTTTTTCTGTCCTGTGGCGCGGGGCTGGCCGCCGGATGCCTGGTCTCCGCTCATTGCCGCTTGCCCGTGGCTTTGGGCTTGGACGAAGTCGCCGGTTTGGCTGGCGATTTTGCCGAGGCTTTGCGCCGGGCAGGCTTGGCTTTGGGGGGCGGTTGGGGGGCCGACGGAACCGGCGCGCGTTGAGGTTCGGCCTGGTCCAGGAGCTGCCCCATACGGCGGCGCCAAATATCCTCGCCCAGCATGCAGTCGGTGCCTTCGGCCTGTAAAAGCAGTTCCAGGGTGGCTCGCTCCGAGGGGATGCCGGCCAGACGGAACAAGCGCTGAAGATCCGGGCGCAGGTCCGGGTCGCAGGAGGTGAAGTCGGGCCCCTTGGTGGTGTCCACCAAATGGGTGCCCGGCCGCAGCACCACTTCCTGAAGCGGTGGGTAGTCTTCCAGGATGCGCGATAGCTTGACCGACCGGGAAGGGTATTCGCCATGTTCGCAGTATTCGGCATAGAGACCATAGAAATCGCCGAAAAAGCCGTCTTCATCGCCGTCGCGGCGGAACCAGGGGCCATTCTCGCCATCCGACCAAGTGGTCGCGAGACGCGGGGGCTCACCATGAATGGCGCGGTCTGTGAGGGTATCGGCCAGCTCAAAGGGCGTTTGGCCGTTGGTCTGCATGGCGCATAGGGCGGCATCGGTGGGGAACAACGGCAGGCTGGTCTTGCCAACGGTGATCATGCAGGGGGAAAAGGGATCCACCGGCTCGCCATCTTCGGCCCGGGCCAGAAGCTCCACCGGTACCACGGCGTAATCGTATCCGGCCTCCGCCAGTGCCGGGATCATTTCTTCCACGATGGCCCGATGCGGCGGCATGAATCCCTTGGGCGCCTTACCCAGGACGGTTTCGAAGGTCTCGCGCTCGCGGCGTAGCTGATCGGCCCAATGGCTTTTGGGGATCAGCGGAAAAGCCGGATGATAGTGGCCACATCCCAGCCATTCGATATTGGTTGCCCGTTTCCACATGCTGAGAATATCGGGAGGCGAATCTCCGACCCCGGCGGCATCGGTCAGGGCCGGGTCGCCCAGTTGTTCCAGCAAGGTGCCGGAGACCGAGACATTGAGCATGGTGGCGCCGGTATATTTGGCGGCGAACCGTCCGATCCGGGCGTAGGCGGCCAGAATACGGCGCGCTTCGTCGGGCGCGCCGGAGCGAATGATATCGAAATTGCCGGGGGGCTGATGCAAATGCAGGCCCAGGGCATGATAGATGCGCTGCCGAGACATGGTCCGGCCAACCCTCCGAAAAGCTTCTTATAACCTCCGGTGACAGGAGATTCCCCAATGGGAGGCAGGATAAGGCCAAAGGGTTCGAAAATCCACCGAATTGGCGCGTGGAATCAATAACCAGCCTGCTTGCAGGCCGCTTCGATTCCTGCCTGATCGCCGCCATTGAGCGGTTTGCCGTTCCAATAGGCCTGCCCACCCTTGACCGTCACCTTGCCCATGGTGCTCGACGCGCTCATGCCCTTGTCGTCAAAGCCATAGCGTTCGGCCAGATCGACAGTGATGGGGATGGTGATTTCCTTGGGGAGCTTGATGGGCGAACCGCCGTGCATATCCGCAGGAGCGACTCTCTTGCCGCGTACGTCCACGCCCGGCTTATAGGCCACATCGGCGGAGGGAGAGTGCCGAATCAGACGTTGGCAGTCTCGTTTGGTGACTTGCAATGTGGCCTGCGCCATGGCCGGTGTGGTGAAGCCTATGATGGTGAACATAAGGATCGTGCGGGCTATCATGGTGGTCTCCCGGGGAGTTCGTGCCAATAGGATGTTCATAATGCCACAAAAACTGGTTTTTACGACGACCGTTGTAAAATCTTCGTGACCAAGGACGCAAGAAGGACTAGTATATTCGTCCTTTCGCGAAATAATCTTTCGCGCTGGGGCCCAAGGTAGGGGAGGAAAGTGGTCGCCCCGCCCGATTTCCGTGAGAGGGGGGAACCTCGTCAGGGTTTGAAGGGTCGGCATGGCAGAACCACAATATGAAAAGGCGGACCTCGCGGTTCGTCTTTTCTAATTTTAGGGTTCTATTTCAAAGCGTTCGCATCACCCAGATGGTAAAGTCGTCGGGCATGTAGTCATGCCGCAGGACCACGTTGCCCGACATGTGGCGCAGGCAGAACTCCAGATAGTTTCCCGGATCGGCCAGATAAAGGGTGCCGTCCGTATGGCCAAAGGGTTTGCTAAGAAGATTGAAGGCCATGCCGCGACGGGATTTCTTCCACAGCGCCATGAGGCTTTGTTTGACATAGGCCTCCCAATCCTTTTCACGGGCATAGATCTTCAGGTTGAAAGTGCCGGAAACAACCGAATAGTCGGCTTCCCGGGTCGCTTCGCTGGCGACTTCCAGGTGGATTCCCTCATCATCGCCCAGAGTCTGCCCTGCTGCTTGAATCATCTCCGGACAGGCGTCGTAGCCTTGATAGCGGGCGATGCGCAGATCCGTGTCCCGTCGGGCATATTCAAGCAAGGCGCCATAGCCACAGCCCAGGTCGTTGAGACTCAGGTCGCGCAGTCGGTCGCTCTCGGGGATCATGTCCAGCAAGACCATGAAGCGGTCGGTCTGCCGGTCTTCGGATCGCCAGACAACCCCCGGCGGGGTCGCCCCGTAGTCGCGGATCCGCGACCGGTAGGCGGCGACCACCGGCTGCAAGAGCCGCCCGTCCGGCGGCGGAAAGGTGTTGTCGGGGCTCAGAACGTCGCCCAGTCTGGTTTGCGCGGGGTGACGGCCGCCTCGCCAGCGGTCAGTCCCTCGGTGCTTTCCATGGCTTCCAGTCGCATCAGGGCGAGGGCGACCCCGTCCTGGCCACTGCGGATCTCGCCGACTTCCTTGTCACCGTTGGTAACAGCGGTGCCCGGTTCCGGTAGGGGCCCATCGATTTCCACCGGTACCAAGCGCTTTTTCACCAATCCGCGATAGCGGGTGCGGGCGGTCAGTTCCTGGCCCAGATAACAACCCTTGTCCCAGGCAATGCTGCCCATCTCATCGTATCCGTTCTCCAACAAGATCGCCTTGTCGACGGTCTGGTCACGGCTGCCATCGGGCAGGCCCAGGGCGATGCGCGTCCGGTCGTAATCCGCTTGCGAGCCTGCATGGAACCCGACCGCGGTCAGGGGGGCGGCGCCATCATCCTTGGGCAGGATGGCGCGGGCTCCGGCCCGGGCCAAGCGCGGATCCATAAAGACCACGCCGTTGCCAATGGCTTTTGCCGATCCGGAGTCCCCGGACAAACCAAGGGTTTCCGCCACTTTCTCGCCGATCACGGCGGCGATTCGGTAGTCGTCGCTGGCGTCCGTCAAAGTTATATCTGACTTGAGCTTGTACATTTTCAGCCGCTTCATCAGGTCCGGCAGGCGGTCTTTTTCAACGTCCAGCATCAAAGCATCGCCATCCACGGCAATGAAAAAGTCATGCAGGTATTTTCCCTGGGCGGTAAGGAAGGCGGTGTGCAGGGCTTTGTCGGGCGAGGCCTGAGCCACGTCATTGGACACCAGTCCTTGCAGAAAACTCACGCGGTCGCCGCCGGTCAAGCGCAGCAGGCCTCGGGATTCCAACGGCACATAGAGGTCTTCGGCCATGCCGGTATGCTCCTTCGATGGGTCATTCAATATCTGCTGAGCCAAAGGTGGGCCCGTCGGCGCCGGTTGGCAAGAGGGGATCGGCCTCGTATAAGGGCTTCATGCTGATCACCATGATCGACGATTCCGTGCCCTTTGACGGTGCCTCTCCGGCGGAACGCCCCTTGGGTGGCGCCGAGCGTGCCTTTGCCAGTCTGGCGGCGGCGCTGGCCCGGCGCGGCCATGACGTGACCGCCATTACCCGCACCGAAGACACCAGCCAGATCGAGGATGTGACCTGGGTTCCCTGGGACCTGCCGCGACCGCCGATGGCTGACTTGTTGATTGCCTTTCGTCGCCCGGGGCTGCTCGACGAGATGCCCGATGTTTATAACAAGGTGCTATGGCTGGCACAGTCAGCGGGGTTCCTAACCAAGCCACGGACCAAGGCGATCCTGGACCGTCATAAGCCTAAGCTCGTATTTCTCGGCAGGGCCCATCTGGCCACCTTCGAGAGCCGCATGGAGCTGCAAAAATCCATCGTCGCCCCGGGTCTGTCGGCGCCGTTCCTAGCCGATGCAAAAGGTATCGCAACCGGACCAACGGCCGTTGTAACATCTCATCCTTTGAGGGGTTTGGATCGTATTCTTGAAGTGTGGTGTGAAAAAATTCAAACCCGTCGATCCGAAGCGCGACTGAAGGTCTATTCGGCTTCCCTGTTCAAGGCCTTGGAGGGGGGAGTGGTGCCATCCAATCTTGCTGGCATTCTGGCACAGGTAAAGCGAGCCCGCATTCAAAACGTTGAAGTGGTTCTGCCTGGAACCGAGGCCGAGATGGCAGAAGCTTACCGGTCCGCTCGGGCGCACCTCTATCCCCGCGCCGATGATGAGATCTTTCCCTGGACCTTGGCCGAATCTCAGGCTTGTGGCTGTCCGGCGGTGACTTTTGCCGGGGCGGCGACGGCGGAGCGGGTGCGCAATGGCGAGACCGCTTACATGGTTCCCGACGACGAGGCCTTTGCCAATCTGACTCTGGATCTTCTCTCCGGTGGGTCGACCTATGATTCCCTGCATGCCCAGGCGCTTGAGAAACAGCGCAAACCCGACTGGGACGAAGTGGCTGCTGAATTCGAAATAGCCTGGCGATAGGGGGCGGAGAGAGGCTTGTGAAAATCCTGTTTGTTACCTCCACCCGGGTTGGCGATGCGATCCTGTCCACCGGATTGCTGGACCGGCTGATCCGCGAAAATCCGGGGGCCAGGGTCACGGTGGCCTGTGGTCCGGCGGCGGCGTCCTTGTTCGAGGCGGTGCCCGGCCTTGAGCGGCTGATCGTGTTGGACAAGATGGCTTTCTCGCTGCATTGGCTGCGCCTTTGGGGACTCACCGTGGGGCAATTCTGGAATGTGTTGGTGGATCTGCGCAATGCACCGCTGACCTATGGGCTGCCGACCCGCAAGACCTTCCGCATTGGCCGCGACAAGAGTGACGATCACCGCTTGGTGCAGCTTGCTCGGGTGATGCATCTCGATAGACCCGAGCCGCCGACCTGTTGGCTCTCTCGCGATCACAAGACTTTGGCTAAGTCCTTGATTCCCAGCGGGACACCGGTTCTGGCCCTGGGGCCAACCGCCAACTGGATCGCCAAGACCTGGCCGCCGGAGCGGTTCATCGAATTGGTCGAGCGGTTGACCGGCGAGAGCGGTCTGTGGCCTGGCGCCCGGGTGGCCCTGTTCGGCGCCGACCACGAGCGGGTCTCGGTGCTGCATCTGATCGAGGCGATTCCCGAAGATCGGCGTATCGACCTGATCGGACGGTTGGATCTGTTGGGGGTGGCGGCCTGCATGACCCGCTGTACCTTCTATGTGGGCAACGATTCCGGGTTGATGCATCTGGCCTCGGCGGCCAAAATCCCGACCCTGGGCCTGTTCGGGCCAACCCCGGAGTACCATTATTTCCCCTGGGGCGACCATTGCGCCTATGTGCGGCCGCCGATGGCCTGGGACGCCATGTTCCCAGAGAATTTCGACCATCGCAACACCGGCAGCCTCATGGGGCCGCTGAGCGTGGACTTGGTCGAGGAGGCGGCGAAGAAATTATGGGAAAAGGTTTGTCATGACGGGTAACCCGGTGACCCTGTCGGCCCTTGTGGTGGTCCATAACGAGGAGGCACGCATCGCTGCCTGCCTGGAGCGGCTGGATTTCGCCGACGAGATCGTCGTGGTCCTGGATAAATGTACCGACCGGACCCGCGAGATCGCCGCGGTCTATACCCACCGCTTTGTCGAAGGGGCCTGGGACTTGGAGGGCGGACGGCGCAATGCCGGGATCAACGCCTGCCGTAGCGACTGGGTTCTGGAGGTGGATGCCGACGAGCATGTCCCCAAGGCCTTGGCCGCGGAAATCCGCCAGGTGATCGGCACCACCCAGGCCGATTGGCATGAGATCCTGGTGGATAACTACATTGGCGATCGTCTGGTACGCTGGGGTTGGGGCGCCTCCTACGGCAAGGCCGCCTATCCGGGGCTGTTCAAGCGCGGGGTGAAACGCTGGGGTATGCAACGGGTGCATCCGAGCCTCACATGGTCCGGGCGCCGGGGGGCGATGCTAAAGCAGCGTCTGCGTCATTACGTGGATCGGGATATTTCCGACATGGTCCGCCGTCTGGATGCCTATGCCACGGCGCGGGCCAAGGACTTGCGCGATAGTGGCGATATCGGCTCCACGGCCAACAACGTTCGACGCCTGTTTTCGCGCTTTTTCAAGTGCTACGTCCGACGGAAAGGCTATAAGGAAGGGGGCTACGGGCTGATTATCGCCCTGTTTGCGGGGCTTTATCCTTTGCTCGCTCACTTGAAGGCCAAGTTGGAGGATCATTGATTGGCCCGCATCGTATTTGCCGATGACGGCATCGAATTCGATGGCACCACGCCGGACAAGAAGCCTCTGGGCGGGGTGGAGTCCTCGGTGGTCAATCTTTGCGAGACCCTGGCGGCGCGCGGGCATGAGGTGCTGGTGCGCAACAAATGTGCCGCGCCGATCGTTCACAACGGGGTGGACTGGGCGCCCATCGACCGGGGCCTGCCCGAATGTGCTGATCTCTATATCGCCAATCGCGGCGACAAACTGATTCCGCTGCTGCCCAAGGCCGGGCGCTGCCTATTCTGGATCCACAATCCGGCGCAATATCTGCTGAAATGGCGCTATCTGCGTAAGCTCTGGGCGCGTAGGCCAGTGATCGTGTTCATCGGCGAATATCATGCCACCACCTGCCCGGATTGGGTGCCGGACGGCGGGCGGCGGGTGATCCCCTATGGCACGCCCGACGAGTTCCGCACCGCCGAGCCCGGGCAGGGCACACCCGTGCCACGTGCCGTGTTCACTTCCAATCCGCTTCGCTCCTTGGACTGGATCTTGGAGCGCTGGGAACGGGACATTCAGCCCAAGGTCCCGGGCGCCGAACTTCATGTGTTCGCCGGAGCGGCCACCTATGGCGCGGTGGGCGATGCCAAGGCCGAGGCCATGAAGCGGGTATTGGATCAGGCGGAAGCGCTGAGGGACCGAGGCGTGGTCCTGCGGGGGCCCGTGCCCAAGAGCCAGCTGGTGGCGGAGTTCCGCCAGGCCCGCTGCATGCTCTATCGCGGCGATCTCAACGAGACATACTGTCTAGCGGTGGGCGAGGCTCAGGCCATGGGCGTCCCGGCGGTGGTGCAGGACTTGGGCTCCATGGGCGAACGGGTGCGTCATGGCGAAACCGGGACCGTGGCCCAGGGCGACATTGACTTTTCCGCCGCCGCCGTGGCGCTGCTGTCCGACGAATCCCATTGGCAAAGCCAGCATGACACGGCCCTGAGCCTGCAACGGTCCTGGACCTGGACCGATGCCGCCGAGGCATTCGAGGAGTATCTCCCCTGATGCGCGTGCTACAGGCCATGGCAGGGGCAAAAGTGGGCGGCGCCGAGGCGTTTTTCGTCCGTCTGGCGGAAGGGCTGCAAAAAACCGACCTGGAGCAGCAGGTGCTGATCCGTCGTCACCCGGCTCGCGCGGCGCGGCTGCGCGAGGCGGGTGTGGATGTGAGTGAGCTGCCCTTCGGCGGCCTGCTGGACGTGAAGACCCGGTTGGAGTTCCGCCGCCATATCAACGCTTTCAAGCCGGATATCGTGCTCACCTGGATGAACCGGGCCACCGGCTTCTGTCCGCCCAAGGTGCATGGCGGCGGCTTCGTTCATGTGGCGCGCCTGGGCGGTTACTACAATCTCAAATACTATCAGCACTGCGATCACCTGGTGGGCAATACCCAGGATATCGTTGACTACCTGATCGGCGAGGGCTGGCCCAAGGAGCGGGCCCACTATCTACCCAATTTCGTTGATTCCAGCCGCAAGGATCCCTTGCCGCGCAGGGAATTCTCAACGCCCGACCATGCCCCGGTGATTCTCGGTCTGGGGCGCTTGCACGAAAACAAGGCCTTTGACGTGTTGATAGAGGCCGTGGCCCGCGTTCCCGGCACTTATTTGTGGATAGCCGGGGAAGGGCCGGAGCGGGGCAAGCTGGAATCCCTGGCTGGACACCTGGGGGTGTTGCCGCGTCTGCGCTTCTTGGGCTGGCGCGAGGATATACCGGCCCTGTTCGCCGCCACGGACCTGTTCGTCTGCTCATCGCGCCACGAGCCGTTGGGCAACGTGGTACTGGAGGCCTGGGCCCAGGGACGTCCGGTGGTCGCCGCCGCGTCTCAGGGACCGGCGGCGCTGATCGAGGACGGCGTGAACGGCCTGCTGGTGGATGTGGATGACGCCGAGGCCATGGCCCGAGCCCTGCGGGGACTGATGGAGGATCCGGACCGGGCTTATGACCTGGCATCGCAGGGCTATGTCGCCTACCAACAGAATTTCACCGAACAGGCCGTGGTGGCGCGGTACCTGGATTTCTTCCGTCGGATGTGCGGCTGATGTGCGGGCTAGCGGGGATCATGATGCGGGATGGAACCGCGCCTGATTCCGCCATTTTGGACCTTATGGGCGGTGCCATGGCCCACCGGGGCCCCGATGGGATCGGGATCCATCTGTCCGGCCCTGTGGGATTGGTCCATACTCGTTTGGCGATCATCGATTTGGAGACCGGAGATCAACCGCTGTTCGGGCCGGGTCCCGCTGAGTCACGCCTGACTTTGGTGGCTAATGGCGAGATCTATAACGATCCGGACCTGCGTCAAGACCTGGCCGATGTGTCTTTCGTTACACGTTCCGATTGCGAGCCTCCGCTGCACCTTTATGCCCGGCACGGCACCGACTACGCCCGATACCTGCGCGGGATGTATGCCATCGCCCTGCATGATCCGGCGGAGAATCTGTTGCTGTTGAGTCGCGATCCCTTTGGCATCAAACCGCTGTATGTGGCGGAAACCAGCGAGGCTTTGCTGTTTGCCTCAGAGCCCAGGGCGTTGATCGCGTCTGGCTTGGTGAACGATTCCTTGGATAAGGCCAAGCTGCGCGAGCATCTGCAATTGCAGTTCACCACCGGTCGGCAGACTCCCTGGACCACCATCCAGCGGGTGGCGCCCGGCGAGACGCTGGTGATCCGCGAGGGCCGGGTGATCGACCGTCACCAGCGGGATTCCCTGCCTTTGACGCCACCTCGCCGGGATCGGGAAAAGGCGGATCTGCTGGCTGAGCTGGATCGCCTGTTCGAGGATTCCGTGCGGGTTCACCAGCGCTCCGACGTGCCCTATGGGATGTTCCTTTCCGGTGGCATCGATTCATCGGCGGTGCTGGCCATGATGGCGCGGCTCAATGACCGTCCGGTGCGGGCCTATACCGCCTATTTTCCAGGGACAAACGCCCGAGACGAGCGTGATTCCGCCAAAAAAGCCGTGGTGGCCACCGGGGCCGAAGCCGTGGAGGTGCCCTTTGGCGAAGACGATTTCTGGGTGCTGCTGCCCCGTGTCGTAGAGGCCCTGGACGATCCGGTGGCCGACTATGCCATATTGCCCACTTTCAAGCTGGCCGCCGCCGCCCGGGACGACGGGATCAAGGTGGTCCTGAGCGGCGAGGGGGGCGATGAATTGTTTGGCGGCTATGGCCGGTATCGGGCTGCCTGCCGCCCCTGGCCATTGGCAAAGAAGATGCGAAGAGCGGGTATACTGGATAAACTTAATGTATTGCATGAAGCTGAGGGCTGGCGGGACGGCCTGACCGCAGACGAAGTCCTCCTGCGTCAAAGAGCGCCTGAGTATGACTGCCTGCAACGGGCCCAGGCCGCCGACGTGGCCGGGTGGTTGCCCAATGATCTGTTGATCAAACTGGATCGCTGTCTGATGGCCCATGGGGTCGAAGGGCGGGTTCCGTTTCTCGATCCGGCCTTGGCGGAATTCGCCTTTCGGCTTCCGCCGGGTATGAAGGCCCGTGACGGACGGGGTAAATGGCTGCTGCGCCAATGGTTGGCGGATCATCTGCCGAGCAGCGAGCCCTTTGCCGCCAAGCGGGGATTTACCGTCCCGGTTGGCGAATGGATTGCGGCCGAGGCAGGGCGATTGGCCGACCCGGTTGCCGCGCAGCCGGGCATCGCGCAGCTTTGCGATCCGGGGAATGTGCGAGCCCTGTTCAAGGCCGCCGACCCCCGTCAGGGCAAGGCCCTTTGGACCCTGTTATTTTTTGCGCTCTGGCATCAACGCCATGTTCTGGGGATAGAGTCGGGCGGTGATGTGTGGGAAAGCTTGTCAAGCGCCTGAGACCCCTGGCACAATCATGCCTCATCCGCGTCGAGGGGGAGCCGTTTCCATGCCGCAACTTCTGTTCACGCTCCGCGTTCAAAGGGAAAACGGTAAGCCGTTAAAGAATCCCCGGGAATGCAGAGGTGTCTATTTCGAGACCCACAATCAGAGTACCTTTGCCTGGAGCAGCCCGGAAACCCCCGCCGCACGGCCCTTGCACAACGCGACCATTGCCCTGCATCCCAATGGAGTCAGCGTGATTGGCTTCGAGCGTGAAGGCGACACCTACGTTTATCAGGAATGGTGGATGTTGCCCGAAGCCCTGGAGGCCGCGGAGACGACCCCTGATGAGCCGATTGCCGAGTCGTCCCCTCGGCGGCCGCGCTTCCAATGGGACGACGGCCTCGTATTGGGCACGGAAGCGGTTGATGAAGGCCATCGGGTGCTGGTGGATCAGGCGGCACGCCTGGATGATCTGGCCACCAACGGAGATCTGGACGGCTTCCGGATGCTGGTCGGCGAAATGATCGACGATGGCATCTACAACTTTGCCCGCGAAGAAGGATTGCTCGATTACGGCAACTATCCGGGCCTGGAAGCTCATAGGCTTCGTCATGAGAGCCTGCTTAACCAGATGCGCCGCCATCAAGACGAAGAGGGGGACCCCCGAGACCTTTTGGATTTGCTGGCCGATTGGATAGATCGCCATATTCGTACCGAAGATCCGGACTGGGTGCCCTATCTGACCGCCGAGACCGATGCTTCCGCGCCGATCCGTGCAGTGGAAGCCGAAACGGAGGATGGCTCCGACTGGTTCGAGGATGACTCCCTGGATCCGGAACCGACATCAGTAATCGCCGAGCCCGTCTCGGAAGATGCTATGCCGCTCGTTGAAGACCTGCCGGAGTCCGAAGAAGAAGATTTGGACCTGGGCAGCATGTTGTTCGATTGCGGAGACGAGGGAATCGAGGATCGGGAACCGGTGGCGCCGGATTCAGAGGATAACGAGCCGGGCCTGGGGCATCACCTGATGGGCACCGATGACGATGACCAGGGTCTCGTCGACGATGAGCTGTTGATCGATGATGTCCCGGAAGCCGACGGTCTGTCCGACGGGGATAGCGAAGACCTGCTGCTTGACGACGAGCCGGAAAGCGATACGCCCTCGGCTGAAGAAGCGGTATTGGCCACCGACAGCGGCCGTATCCAATGGACCGATGATATGAGCGTCGGCCTGGAACCGGTGGATAACGATCATCGTGTGATGCTTGACCTGATCAACGAACTCCATGAGGTCAAGGAGAGCGATAGCCCTCTGGAGCGCGAAGAGGTCATGGGCAGCGTGCTCAATGCCTTGGTGGAATACACGGATTATCACTTCGAGCGCGAACAGCGGATCATGGAGGCGGTGGAATACAGTGAGACGGCCACCCACCTGAAGACCCACGACGATATGAAGGAAATCGTCCATTCCCTGAAGGATCAGTTCGATATTCAGCCGGAAACGGTCGATCTGGAACTTATGTACGAGTTTCTGCGCACCTGGCTGATCCAGCATATCCTCAAAGACGACATGGCCTATGCGCCGCTGGTTCGCGACAACGAGGCCGCCGAGGTGGCGGCCCAGAGCTTGTTATTCTCCGACGATGAACTGGACGATGACAGCGAAAATCTGTTCGAGAGTCTCTCCGATGCCAGCGCCGCGGCGGCCTCCGTGGCAGCCAAGGCTGAGATGGTGGCGCGGGAAGAGGCGGCTCCAACAGCGCAGCCCGATGAGCCCATGTCCGATGAGCCCATGTCCGATGAGATCCTCATGGATGATTTGGACGAAGATCCGCAAGATGATCTGCTGATCGACGAACCGGAAACGGGGGATGTGGAGCCGGAGCCGATTGACGTCATCGAGCCGGAAATCATGGCGCCTGAACCCGATGTGGGTGCCGACGATGTGCTTGATCTGGATGCCTCCATGATGGTTGACGTGGATGATGCGGTTCTGTTGGATGACGATGATCTGCCCGAGGAAGATGACTCTGATTCTATCGATATAAATGAATTAGACGATATTCTTAATCAAACAAATAAAGATGATGGGCAGGCCGTTGTGGCGGGCTTCGAGGCCATTGGCGCGGCCGCCGAGGACGAGGGTCTTTTGGATCCGGAGGTTGAGATTTCCGCCTCGCCCGGAAGCGGCGAGGATGATGTGGGCGAGCCCTTGGAACCCATCGAGATGGATGGCCTCGCCGAACTGGCCGACATGGAATCCCTGATGGCCTCCATACAGGACTTGGTGCGCCGCACCGAAGCCGCCGACGATCCGGAGAAAGAATGACCCAGCCATTTGATCTGATCCTGCACGGCGGCAGCTGCATGCTGCCGGGTGGGGAAGCCGCTGCCGATATCGGCATTCGTTATGGCCGTATCGCTGCAATCGGCGACCTTGGCGCGGAACAGGCGGTCTCGCGCTTCGATGTGAGCGGTCTGCATGTGTTGCCGGGGGTCATCGATTCCCAGGTGCATATGCGCGAGCCCGGCCTGGAGCACAAGGAAGACTTCGCCACCGGCACCCTGGCCGCCGTGCTGGGAGGTGTGACGGCGGTGATGGAGATGCCCAACACCAAGCCCAATACCACCACTGCCGAGGCCTTGGCCGACAAGGCGCGTCGAGCCAAGGACAGGGCCTGGTGCGACATGGCCTTTTTTATTGGTGCGGCGGGCGACAATACGGAGAAACTGGCGGAGCTGGAGCGTTTGCCCTCCTGTTCCGGGGTCAAGGTCTTCATGGGCTCTTCCACAGGCACGTTGCTGGTGGAAGACGATGCATCCCTGGCCCAGGTCTTGGCCAACGGTACCCGCCGGGTCGCGGTCCATTGCGAGGACGAGCCCCGCCTGCGCGAGCGATTCTCGCGGGTGGAAGGCGGCGCTTCGGTATCCATGCACCCGGTATGGCGGGATGCGGAAACCGCCCGGTTGGCCACGGAACGACTGTTGAAACTGGCCCGAGGCACCGGACGGCGGGTGCATGTGCTGCATATCACCACCGCCGATGAAATGGCCCTGTTGCCCGATTTCAAGGATCTGGCGACGGTGGAAGTAACGCCTCAGCACCTGACCCTGAGCGCGCCGGAGGCCTATGAACGGCTGGGTTCCCTGGCTCAGATGAACCCGCCGATCCGCGAGGAGAGCCATCGTCTGGCCCTGTGGAAAGCGCTGGAGCAGGGCGTGGTGGACTGCATCGGTTCCGACCATGCGCCCCATACCTCGGAGGAAAAGGCACAGGATTATCCGGCCAGCCCGTCCGGCATGCCCGGTGTACAGACTCTGGTACCGATCCTGCTTGATCATGTGAATGCCGGTCGGCTGAGTCTGCAACGGTTCGTCGATCTGACCAGCGCCGGTCCGGCCCGCATTTATGGGGTGGCGGGCAAGGGGCGTATTGCCCTGGGCTACGATGCCGACCTGACCATTGTCAATCTGAAGGCCCAGCGCACCATCACCAACCAATGGATCGCCTCGCGCTGCGGCTGGACGCCCTTCGATGGCATGAAAGTCACCGGCTGGCCCGAGGTCACCTTGGTGCGCGGTAATGTGGTCATGCGCGATGGGCAGACCATCGGCGATCCTGTCGGTTCGGCCATTCGCTTCCAAGAGTGCTTGTAGCCATTTCCATCTGGCCTCTGCCTTGCAAGGGAAGCAGGGCAAAAAGAAGGAGGCCGAGATGAAACAGGCGAACCGTTGGATCATGATTTCCCTCGCGGCGGCATTGGGTGGCTGTAGCTATGTGGATGCCTACGAGGAAGGGGTGGCCGATTACGAACCCGTCTACTGCTACCAATCCCTTGGCGAGATCACCTGTCATCGAGAGCCAAATCATCGGGATTCCAAGCGCTTGGTGAACTATTACGGCGCTCACCCGAGTCGCTACGACGTGCCGGATCCCGTCGAGGCCCCGGAACCGCAAGCCCCCAAGCCTGCCGGATATTACGTGATGACCCCGGAACCGGTGCCTGACGGCGGGACCCTGGTGCAGGTCTACGGCGAGGAATAAGGGCCGGGCTCCGTCCGGGTCATCCTTGCCGCCGGAGGAAAGAGCTGGGTAAAATTTGCCGCCTGGCCGGTGTTTTGTGTTTCCCCGATATCCTTGCTACATTAACGCTGTAAGTCGTATTTTTTGCCGCGTCGGAGGCCTGATTTTGAGGCTGCGAGTCTGGGTTATCGCCATGGGGGCCATTCTGATCTGGGGCGGCCTCGCCACGGCTCAAGTGCCGCCACCGCCGGGTGGTCCTGGGGAGATCGGTGGCTGGTATGAACAGGCGGCCAAGGCGGGCGATCCGAAAATTCAGTTCCTGTATGGAGTCCGTATCGAACAAGGGGTCCAAGGCGCGCCGGACATGGAAGCGGCCCTTTATTGGTATGAGGAATCAGCGAAGCAAGGCTACGCTCCGGCGTTACATCGGCTCATTGCCTTGTATGGCGGCGCGGGCACCATCCCGGCGAATCCGGCCAAGGTTGCCCAGTGGACCGGGCGCGCGGCCGGCGGCGGAGATGCCCGATCGGCCTTTAATTACGCCGTCATGCTGGAAACCGGAGCGGGGGTGGCCCGGGATGTGGCCGCCGCCTTGACCTGGTATGAAGCGGCCTACGACGGGGGCATCGACCGTGCGGCGTTGCGCCTTGGGTACCTGTTGAGCCAGGGAGAAGCGGCGCCGGAGCAATTGGTCCGGGCGCTGATGTGGACCGACCTGGCCGGGGCCGGGGTTCGGGGCTACCAGGACCTTCGCCGGTCCTTGGTCGAACGCCTGAATAGTGACCAGCAGGCCCAGGCCCACGAAATGTCCATTCATCGGCGGGCCCTGAGGCGTTAATTCACTGAAATTCCCCATGCAGGTACCATTTGGGCGGCACGCCGGGACGCATCAGGCCTTCGCGGTAGACCCAGAACCGGCGGCCCTCTTGATCCTCGACGCGGTAATAATCACGGGTGCGGCGAGCCAACCCGGCGGCCGGGTGGTCCAGGCTATCACGGCGCCACCATTCCGGCGCGATGCGCTCGGGTCCTTCGGTGCGGGCGATGCGATGGATGCGGCCCCGGCGACGGATCAAGGCGGGCGGATCATCGGGCAGGGAGGCCACCGCCTCGATGGGCTCCGGCTGTGGCAGCAAATGCAGAGGGCGGGGCGGCAGAGGGGCATGACCGGGCAGACCGGCAACGCGACGGGCGGCGGATGAAGAGTGGGGCATGGCGTTCTCCTTGCGGCGGGAAAGGTGGGGGGCGACGGCGCGGCTGGCTCGTTCCGGCCAATGGCTGGGGTAGGGGGACAGGCGGACCACCCGACCGGGGCCGAGGCGCAGGGTCAGGCGGTCCAGCAAATGTGCCAAGCCTCCGTCACGGCGGGTGTCGGCACGATCCTGGTGATCGGTCTGTTGGGCGTTCAGGGGATCGGTGAGCTCGGCATCCAGGGTGACGGCCTCGATACCGAAGCCGCTATCCAGGCCATCCAGCTTGCCCGTGTCACGAAACAGCCGGAACAGAGGCTCCGGATCGCGAACCGGTTGCCGGGTCCCAATGGTCACCGACAGGGCGCTGCCATCGACCCGGTACAGGCGGAAGATCAGTTTGCGGACCCCTTGATCCTCCTTTGCCAGTCGTTCGCAGAGTTCTGCCAGTAAGGCGCTGAGGGCGGCTTCCACATCCTCGGCGCGGCCAATGGGTTCGACGAAGCTCCGGCGGACGCGCGGCGGCTCGACTTCGGCACGAGGGGAGATGGGGTCACCAAGGCCGCCGAGAGCCTGATCCAGGCGCCGTCCCGGCAGGTCGCCGAACCGTCGGGTCAGCGGGGCCCTGGGCAGGGTCAACAGATCCTCAATCCGCCGGGGACCCATCCGTTCCAGAGCGTCCAAGGTTGCGGGCGGCAATCGCAGGGCGGCCAGGGGCAGGGGGGCCAGGAAAGCGCGGAGCCTGCCCGTGGTGACGAGAGTCAGGGACGTCGCGCCGAAGCGGGCGGCGGCCCAGGCGGCGCCAGGGGTCTCGGCCAGTCCCAGGCGGGCGGTCAGGCCGAATCCGGCGAGCCGCTTCCGCAGGTCCTCAAGCAAAGCCTGTTCACCGCCGAACAGATGGGCCGAGCCGCCCACATCCAGCCATAGACCATGGGGAACGCAATTCCCATCGGGCGCGCTGTCGTCCAGGGAAACCCAAGGGGTATAGCACCGGGCCCAATCGGCCAGGCGTTCCAGATCCCGCCGCAATCCTTGGTGATCGTCGTTTACGGTGCGGAGCGTTGGCGCCAAGGCCCGGGCATCGGCCAGGGGCATGCCGGGGGTCAATCCGGCCCGTTGGGCCATCGGGTCGGCGGCGGCAATGCGTGGCATGCCCCGTTCGACCCGGGTCACCGCCAAGGGAGACTCAGACGAAGACTCAGACGATGGCTGGCGCCGCCGCAGGCGTTCGGTCGCGAACAGGGGCAGCCAAAGAGAAATCACCCGTTTCATATTTCCACTCCACAGTCCATTGTCCTTGTCCTTCGTTGCCTCGGCAGCGTTGCAGCGAGACCCGCCAGCAGGGACGCCAGCGATCCCGGTTGAAAGAGGGGGCCGGGTCAATTCGCCAGCGGGTCAGCGCTGCGGTAACCGGCGGGCGCCGACGGGCGGCAGGGCGCAGCAACAGGGCTGGAAGCCCGCCTTTCTCGGCGGCCAATTGCAGCCGTCGTCCGGCCAGGGGAGGGACCTCGGCCACTTCGCCTAGCACCGCCACCGGCAGCCCGCCACGCAATCCTTCCTCCATGGCCCAGAGCAGATCCTGGTCCCGTTCGCCCTGCACCAGCACCAGCCGTTCCGGATCCAGGCCCAGAGCCAGAAGGCCTTGAGCATGGAGGTCACGGCCGGGACGGCACCAAAAAGCCATGCGTTCCGGCTCTCCGCGTAACAGGCGAACCAGCAGGGCAATGGCAAATCCGGGGGCGGCAAGACCGCCGATCTCATGCAGTCCGCGACGTGGCAGACCCTGCCAGGGCAAGGCATCGTCCAGAGCCGGGTGCCCCAGAGACACCAGGTCATCCCGATTTGCCGGGAGGGTGCTCTCCAGCGCCCGGAGGCGGCTGCGCAGTTGAACGAGGGTCGCTTGACGATCCAAAGGAGGGCTCCATATGTTCTTTATTTGTTCTATATGGGGCCAAACAGGAAGTCAAGGGCGGTCTTGTCCGTTGGATTACTCGGGAGCAGGCAGGAATGTGGTTCTGGCGGCGGGAAACCGCAGCGAGACCGAGGTGCCTTCGCCGGGGGAGCTGTCGAGCACCAAGGTGCCATCATGCAATTCGACAAGATTCCGGCTCAGCGGCAACCCCAATCCGGCCCCTTCATATTGACGGCTAAAGGAGCTGTCGGCCTGACCAAACGGTGAGAGCACCCGGTCCAGGTCCTCGGCGGCAATGCCGATCCCGGTATCGGTGACGCGGAAGTAAAAGCGGCTTTCCCGATCCAGGCCGGTGGCCAGGGTAATGGTGCCGCCGACGGGAGTGAACTTGATGGAATTGAACAACAGATTGATCAACACCTGCTTGATACGCCGCTCATCGCCGTGCAGGATCGGCGCCGGGGTTGGCAGGACATCAACCTTTTCAAGGGTCAAACCGGCTTGTTGAGCGCGCTCTTGAACCATGCGCAAGGCACTTTGCAGGAGCCTTTGCACGTCGATATCCCCCTCGCGCAGCACCATGCCGCCGGATTCGATGCGGGCGATATCGAGAATGTCATTGATCAGGTCCAGCAGATGCTTGCCGGACTCGTTAATATCGGTGGCGTACTGCCGGTAATCGGGCTGACCGAGGGGGCCGAACATCTCGTTGGACAGGATATCGGAAAAGCCGATGATCGAATTAAGCGGTGTGCGCAGTTCGTGGCTCATGGTGGCCAGGAACTCGGTTTTCGCCCGGTTGGCCAGTTCCGCCGCCTGCATGGCATTGCGCAGGGCCACTTCGGTCTTTTTGCGATCGCTGATGTCCTCGCCGGAACTCAGGGTTCCCGCAGGCCGCCCTTCCTTATCGGGAATAATCGCATTATGCCAGGCAACCAGCCGCCGTTCGCCATTCTTGGTAACGATCTCGTTCTCGAAATAGTCGGGCAGATCGATTTCCCGGGCCATGACGGAACTGAACATCTCCCATACCCGCGTCCGTTCCGCTGTCGGCAGCGCCAAATCCCACCAATTCTGGCCGACGATTTCAATTTCCGGACGCCCCAGGATCTCGCAGCCCTTGCGGTTGATCAGGGTGACGCGACCCAAGGCATCAAGGGCCAGGATTATGGTTCCGGCGATTGCCAGATAAGTTTCCGCGGTTTCCTTTTCTTTACGAATACGCTCGGCGGCCACTTTTTCCAAAGTGATATCCATGTAGGTGGCGGCAATGCCGCCTTCGCGCGTGCGCCGCTCGGTAATGCGGACCCAGCGGCCATTGCTCAGGCGCACCTCGTAGGATCCGCTGGGATTACGGTGGCCGCGGACCCGGTTGCGCAGCCATCCTTCCGGGTCAGGGCGGGCGGAGGGGATATAACCGCTGTCGATAATTTTGCCGTACAGCTCTTCAAATGTCTGTCCGACGGCATTTCCAACCACTTCGCTGGGAAAATAGTGGTCGAGCGGGGTATTGCCCAGCACCAGCCGGTCGTCCGCGTCCCAGAGGGCGAACCCTTCCGACAGGCTGTCCACCGCGTCCACCAACCTTTGGCGATCTTGTTCCCGCTGCGCCATGTGGGATTGGCGCAGGGCC
This sequence comes from Magnetospira sp. QH-2, assembly GCF_000968135.1. Classification (NCBI taxonomy): domain Bacteria; kingdom Pseudomonadati; phylum Pseudomonadota; class Alphaproteobacteria; order Rhodospirillales; family Thalassospiraceae; genus Magnetospira; species Magnetospira sp. QH-2. Next base: position 2,022,852 of record NZ_FO538765.1, on the reverse strand, counting down.
GTGGCTTCCTGCTGGTGCCGGAACTCACGGCCATAGAGCTTGATCATGAAAAAGATCACGCTGCCCGCGATCAGGATGACCAGGGCCATCGGAACCAACTCCGAAAGCTTGTGACGGACCCAAAAATCCCATAGCCCCGCTTCATCGGCGGTAAAGGTCAGACGCAGATGGAAATTGTTGAGGCCGTGGCTGACTTCAATTCTTGGGTTGAGCGTTGCTCTATCGGGCTCTTGCAGCAAAGCATTGCCGTTGGGAGTCAGGATACGGGCCACGATGTGGGGGCCTAGGTCCAGGTTGCGAATCCAGCCCCGTAGCCGGTCGCTGGAAAAGCTGTAGACCTGGAACCGCTCCACGGTTCCATCCTCGGTGACCTGGGGGCGGACCACGGCGACATAGGTCTTGCCATTCCAGGCTGCAATCTGTTGCAAGACGTCGTTTTTGCTTTTGGAGGCGGATTGGAAAGCCTCAAGCAGGGGCGTGGGGGCTTGATCGAAAAGCGGTGCCGAACTCAATAGGTGGCGCCCCATGGGAGTATAGATACCCAGGACCACCTCCGGGCTATAACCGGCCAATCGGTCCGGTCTGCCGCCATAAGCATAAAGATCGGACTGAGTCTCGATCTTGGAAAGAGTGCTCAGGTGCGTCATGGTTTCGTCAAACAGGATATCGATGGGCGGAGCAACCTGCTTCGCGACCATCTCCAGTTCCTGTTTCAACTCCCGTTGTCCGGTAATCCAGCTGAGCACGGCCCAGATGACCGTGGCCGCCACCGCGATACTGATGGCGGTCCCGATGAGTAATTTGGAATCGGGGCGGATTTTCATGGAAAGCCCATGCAGTGGCGGGATCTGTCGGGCAGTCTACACGCCTTGGGGCCCGGAGAGAAGATGTCCGCCGTTGCCAGACTCCCGAGCCTGTGGTCCCATGGGAACGAGGGTGGAGAGAGGGCTCATGCAATGACCGAAATCCTGACTGTCGCACAGATGTACGAGGCCGACCGGCTGGCCATGCAATCCGGCATCCCCGGTCTGCGATTGATGGAAGCAGCGGGGCTTGCCATCGAACGGGTCATTCGCGGGGCATGGTCGCCTCGGCCCGTGGTGGTCCTGGCCGGTCCCGGCAACAACGGCGGCGATGGATTCGTGGTGGCGCGGCTGTTGGAGCGGCGCGGCTGGCCGGTGACGGTGGCCCTGTTGGGCGACCGGGCACGTCTGAAAGGGGATGCGGCGGCCAATGCGGCGCGTTGGAAGGGGCCTTGCATCCCATTATCTCCAGAAGTTCTCAATCGGGGCGCGCTGGTGGTGGATGCCCTGTTCGGCGCCGGGCTGGCCCGCCCGCTGGAGGGCGGGACAGCGGCAACCATTGAAGAACTCAACCGACGGGAACTGCCCTGCGTGGCGGTGGATGTTCCAAGCGGAATTCATGGCGACAGCGGTTCTGTATTGGGATGTGCGCCCCGCTGTCTTGCCACGGTGACCTTCTTTCGCCCCAAGCCAGGGCACCTGCTGGAACCGGGGCGTCAATACCGGGGGGCCCTCACCGTGGCGGATATCGGCATTCCGGGGTCGGTGCTGACACCTATTTCGCCCGATCAATGGTGTAACGGGCCGAAGCTCTGGTCACAGGTTCTACCCAGGCCTGGGCCGACCAGCCACAAATACAGCCAAGGCCATTTGCTCATTCGGGGCGGAGGGCGCATGACCGGCGCGGCGCGGTTGGCCGCCGCTGCCGCGCGCCGCTGTGGAACCGGATTGGTGACCTTGGCGGTACCCCCATCCATGCTGTTTCCTTACATGGGGGATGCGCCGGGACCGCTGGTGCGCAGCTGTGCCGATGCGGAGGCCTTGGCCGAATGCTTCGATGAGTCACGGATCACGGCGGGTCTCTTGGGGCCAGGGGCGGGCCTGGGGGACAAGACCCGCATCGATGTCCGCATGGCGCTGTCCAGCGGGCGCCCCCTGGTTCTGGATGCCGACGCGCTGAGCAGCTTCGCTGATGCCCCCCGGGATCTGTTCGACCAATTACGGCCCGATATGGTGCTCACCCCCCATGAAGGGGAGTTTGCTCGCTTGTTTGCGCATAAGGGGGACAAGCTGTCTCGGACAAGGGCGGCTGCCGAGGAATGTGGTGCCGTGGTGCTCTTGAAAGGGGCGGATACGGTGGTCGCCGCGCCGGACGGACGGGCGGTGATCTGTACAGCCGGCATGCCTGCCTTGGCGACCGGAGGAAGCGGGGATGTATTGGCCGGAATCATTGCCGGTCTGTTGGCCCAGGGAATGCCCGCTTTCGAAGCGGCCTGCGCCGGGACCTGGATTCACGGCAACGCCGCGGGAAAGATCGGTCCCGGATTGATTGCCGAGGATTTGCCGCTGGCCGCAGCCGGTGTCCTGGCTACTCTTTAGAATTGCCGCAATTCGTCCAGGAAGTCACGAACTTCGATGGTAAGAGATTCCGCTTGCGAAGAGAGTTCGCGGGAAGCGGCAAGAACCTCGCCTGCCGAATGGCCGGTTTCGTCGGCGGCCGCCGTGACTTCAACAATATGGGATGTCACCTCGTTGGTGCCTGCCGAGGCCTGTTCGACGTTGCGGGCAATCTCTTGGGTTGCGGCCCCCTGTTGTTCAACCGATGCTGCAATAGAAGCGCTGATATCGTTGATTTCACTGATCGTGCTGCCGATCCCCTGAATGGCTCCAACGGCTTCTCGGGTGGCGGCTTGAATTTCTGAAATCTGCCGCGCGATCTCGTCGGTGGCTTTGGCTGTCTGGCTGGCCAGGTTTTTGACCTCGGAGGCGACAACAGCAAATCCTTTGCCCGCTTCTCCGGCCCGTGCCGCCTCGATGGTGGCGTTCAGCGCCAACAGGTTGGTCTGGCTGGCGATGTCGTTGATCAGATCGACCACCTCGCCGATCTTCTGCGCCGCGCTGGCCAAGCCGCTGACCTGCTCGTTGGTGCGCTCGGCTTCCATCACCGCGTTGCTGGCAATGTGGGTGGATTGGGCGACCTGCTGGCTTATTTCACCGATGGACCCCGAAAGCTGCTCGGCGGCGGCGGCGACGGTCTGCACATTGGTGGCCGCTTCTTCGGCGGCGGCAGCGACCGCCGTGGCCCGCTCCGAAGTTCGGACGGCGGTGCTTTCCATCGCCTGAGCGGTGGCCTGAAGTTCCGTCGAGGCCGAGGCAACCACCTGGACCATGCCGTGGACATTCTGTTCGAAGCGGTCCCCGTGATCCGACAAGGTGGTATCGAAGTTCCGGCGAGTGGAATCAATATAGACCGATATGGGCAAATCCAGATCCAGCATCACGGCCTTATTGATGGCCTGCAACACCCCGATCAGCTTTTCCGGCTTTTTGCGGTAAGTGCGCACGGCGATGGCCGTGAGTTCGTTGAGGATCCGGCAATAGCCGCCGATATGCCAACGGAAATCCAGACCGACCCGTTCATGGGCATGACTGATGGCAACCACCTCGCGGAGATAGTCTTCGCCGAACTTGCCTTCGAAGATGTTTCCGACCCAGTGGGCACGCTGGCCGCTTTGGGCCGCCTTTTGGCTTTCGGAGGTCTTGAAGAGGGCCGCCAGTTCCGGCCATTGGTAGACATGCTTGTAGAATTCCTCAAGAATCACATCAATGTGGAATTCCATCACCGGCTTGAATTCACGCAGGTTTTCTTTGGAACTCTCATCCAGGCCGATGAATGCCATGCGTTCGGTGCATATGCTTTCGGCCAAGGTTTCGGACTGGTCGAGCATTGAAATCCAACTCCCTTGGAGGAATGAACGCGCCGCCGTGAAAAAAAACGGGGTTCGACGGGCTCCTGTTTATATAGCCCCAATCGGGGGGCGATGATAACCCCCTTGTCACGCTCTCCGCGTGGGAGCGGAACCATGGCCTGTTCTCGGTCGTTGACAGGGACGGCGGTTCGTATAGATTGTGCCTCCCCGGACCGGCGGGCGTGGCGAAACTGGTAGACGCGCGTGGTTTAGGTCCACGTGACGAAAGTCATGGGGGTTCGAGTCCCTCCGCCCGCACCAGTCCAGCCCCTAGTGAAGGGGATGTCGGAGTGGGAATAACCGGCAGACTAGGATAAACAAGACATCCGCGTGCCGCCTTTGAGCGCCGCGACCGTGAGACAGATTTTCGTATCAACCAAAAAACATAGAGATTTCGATGCAGGCAACTGAAACCCTCTCTGAGGGCCTGAAGCGGGAATACAAGATCGTCGTTCCCGCCTCCGAATTGGACCAAAAAGTCACCGCGCGCCTCAAGGACGCGGCCAAAACCATGTCGCTGCCGGGATTCCGTCCGGGCAAAGTGCCCGTGTCCCTGCTCAAGCAGCGGTTCGGCAAGTCCGTCATGGGCGAGGTCTTGGAGGAAACGGTCAACGAGAGCTCGCAAAAGACCATGACCGACAATGAACTGCGCCCGGTCATGCAGCCGCAGATCGAAATCGTCAGCTTCGACGAGGGCAAGGACCTGGAATACACCATGGCCGTCGAGCTGTTTCCCGAGTTCGAACCCATGGATTTCGCCTCCTTGAGCCTTGAGCGAATGGTGGCCGATATCGACGAGGGCGAAGTGGACAGCGCTTTGGAGCGCCTGTCGGAAGCCTATAAGGAATCCCAGCCCGTCAAGAGCAAGGCCCGCAAGGCGAAAAAGGATGACGTTCTGGTCATCGATTTCACCGGGCGTTTGGACGGCGAGGAATTCCCCGGCGGCAAGGCCGAGGACTATAACCTGGAGCTCGGCTCCGGGACCTTTATCCCGGGTTTCGAGGATCAACTGATCGGCTCCAAGGCCGGTGAGGAGAAAGACGTCAACGTGACCTTCCCCGAGGATTACGGTGCCGAGAACTTGGCCGGAAAAGAGGTCGTTTTCTCCGTCGTGGTCAAGGAAATCCGCGAGACCGCTCCGGCGGCCATCGACGACGAACTGGCCAAGAAGGCGGGCAAGGAAACACTGGACGAGCTGAAGCAGGCCATTCGGGACGAGCAGGGCAAGGAATATGGTAACTATTCCCGCGCCAAGCTGAAGCGGACCTTGCTGGACGCCCTGGCCGATGGCCACAGTTTCGAGGTTCCGGCGGGCATGCTGGAAGCCGAGGCCAAAGCCGTCGCCAAGTCCTTGCAGGATGAAGCCAATGCCGCCGAAGGCGTCGAGCCGCCCGCCGAAGGTGAGGAAGCGCCGGAGCCTGAAGTTACCGACGAGCACCGTGAGATCGCGGAACGTCGTGTGCGCTTGGGCCTGTTGCTGGCCGAAGTTGGTCGCCTGAACAACATCGAGGTCACTCCCGATGACGTGAACAAGGCGTTGATGAGCGAGGCCAGCCGCTATCCGGGGCAGGAAAAGATGGTGATGGACTTCTATCGCCAGAACCCCCAGATGATGGAACAGATCAAGGCGCCGATCTTCGAGGACAAGGTCTGTGACTACGTGATCGAACTGGCCAAGGTCACCGACAAGCCGGTATCCATCGAGGAACTGATGCGCGATCCCGACGAAGAGGACGCGCCGAAGGCCGAGGCCAAGCCGGCGAAGAAAAAGGCCGCGCCGAAAAAGAAAGCGGCCAAGAAAGAGGCAGCAACAGAGGAAGCTCCGGAATCCTGATCCAGCTGGATAGGGTCAAACGGGCCGACAAGGAGTGTGTTTCATGAGCGACCCCATTGAGACTTATATGAATTCCCTCGTTCCCATGGTCGTGGAATCCACGAACCGGGGCGAGCGGGCTTATGACATCTATTCGCGGTTGCTGAAGGAACGCATCATCTTCCTCACCGGCACCGTGCATGACGATGTGGCTTCGCTGATTTGTGCGCAGTTACTGTTTCTCGAATCCGAGAATCCCAAGAAGGATATCTCCTTTTACATCAACTCGCCGGGTGGCGTGGTGACCTCGGGTCTGGCGATCTATGACACCATGCAGTACATCAGGCCGTCCGTGTCGACGGTCTGTATCGGTCAGGCCGCTTCCATGGGCTCGTTGCTGATGGCAGCGGGCGCGCCGGAAAAACGCTATGCGCTGCCCAACGCCCGGATCATGATCCACCAGCCCTCTGGCGGGTTCCAGGGCCAGGCGGCGGATATCGAGATCCAGGCCCGTGAGATCTTGGCTCTGCGCGAGCGGCTGAACAATATCTATGTGGCCCATACCGGGCAGACCCTGGAAACCATCGAGAATGCGATGGACCGCGACAACTTCATGACCGCCGAGGATGCCAAAACCTTCGGCCTTATCGACGAAGTGGTCGACCAGCGTCCGGTGAGCGAAGAGGACGAGGACGGAGAGTCCTGATTTTTTGCTGATGGGGGCTGTAATTAGCCCGAATGAACCCTATCTTTGGAGTGGTTTTCGGCCTTTGTGCCGGGAACTGCCCGGAAATGGCGGGACCGGCCTGATTTTTTGCGTTGTATCCGGTCCGGCACAACGGCTAACATGCATCTAAGCTTCCGAACCCGGAGATTCCATGTCCAAGTCCACCAACGGCACCGATTCCAAGAATACCCTCTATTGCTCGTTCTGCGGCAAGAGCCAGCACGAAGTGCGCAAGCTCATCGCCGGGCCGACGGTGTTCATTTGCGACGAATGCGTCGAGCTCTGCATGGACATCATCCGCGAGGAGAACAAGTCGAGCCTCGTGAAGTCCAGCGAAGGGGTGCCGACGCCTCAGGATATCTTCGATGTTTTGAATGATTATGTGATCGGCCAGGCGCGCGCCAAGCGAGTGCTGTCAGTGGCTGTCCATAACCACTACAAGCGCCTCAACCACGGCTCCAAGAGCAATGATGTGGAATTGGCCAAATCCAACATTCTGCTGATCGGGCCCACGGGCTGCGGCAAGACCCTGCTGGCGCAAACCCTGGCGCGAATCCTGGACGTTCCCTTTACCATGGCCGACGCCACTACGCTGACCGAAGCCGGTTACGTCGGCGAGGACGTGGAGAACATTATCCTCAAGCTGCTACAGGCCGCCGACTATAACGTCGAACAGGCGCAGCGTGGCATCGTCTATATCGACGAGGTGGACAAGATCTCCCGTAAGTCCGACAATCCGTCCATCACCCGCGACGTATCGGGCGAGGGCGTGCAACAGGCCTTGCTGAAGATCATGGAAGGCACCGTCGCCAGTGTGCCGCCCCAAGGCGGCCGCAAGCATCCACAGCAAGAATTTCTGCAGGTGGATACCACCAACATCTTGTTCATCTGCGGTGGCGCGTTCTCCGGCCTCGACAAGATCATTTCTTCCCGAGGGCAGGGGTCCTCCATCGGCTTTGGCGCCGACGTGCGCTCGCCTGATGACCGCAAGACCGGCGAAGTCCTGGGCGAAGTGGAGCCGGAAGATCTGCTCAAGTTCGGCCTGATTCCGGAATTTGTCGGACGCCTGCCGGTCCTGGCAACCCTTGAAGACCTGGACATGGATGCGCTGAAGCTCATCCTGACCCAGCCCAAGAACGCCTTGGTCAAGCAGTATCAGCGCCTGTTCGAGATGGAAGACACCAGTCTGGCGTTCTCCGATGATGCCTTGAACAGCATTGCCGAAAAGGCCATTGAACGCAAAACCGGGGCCCGAGGCCTGCGCTCGATCATGGAATCCATCCTGCTCGACACCATGTTCGATCTGCCGTCGCTCGAAGGGGTCGAAGAGATCATGGTCAACCGGGAAGTGGTCGATTCCGCCGCCAAGCCTCTGTACATCTATGCAGACCGGCAAGACGAGGTCGAAACCAGCGCTTGAGCGGGTTTTTCCATGGGTGCGGGCTTGAAGCCGCCGGGCGATAACGCCATTTCCTTGTAAGAGATACATTTCAAAGCGGGTCGGGGGTTCTTTTCCGCCGCCCGGATGAAAGGAATAAGGTCCAGTGACTGATTCAGGTGTGATTTATCCCGTTTTACCGCTTCGCGACATTGTCGTATTTCCGCATATGATCGTGCCTCTGTTTGTCGGCCGCGAGAAGTCCGTGCGCGCGCTCGAAGACGTGATGAAGGACGACAAGCAAATCTTGCTGGTGACTCAGAAGAATGCCGCCGAGGATGATCCATCTCCTGACGATATCTTCACCGTTGGCACGGTAGCCACGGTGCTGCAATTGCTGAAGCTGCCCGATGGGACGGTCAAGGTCCTGGTGGAAGGTGGCGAGCGCGCCGAAGTGCTGCGGTATACCGACAACGAGGACTTCTTTCAGGCCGAAGCCCGTTCACGGGTTGAAGAAGTGGAATTCGACGATGAAACCGAAGCCCTGTCCCGCTCGGTGGTGACCCAGTTCGAGCATTACATTAAGCTCAACAAGAAGATCCCGCCGGAGGTGCTGGTTTCCATCAATCAGATCGACGATGTGGGCAAGCTGGCCGATACGGTGGCCTCGCACTTGGCCCTGAAGATTTCCGAAAAGCAGGAACTGTTGGAACTGGGCACCGTCGCCGAGCGTCTGGAACAGGTCTTTGCCCATATGGAATCCGAGATCGGCGTGCTGCAGGTGGAAAAGAAGATCCGCAACCGGGTCAAGCGCCAGATGGAGAAGACCCAGCGCGAGTACTATCTGAACGAACAGCTCAAGGCGATTCAGAAGGAACTTGGTGAATCCGATGATGCCAAGGAAGAGATCGCCGAGCTGGAAGAAAAAATCCAAAAGACCAAGCTTTCCAAGGAAGCGCTGGAAAAAGCCCAGGCCGAAATGAAAAAGCTGCGCCACATGAGCCCCATGTCGGCGGAAGCCACCGTGGTGCGCAACTATCTCGACTGGATGCTGTCCATTCCTTGGAAGAAGCGCAGCCGGGTAAAAAAGGACATCAAGGAAGCCAAGCGGATTCTGGACAAGGATCATTACGGCTTGCAGAAGGTCAAGGAACGGATCTTGGAGTACCTCGCCGTGCAGCAGCGGACGGTAAAGATGAAAGGTCCGATTCTGTGCTTGGTCGGCCCTCCGGGTGTCGGCAAGACCTCGTTGGGCAAGTCCATCGCCCGCGCCACCGGACGGAACTTTGTCCGCATGAGCCTGGGCGGTGTTCGAGACGAGTCCGAAATCCGCGGCCATCGGCGGACCTATATCGGCTCCATGCCGGGCAAAATCATTCAGAGCATGAAAAAGGCCAAGAGTTCCAATCCGCTGTTCCTATTGGACGAAGTGGACAAGCTGGGCTCCGATTGGCGCGGTGATCCGTCCTCGGCGCTGTTGGAGGTTCTGGATCCCGAGCAGAACTCCAACTTCAACGATCATTACCTGGAAGTCGATTACGACTTGTCCGACGTGATGTTCGTGACCACGGCCAACACTCTCAATATGCCGCAGCCCTTGCTTGATCGCATGGAGATCATCCGCCTGTCCGGCTACACCGAGGATGAGAAGGTGGAAATCGCCAAGCGTCATCTGATCAAGAAGCAGATGGAAGCCAACGGCTTGAAAAAGGGCGAATGGTCGATCACCGATGACACCCTGCGCGACATCATCCGCTATTACACCCGCGAAGCCGGGGTGCGGAATTTGGAGCGCGAGATCGCCAATCTCTGCCGCAAGGGCACCAAGGATATCCTCATGCGCGGCCTGAAGCGTATTCGCATGACGCCGAAGAACCTGGAAAAGTACTCCGGTGTGCGTAAGTACAGGTATGGCGAGATCGAGGAAGACGATCTGGTCGGCGTGGTTACAGGATTGGCTTGGACCGAGGTGGGCGGCGAGCTGCTGAACATCGAAGCGGTCATGGTTCCCGGCAAGGGCAAGATGACCATCACCGGTAAACTCGGCGACGTGATGCAGGAATCCATTCAGGCGGCGCGCTCCTATGTGCAATCCAACTCCGTGCGCTTCGGTGTCAAGCCGAGCCTCTATGACCGTCGCGATATCCATGTGCATGTGCCCGAGGGCGCGACCCCGAAAGATGGTCCGTCCGCCGGTGTCGGCATGGTGACTTCTATTGTTTCCGTGCTCACCGGTACCGCGGTCCGCAAGGATGTGGCCATGACAGGCGAGGTCACGCTGCGCGGTCGGATTCTGCCCATCGGCGGCTTGAAAGAGAAGCTCTTGGCAGCCTTGCGTGGCGGCATCAAGAAGGTGCTGATCCCCAAGGACAATGAAAAGGATCTTGCCGAAATCCCCGACAACGTAAAAAAGGGGATGGAGATCATCGCGGTATCCATGGTCGATGAGGTGCTGGAAAACGCCTTGGTCTCTCCTTTGACTCCCATCGAATGGACCGAAGCAGACGAAGCCGCCATGGATGCTGTTCCGTCCAAGGATGGAGATACAAAGCGCGGCGAATTGACCACCCACTGATTCTCTTGCATCCTCGGATCTGAAGGGGCGCGCCGCTGATGCGGGTGCCCCTTTTTCGTGTGGAACCGAGTTTGAAGTGCCACTTCTACCCCTACTGGAGAATCCGGGGCGGGGTGATTTCCCATAAGGGTGCCGTTGCCAAGAAGAAAAAGGTCGAAAAAGCGCAAAAAACTGGGGAAATCCGCCGTTCACCGATTGACGGAGCGGCAAAGAGCCCTTTACACTCCGGGCGTCTCACCAAGTGAACATTCAGCGTGAGTAATAATTGCAAACATCTTTTGTAAGGGGGCCTCAAGTGAATAAAAACGATCTCGTGGCGGCTGTCGCAAGCAGCACTGGTCTGTCCAAAGCCGATGCCGGCAAAGCCGTTGATTCGGTTTTTGGTGCCATCACGTCTTCTCTTCAGGGCGGTCAGGAAGTCCGGTTGGTCGGTTTCGGTACCTTCAGCGTCGCGGCTCGCGCCGCCAGCGAAGGCCGCAATCCCCGCACCGGTGAAAAGATCCAGATTCCCGCGTCCAAGCAGCCGAAGTTTAAGGCTGGCAAGAGCCTGAAGGACGCCGTCAACGGTTAATTCCGGCTGACATAGCGAATAGTGATGCCGATCACGGGGTCCGTGGTCGGCATCATCGCGTTTGGATGACATGTTTGATGCTGGATACACTCTAACCCATTGCATCTCACGCCGGAATCTGGGAAAACGGTCATGGGCGGTTAGCTCAGCTGGAAGAGCATCTCGTTTACACCGAGAGGGTCGGCGGTTCGAACCCGTCACCGCCCACCAAAGATCGATCCGTACGATCTCCTGCCGGCCACATTTTCATGGAGCCCGGCCATGTCCAAGTCCACGTTCGACCAATTGACCGAAGCTCTGGAAATCTGGCCTGGCTATCGCCATGCCGGGGGGCATCGTGTCGATCTGCCACCGTCTACGGCGGCCCACTTGATTCGGGCCTTGGGCGCGAATCCCCGAGACCCGGATACTTCCTTGCTGGAATTGGAGCAACGCGCCTGGCGTCGGCCGCTGGCGCCGGTGATGGTCGCGCCGGTGGGAGCCTCGTCCTTGTCCATCGAGGTTGTCCTGCCCGAGGGCCGCCATGACCCGCTTATTCTGACCATCCGGGAAGAAGATGGGGCGGAGCAAACGGTTACCGTAAATCCCGAGCCTTTCGAGACACGGGAATGGGATGGAAAGGTCTTGGTCCGCTGCCGGATCGCCTTTGCCCCGCCACGAAATCCCGGTTATCACCAGGTGATCCTGGATAGGGTGCCTGGGGCCGCCATGGCGCTGATCATGGTGCCTCGTGCCTGCTACCTGCCTCCGTGTTTGGAGAAGGAAGAGCGTTCCTGGGGTTTTTCGGTGCAACTCTATGGCCATCGATCGGACCGCAATTGGGGACTGGGAGATTTCACAGACTTGGCGGATTTGGTCGAGACATCCAAAGACCTGGGGGCGTCTTTCGTGGGACTTAATCCATTGCATGCCCTGTTCCCGGAACGACCCGACCGCTGCACACCTTATTCCCCCAACAGCCGGGCCATGCTCAACGGTCTTTACCTGGATTTGCAAGCCGTGCCTGACATGGCGGAAGACGAACGAGCTCAAAAGATGGTCGCGGCCTCGGATTTCCAGGATCGCCTGGTGATCTTGCGGGCGGCGGAGCAATTGGACTATGGCGCCGTCAGCGCCTGCAAGATGCCGGTGCTGGAGCGCCTGTATCAGGCCTTTCGCAGTAACCATTTATCCAAGGGATCCGCGCGCGCCAAGGAATTTAGGACCTTTGTCGAAGGGCAGGGGGCGTTTCTCAAGACTTTCGCCTTGTTCGAGGCGTTGCGTGAAAAGATGGCCTTGGGCCAGGACGGAGAATGGATTCCCTGGCAGAATTGGTCGGCGTCTTATCGCCGTCCCGATAGTCCGGAGGTACGCCGCTTCGCCGAGCAGAACCAAGACCGCATTGAATTCCACCTTTATGTGCAATGGGAGGCCGATCGGCAGTTGGGGCTGGCCGCCGATAAGGCGAAGGGTTTGTCTTTGGGACTCTATACGGATCTGGCGGTTGGGTTTGACCGGGACGGCGCCGATTGCTGGGCCTATCAGGACTGGGTGCCGGAAGGAATTTCGGTCGGTTGTCCGCCGGATCTGCGCAACCCCCTGGGACAGGATTGGGGCGTGGTCCCATTCTCGCCCACGGCCCTGGCAGAGGCGGCCTATGCGCCGTTTGCTGCCATGTTGCGGGCGGTCATGCGCCATGCCTCGGTGATTCGCATTGACCATGCCTTCCAACTGCTGCGTCAATTCTGGGTGCCCTTGGGCGGCACGGCGAAGGAAGGCGGCTACGTCAGCTACCCCATGGACGATCTGATGGGGATCATCGCCTTGGAAAGTCACCGGAACCACTGCGCCGTTGTGGCCGAAGACCTGGGGACTATTCCCGAGGGATTCCGCGAGCGCATCATGGATAAGCAGGCCCTGTCATTTCGGGTGCTGCACCGGGAGCGCACCAAAGACCGGGACTACAAGGCGCCCGCCGACTATCCGCCCTTTGCCCTGGCGGCGCCGGCCACCCATGATCAAGCGACCCTGGCGGGATTCTGGATTAGCCGCGATTTGGAACGGCGGCGAGAGCTAAAGCTCTATCCATCCGCCGAAGCCGAGGTGGAAGCCGTTGAAGCGCGTCAGCTGGATCGGGTCAAGCTGGCCGAGGCCCTGCTGCGCGAGAGCTGCCTGACCGGCGCCCTGGAAGATGACGACAACAAACCTTCGGGCGATATGATCCTCGCCGTACACCGCTTTCTCGCCCGCACGCCGAGCCTGATGACCGTGGTCCAGTTCGAGGATCTGTTCGGTCAGGAGGAACAGGCCAACATGCCCGCCACCATCGATGAGCATCCCAATTGGAGGCGACGCTACACCCGCGAGGTGTTGGATCTGGCGGGGCAGCCCATCGTTCGGGCCTTGGCGGCGATGATGGCGGAAGAGGGGCGGTCTCAAAGCAGGTGAATGGGCAGGTTGCTGCCGGTTTGATCGCTCCTCAATCCCGCCCTGAAATCAGCTTGCTCAGCCCCTGCAACGGGATGCGCAGCCAGTCAGGGCGGTTCGACGCCTCGTAGCAGATTTCGTAGAGCACCTTTTCGAGAATAAACAAGTTGAGCAGGCGCTTGAAGTGACGCTGGTTCTTGGGCAGCGAGCAGCAGCGGCCAATGGTGTCTTGATAGGCCAGCGTGAAGGCTTCCACCGATTCTCGCTGCCATTCGTCGGTCCAGGCCACCTGGCTTTCCGGGGTGCCGCCCAATGCCAGATCGTCGAGATTGAAGCGCACGGTCCAAGCGGCATAGTCGAAGGAACGGATCATGCCTGCCACGTCGCGCAAGGGGGTATTCTTGGCTCGCCGTTCGGCCAGGGGCCGCGCCGGTTCGCCTTCGAAGTCGAGAATGTGGATATCTTCATGGATGACCACTAATTGACCCAGGTGCAAATCGCCATGGATTCGGGTCTTGGACATGGTGAGATTGTCGGAGAAACCCCGATCAATGGGCGCCACCACTTTGTCCCAATGGGCCAGCAGATCGTCGATTTGGGCCGAGACCTCTTCATCCACGTGATGTCTGGCCTGAATCAGCGCCGCCATGGCCTTTTCCGCCTGCTTGCGGATCTTGGCCAGCCATTTTTTCTGATCCGCGTCGGTCGCCGGTTCGGGTTTGAAATGGGGGGCTTCCGTTTCCTGGGCCAGGGACAGGTGCAATTGGGCGATGCGCTGGCCCATGGTGACGGCAAGCAGAAGATAGCGCCGATAGCTCTCGATCACCGAGGTATCGTCCTGTTCTTCCAACGGCAGCAAGGCACGTTCTTCCAGGTAGCGTTCCAGATGCTCCAGGGTGACTGTCCAGCCGTCCCCTTGATTGGGGATGAAGGCCTGCAAAATGCCAAGGGCGGCGGGCTGGCCATCGGCGTCAATGAGTTCCATGGACCCGAGCATGGGGGGAACGTTGCTGTAGTGGGCGACTTCGGTGAGGTAGCGGTTCATTTCCAACTCGGGGTGCACGCCTGATTCGATGCGCCGGAAGACCTTGAAAATCATGTCTTCGCCAATGCGGATGGAAGTATTGCTTTGCTCTCGGCCCAGGCGGCGCACAAAGTGATCTTCTTTTTCCGGGTAGTCGGCCAACAACTCCGTGGGGCGGAAAACCAGGCGTCCGCCGTTCTGGGTGGGGATTTCCTCCGCCGCGCGCAAGGCGCTCATCAAGCGGGTATTGAAGCGGTCTCCCCCCAAAGCATCATAGATCATGCCGATCTTGTTGAACCGCCGCACCTGGGCAAAGCCATAGGCCTGCAATCCAAGCGGGAAGGCGGAGCCGGAAGTCTGTTCCCAAACAATGGCCATGGGCAGCAGATAGCGCGAAACCGTGCCATCGTCCGATTCCACGTCGTAGAAGGTGATTTGATAGCCGTCTTCGTCCTGGCCCATCAGGTCGGCGTGATCCACCAGACGGCAGTCCTTGACGCCTTGATCCTTGCCCGCGAACCACCGCTGCATGGGCAGGAATTTGGGCATGATATGGCCGGTGAGAATCTGGCCGCCGCGCCGGGTCAGAAGATCCCCCCAACCGGTGGACCAGACCAGGGTGTCCAACAAGGGCATCACTTCTTGCGGCAATTCGTGCCAGGCCGGTGCGTCGGTCTCCTCGGCCAAAACAAACCAATAAAAGCCGTAGGCGGGAAGGGTGATGAAATAGGGCAGGTTGCCGATGGGCGGGAAGGGGCTGCGACCGATCAGTTCAATGGGAATTCGGCCCTCGAACCGGCGCAGATCCAATTCCACCGCCTGTGGCGCGCGGGACAGATTGGCCACACAGAGGATCACCTCCGAGCCATCCTCGAATTCGCGCAAATAAGCCAGGACCTTGCGATTGCCGGGGTAGGTGAAGGTCAGCAGCCCGCGACCGAATACCTGATGGCCCTTGCGCACGGTAATCAGCCGCTTCATCCAATTGAGCAAGGACGAGGCACTGCGGCTTTGGGCCTCCACGTTGACGCCTTCGTAGCCATAGACCGCGTCCATGATCGGTGGCAGAAACAAGGATTGCGGATCGGACTTGGAAAAACCGGCGTTGCGGTCTGGAGACCATTGCATGGGGGTCCGCACACCGTTGCGATCACCCAGAAATATATTGTCGCCCATGCCGATCTCGTCGCCGTAATAGATGATGGGCGTGCCGGGCATGGACATGAGCAGGCTGTTGAGCAGTTCGATCTTGCGCCGGTCG
The DNA here is from genome assembly GCF_000968135.1 of Magnetospira sp. QH-2. NCBI lineage: Bacteria > Pseudomonadati > Pseudomonadota > Alphaproteobacteria > Rhodospirillales > Thalassospiraceae > Magnetospira > Magnetospira sp. QH-2. The sequence goes on along the minus strand of NZ_FO538765.1, from coordinate 2,007,325 downwards.
TTGTCCAAGAGGGGGGCTAGGCGGCGGCGGATGCCCATGTTGATGCGCGCGCGGGTGTCGGCGGCATAGTACTGCCACAAGTAATCCCGTTCCCGGTCACTGACCATTTCCAAGGTCAGTTCATCGTGATTGCGCAAGAAAATGGCCCACTGGCAGGTATCGGGGATATCCGGGGTCTGGCGCATGATATCGGTGATCGGGTGACGGTCTTCCTGAGCCAGCGCCATGTACATGCGCGGCATCAAAGGGAAGTGAAAGGCCATATGGCATTCGTCACCGTCGCCAAAGTAGGGCAGCACGTCTTCCGGCCATTGATTGGCCTCGCCCAGAAACATGCGGTCGGGATAGTTCTCGTTCATCCAGGTCCGCAATTTCTTCAAGATATCGTGGGTTTCGGGCAGGTTCTCGTTGTTGGTGCCCTCGCGCTCGCACAAATAGGGAATGGCGTCCAATCGCAAGCCGTCCACGCCGGTGGCCAGCCAATGTTTCATCACCTTGATGACTTCTTCCAATACCCGCGGATTGTCGAAGTTCAGATCCGGCTGATGGTGGAAGAACCGGTGCCAATAATAAGCCCCGGCGACCGGGTCCCAGGTCCAATTGGATGGTTCGGTATCGCAAAAGATGATCCGTGTGCCATCGTATTTGGTCGGATCGTCGCTCCAGACATAGTAGTTGCGGGCCGCCGATCCGGGCTTGGCCTTGCGGGCGCGCTGGAACCAGGGATGTTGATCGGAGGTGTGATTGATGACCAACTCGGTGATCACCTTCAGATCCCGTTTGTGGGCCTCACGCACGAGCAGTTTGAAGTCGCGCAGGCTGCCATAGGCCGGATTGATGTTCTTGTAGTCGGCGATGTCATAGCCATCATCGCGCAGAGGCGAAGGATAGAAGGGCAGGACCCAAATGGCCGTCACGCCCAAATCGGCAATATAGTCCAGTTTCTCGCATAGCCCGGCAAAGTCGCCCATGCCGTCATCATTGGAATCAAAATAGGCTTTGATGTGCAGTTGATAGATGATGGCGTCTTTGTACCAGAGGGGGTCGCTGTCTTGCATGGGCGGGATCAATCGCTGGAGGAACCAAAGCCTATCAAGGGGCTTCGCGCATTAGAAAGGCAAATCGGTCAAAAAAGAATAAAATTCGCCGGTGCGACGACTAACTTTCTTCCTCTGACAGGCGCTTGCGCCAATTGGAGACCGTTTGCGGCGAAACTCCCACTTGGCGGGCGATTTCCCGGTCGGAGAGTTCGCTACGCTCCGGGTCCTTCAAATACTCCAGCACGGCCGCGCGTTTTTCCGCATTGGTACGCGGCACGGCGGGGGCTGTTTGCGGTGCGGCAGTCGAACCGGCGCGCGTGGGGGCGACCGGAGCCGCCGGGCGCCCGCCACTCTCGTATTGTTCCAGGTCACCCTTGAGGCGGACGATTTCGTCGTTCTTTTCGGACAGTACCTGCAGGGCTTTGTCCAAAAAGGAGCCGCCCTGTCCACTTTCGGCGCCAACTTTTTGCAGGATTTCCATTTCCAGCTCGGCGCGGATCGTGGCTTCTTGTTGACCACTGATCGACACCGATTCGGCAGCCTGCTCCATGGCATCCAATTCGGCTTTCAGGGCTTCGTTGTCTTCGCGGGTGGCCGTCAAATCCCGCTCCAGGTCGGCAAGCTGGGACGTCAGTACCTCGACGCGGCTTTCCAATTCAGCTTCTGTCTTGGCCTGTTCGCTCAGCTGGCTTTCCAGTTGCTCGATCTTGGCCTGGGACTGTTTGTCGGTTCCCGCGTTCTTGCGTCGGGCGGCGAGCAAGGCTCGGAGGTTGTGGATCTCGGCGGTTTCCTTTTTAAGCCGTTCAACGTCGATTCGCAGGCTATCCTGGGCTTCGATGGCTGCCGTCGTCTCTTTGACCTTCGCGGCAAGCAGTGTTTTCACATGGGCGGCTTCGGCCTGGGCCTGGGCGGCCTTGGCGATATCCTTGCGGCGACGGTCCGCGGCGGCGGCCCGCAGGTCGGCCAGGTCGGCCTCTACCTGCGCCAGTTTGGCCTCGCGCGTTGCCAGTTCCGCCAGAGCATCCGCGGCCTTGGCTTCCAGATCAGTAATTTTCGATTGGGATTTCCCTGATGGCGTGGATTCCGGCCTGGTTTCCTCTTCAGGGCTCTGCATCCGAGGGGCGGCCGACAGGAGGGCCGTTAGGTCATCGCGCTGATGGCGCAGGGCCTCGGCCTCGGAATCCAACCGCAGCACGGCCTCGCGCAGACGCCTTTCCATGATTTTATCGTTTTCGGCATCGTCCTTGATGGCCAGCCGCAAGGTATTCACTCTTTGGCGCAGATCCTCGGTTTCCCGGGCATGGCGATGCAGACCTTCCTGGGCGCGGTGCAAGCTGGTTTGTGTATGCTCCAATGTGGATTCGGCGCGATCCAATGACGTCCGGAGGTCTTCGGTCTGTGTGGGTTCGCTGCCGCGTAGAACGGCGATGGCCTTTTGCAGATTGGTGATTCGCCGCCGCAGGTCATCAACCTGTTCACTCCGTTGCGAGAGCGCCAGCAAGGCTTCATCGCGAAAACGCCTCAGGCCCGCCGCTTCGGCGTCCAGGCGGGCGATGGCGGCGCGGGTTTCCGTTTCTCCGGCGGTCTCGTCGTTGATGGAAGAGGGGGGGCGGCTTTCCCACTTCTCCAATCGTATTTTAAGAGAAGCGATTTCGCTGTCGCGCCGTGAGAGTTTGTCCAAGGCCCGTTCGCGGTCTTCGTCGACCGTTTCCGCCTTGTTCAGGGCGTCCGCAAGGTCTCGCCGCAACTGATTGATTTCGGCAGGCAGGTCGTTGCCCATTTCCAGGCATTTCTTGCGCAACTCGTGCAGGTCGCGCTTGAGAGCAATGATCTTATCGTTTTTATTTTCCAGAACGGTAAAGGACTCATCGCGAAATTTGTTGAGAGAGGCCACTTCGGCATCGCGATTCTGCAATGCCGAGCGCAGCCCTTCAATTTCCGTTTGCAGATGCTGGATTTCCTGCGCCGCCCCCAAACCGACCGTCGGGCGCTCCGCATAGCCGCCACCATAGGGGCTGGAGTCCGGGGCTTCCAGATGACGCGGGTCCAACAGGTCTTTCATGGCCAGGCCGGAGCGGGACAGAAGAATTCTGGCTTTGTGCAAAGCCGATAAAGCTTCCCCATCCCGATCGCTGTCAATCAGCGCCAAGACCTTGGCCAACCGATCAGATTCCATCTTCGAAAGCGCCATGGTCCTGCCCCGGAGTATGCGAAATGTCCAAATTGGACGGCGTAGTTTGCGATACCTGAAGGCCCGGGTCAACGGCCTCGCAAGTCTCTTGGGAGAATATGACCATGGGGTGGGCAACAGCGCTTGACACCTGGGGGGGGAGGCTTTACATCTCTGCATCCCAAGCGGGCCAACGCCTAGGTTTTTAAGGGGTGTAGCTCAGTGGGGGTGTAGCTCAGTTGGTTAGAGCGCTGGCCTGTCACGCCAGAGGCCGCGGGTTCGAGTCCCGTCACTCCCGCCATCTTTCTTTCCCGCTCGGGTAAGATAGGCTCAGATCATCGGTTTAACGGTGACATCAGGGGCGCGAGCCGAGGAGACAGCTGCCATGGAAGCGCTGCTTCATGAATACCTGCCCATTTTGATTTTTTTGGGCATTGCCATTGCCATCGCATTCATTGCGGTCGGCGCATCCTATATCGTATCGCGACAGAAACCGGACGTGGCAAAAAACTCCGCTTACGAATGCGGATTCGATGCCTTTTCCGATTCTCGAACCCGGTTCGACGTCCGATTCTATCTGGTGGCCATTCTGTTCATCATTTTCGACCTGGAAGTCGCCTTTTTGTTTCCATGGGCGGTCAGCCTGGGTACGGTCGGTGTCTTCGGATTCTGGTCGATGGTGGTGTTCTTGGGCATCCTGACCATCGGCTTTATCTATGAATGGCGGAAGGGAGCGCTCGAATGGGAGTAGACGGTAACGGAAATTTCCCCGGGCTGGCACCGATTCCACCGGGCGCCGAACAAGACGAGATCCTGGGCCGGGTGACTCAGGAACTGACCGACAAGGGATTCGTCGTCGCCAATCTGGACAAGGTGGTCAATTGGGCCCGTACCGGTTCCTTGTGGCCGATGACCTTTGGTCTGGCCTGTTGTGCGGTGGAGATGATCCACGCCTATTGTTCGCGCTATGACCTGGACCGCTTCGGCGTGGTGCCGCGTCCCAGCCCGCGTCAATCGGATCTGATCATTGTCGCCGGGACCCTGACCAACAAGATGGCGCCGGCCTTCCGCAAGGTCTATGACCAGATGGCCGAGCCGCGCTGGGTGCTTTCCATGGGCTCTTGCGCCAATGGTGGTGGCTACTATCACTACTCCTATTCCGTGGTACGGGGCTGTGACCGGGTCGTTCCGGTCGATGTTTATGTGCCTGGCTGCCCGCCGACCGCCGAAGCGCTGGTCTACGGCATCCTTCAGCTACAGAAGAAGATTCACCGCACCGGGACCCTGTGGCGCTAGGGTGTCACTGAGGTTCAAGGATATCGGTACCGCAAACGAGGGGGATCATGACGGTGGACAACGAAATCCTGGCAGGGCTCGAGGAAGTTCAGGCCCGCGTCGAAATGGCGCAGCCCCAGGACGTACTCGATAGCCGCATCGCTTTGGGTGAACTCATGATCACCGCCCGCCGCGACGCCGTTATCAAGGTGCTGACCTACCTGCGCGATGATAGCGGCTGCCAATTCAAGCAGCTTGTGGATCTCTGTGGCGCTGACTATCCGGATCGGGAAAACCGCTTCGAGGTGGTCTACAATCTGCTCAGCCTGACCCATAACCGCCGTGTGCGGGTAAAAGTCCATACGGACGAAGAGACCCCGGTCCCGTCGGTGGTCGAGGTATTCAGTACCGCCAATTGGTTCGAGCGCGAGGCCTACGATCTGTACGGGATCCTGTTTGCCGGCCACCCCGATTTGCGCCGGATCATGTGCGACTACGGATTCGAAGGCCATGCCCTGCGCAAGGACTTTCCGCTGACAGGCTATGTGGAATTGCGCTACGACGACGAACTGAAGCGCGTGGTTTACGAACCGGTGAAACTGACCCAGGAATTCCGCTCATTCGATTTTCAGAGCCCATGGGAGGGGCCGGGGCCGTTGCCCGGAGATGAAAAAGCCGAGCAACCGGAGAAGACGGAGGGCGGAGGCTGATGACCGAGACCCATATCAAGAACTACAATCTCAACTTCGGCCCGCAGCATCCAGCGGCGCACGGCGTGTTGCGCATGATTCTGGAAATGGACGGCGAGATCATTGACCGGGCCGATCCGCATATCGGCCTGTTGCACCGGGGTACCGAGAAGCTCATCGAGTACAAGACCTATACCCAGGCAACCCCCTATTTTGATCGGCTGGACTATGTGGCGCCGCAGAATCAGGAGCATGCATTCGTTCTGGCGGCGGAAAAGCTGCTGGGTATCGAGGCTCCCCGGAAAGGGCAGTACCTTCGGGTGCTTTACGCCGAAATCGGTCGCGTGCTCAATCACGTCTTTAACGTGACTGCCTTTGCCATGGACGTGGGCGGCATGACCCCCATGCTGTGGGGGGTTGAAGAACGTGAAATCCTGATGGAATTCTGCGAGCGGGTCAGTGGCGCCCGCATGCATATGAACTATTTCCGCATTGGCGGCGTGGCCCAGGATATGCCGGAAGGTTTGGCCGAGGACATCGTGGCCTGGGCCGACCGGTTCCCGAAGATCATCGAAGACATCGAGACCCTGCTGGACGAAAACCGGATCTTTAAACAGCGCACGGTGGATATCGGCGTGATCAATGCCGAACAGTGCTTTGATTGGGGCTTCACCGGTCCCAACCTGCGCGCTTCGGGGGTGCCGTGGGATCTGCGCAAGTCGCAACCCTATGATGCCTATGCCGAGATGGATTTTGACATTCCCGTGGGCAAGCACGGGGACTGTTTCGACCGGTACCTGATTCGCATGGCGGAGCTCAGGGAAAGCCTTAAAATTATCAAGCAATGCATTGAAAATATGCCTGATGGACCGCACTTGGCCGATGACCATAAGGTCACGCCGCCGAGCCGGGGCGAGATGAAGACTTCCATGGAAGCATTGATCCATCACTTCAAGCTGTTCACCGAGGGATTCCAGGTACCCGCCGGGGAAACCTATACGGCCGTCGAGGCGCCGAAGGGGGAATTTGCCGTTTATCTGGTCGCCGATGGCTCCAACAAGCCTTATCGCTGCAAGATCCGGGCGCCCGGGTTTGCCCATTTGCAGGCCATGGACTTCCTGTCCAAGGGCCACATGTTGGCTGACGCGGTGTCCAATATCGGCTCCTTGGATATCGTGTTCGGGGAGATCGACCGATGAGCGCGGGAGGAATGGAGAACGTGCAGCAGCCGGACAGCTTCGAGTTCACGGCGGAGAATCAGGCCAGGGTCAAAGAGATCATCGCCAAGTATCCGGAAGGCCGGGAATACAGCGCGGTGATGCCGTTGCTGGATTTGGCCCAGCGCCAACATGACAACTGGCTGCCTATCGCGGCCATGGACCATGTGGCCGGCATCGTGGGGCTGGCGCCGATCCGGGTTTACGAGGTCGCCAGCTTCTACACCATGTACAACCGGGCACCTGTTGGGAAACATCATGTTCAGGTTTGCACCAATATTTCCTGCTTGCTCAAGGGCTCCGACGAGGTTTTGCATGCCTGCAAAAAGAAACTCGGCGTTGAGCCCGGCGAAACCACCGCCGACGGGGAATTCACCCTGGCTGAGGTGGAATGCCTGGGCGCCTGCACCAACGCGCCGATGATGCAGATTAACGACGACTATTACGAGGACCTGGACGAAGCCAGCACCGCGGAGGTGCTTGATGCGCTGGCCAATGGGAAATCGCCCAAGACCGGACCGCAAAATGACCGCAAGGGCTGCGAGCCCGCCGGGGGGCTGACGAGCCTGACCGAGGGCCTGACCGAGGGAGGGAAGTCCTGATGCTCAAGGACAAGGATCGGATCTTCACCAACCTCTATGGTTTCCATGACGCGGGACTCAAGGGCGCTCAATCCCGGGGCGACTGGGACGGCACCAAGGCGTTGTTGGAAAAAGGTCGTGAGTGGTTGATCGAGCAGGTCAAGGAATCGGGCCTGCGCGGACGCGGCGGCGCCGGGTTCTCCACCGGTATGAAATGGTCCTTCATGCCGAAGGAAATCGGCGAACGCCCGCATTTCCTGGTGATCAATGCCGACGAAGGCGAGCCGGGCACCTGCAAGGACCGGGAAATCATGCGCAACGATCCGCAAAAGCTGGTCGAGGGCGCGCTGATTTCCAGTTTCGCCATTGGGGCACACGCGTCATATATCTACATTCGGGGCGAGTTTGTTCGCGAGGCAGAGGCCTTGCAGGCGGCCATCGACGAGGCCTATGAGGCCAAGCTGATCGGCAAGAACAACATCCATGGCTGGGACTTTGACCTCTATGTGCACCGCGGCATGGGCGCCTATGTCTGTGGCGAGGAAAGCGCGCTGATTCAGAGCCTGGAAGGCAAGAAGGGGCAGCCCCGTCTGAAGCCGCCATTCCCGGCCAACTGTGGCCTGTACGGCTGCCCGACGACGGTGAACAATGTGGAATCCATCGCCGTGGTGCCCGCCATCCTCAAGCGCGGCGCCGATTGGTTTGCCGGGATCGGTCGCCAGAATAACGCTGGAACCAAAATCTATGGCATTTCGGGCCATGTGAATAATCCCTGCGTGGTCGAGGATGCCATGAGCATCCCACTGAAAGATTTGATCGAAAAGCACTGCGGCGGCGTTCGCGGCGGCTGGGACAATCTGTTGGCGGTGATCCCCGGCGGCTGTTCCGTGCCGGTGATCCCCAAATCGGTTTGCGATACGGTGCTGATGGACTTCGACGGTCTGCGCGAGGTGGGATCGGGCTTGGGCACGGCGGCGGTGATCGTCATGGACAAGTCCACGGACATCGTTCGCGCCATTACCCGTCTTTCGCGCTTTTACAGCCATGAAAGCTGTGGCCAATGCACGCCCTGCCGCGAAGGCACCGGCTGGATGTGGCGGGTGATGGAACGCTTGCAGACAGGCAATGCGACCATCGACGAGATTGATTTGTTGGAAGAGGTGACCCGCCAGGTCGAGGGTCACACCATTTGCGCCTTGGGTGACGCCGCTGCATGGCCGATCCAGGGGCTAATCCGCCATTTCCGGCCCGAGCTGGAACGGCGCATCAAGGAAAACACCGGGGCCGCGGCCTAAGGACGTGGGAACGAGATCGTTGGGGGAAGAGGACAAACAATGCCGAAGCTAACCATCGACGGCATGGAAATCGAGGTGGAGCCCGGATTGACGGTGCTCCAGGCCTGTGAACAGGTCGGCATCGAGATTCCGCGCTTCTGCTACCACGAACGGCTGTCCATCGCCGGCAACTGCCGCATGTGTCTGGTGGAAATGGAGCGGGCGCCCAAGCCCGTGGCTTCCTGTGCCATGCCGGTCGGCGAAGGCATGGTGATCAAGACCAACACCGAGGCGGTCCAGAAGATGCGCCAGGGGGTGATGGAGTTCCTGCTGATTAATCATCCGCTGGATTGCCCGATCTGCGATCAGGGGGGTGAATGCGATCTCCAGGACCAAGCCATGTCCTATGGCTGTGACCGCAGCCGTTACGCCGAAGTCAAGCGCGCCGTCCCCAACAAGGATTTTGGTCCGCTGGTCAAAGGTGTCATGACCCGCTGCATCCATTGTACCCGTTGTGTGCGCTTCATTACCGAAGTGGCCGGAGTCCCGGACATGGGCGGCATTGGTCGCGGCGAACATATGGAAATCTCCACCTATGTGGAAAAGGCCCTGAGTTCCGAACTGTCCGGCAATGTGGTTGACCTGTGCCCGGTGGGCGCTTTGACCTCGCGGCCCTATGCCTTTACCGCCCGGCCTTGGGAACTGCGCCGCACCGAGACGGTCGATGTGCTGGATGCCGTGGGCAGCAATATCCGGGTCGATGCGCGTGGACCGGAAGTGCTGCGCGTGCTGCCGCGCAATAACGACGACATAAATGAGGAATGGTTAGGGGACAAGAACCGTCATGCTTGTGACGGTCTGACCAAGCGCCGCCTGGACCGGCCTTATGTGCGCGGTGCCGATGGCAAGCTGGCCCCGGCATCCTGGGATGACGCCTTGGCCGCCGTGGCGGATAAGGTTTCCGGTCTGGACGGATCCAAGATCGCCGCCATTGCCGGAGATCTGGTGGATTGCGAAAGCACCTATGCGCTCAAGGGCTTGATGGCCGCTCTGAGGTCGCCAAACATGGATTGTCGCCAAGATGGCGCCGCTTTGGACACCTCAATCCGCGCCGGATATCTATTCAACAGCACCATCGCCGGGATCGAAGAGGCAGACGCCATTTTGCTGGTCGGGACCAACCCGCGCCGCGAGGCGGCGGTCCTCAATGCTCGCATCCGCAAGCGCTATATGGCCGGGGGCCTGTCGGTCGGCGTGATCGGCGAGGAAACCGATCTGACCTACAAGACCGAATATCTGGGCAGCGACGCTTCCTTGTTGAGCAAATTGAGCGGCCGCAATCCCTTCGGCAAGATCCTCAAGGATGCCGAAAAGCCGATGATCGTTCTCGGCATGGGCGCCCTGGCGCGTCCCGATGGGGCGGCCATTCTCGCGGCGGCCAGGGATCTGGCCGATAAGATGGGCATGATCAAGGACGGTTGGAACGGCTTCAACGTGCTGCATACCGCCGGTGGACGGGTCGGGGCTCTGGATCTGGGTTTCCTGCCGGGTGACGGCGGTCGTGATATCGGTGCGATCCTTGATGGCGCCAAAAAAGGCGATATCGAGGTGGTGTTCCTGCATGGCGCCGACGAGATCGACATGTCTCGCCTGGGCAAGGCCTTTGTGGTCTATCAGGGCCATCATGGCGATGCCGGAGCCGCCCGCGCCGACGTGATCCTGCCAGGTGCCGCCTATACTGAAAAAGAAGGCACTTATGTCAATACCGAGGGGCGTGCCCAGCGGGCCCGCCGGGCGGTCTTCCCGCCAGGTGAAGCGAAAGAGGATTGGGCCATCTTGCGGGCATTGTCCGGCGCCTTGGACAAAGCGTTGCCCTTTGATGATTTGCCCGCCTTGCGCAAAGCGATGATCGCCGACCATCCGACCACCGGTGCCATCGACGCGGTGAGCGCGGCTGAATGGGGGGCTTTCGGTACCGCTGGAGATATCGCCTCAGCGCCACTGGTTTCACCGGTGGACGATTACTATCGAACCGACCCGATCAGCCGAGCCTCCGAGACCATGGCCCGCTGCTCGGAAGTATTCGGCTCGGCGAACCTGGAGAGGACCGGCACCAATGGTTGACTTCTTCATGGAATTTATCTGGCCGACGCTCTGGATCATCATCAAGATCGTGGCCATTGTGGTGCCCGTGCTGATCGCCGTGGCCTATCTGACCTATGCCGAGCGCAAGGTTATCGGCGCCATGCATCGACGCAAGGGCCCCAATGTGGTCGGCCCCTTCGGCTTGTTGCAGCCCATGGCCGACGGCTTGAAGCTGTTTCTCAAGGAAACCGTTGTACCATCCAGCGCCAGCCCGATGGTGTTTATCGCCGCGCCGATGATTACCTTCATTCTGTCGCTGATTGCCTGGGCGGTGATTCCGTTTGGCGAAGACATGGTGCTGGCCAACATTAATGTGGGCATTTTGTACCTGTTCGCCATTTCGTCTCTTGGCGTGTACGGTATTTTGATGGCCGGTTGGGCGTCCAATTCGCGCTATGCCTTCCTGGGCGGACTGCGCTCGGCGGCGCAGATGGTGTCCTATGAAGTTTCCATGGGTTTCGTGATCATCACGGTGTTGCTCTGCGTCGGGTCGTTGAACCTGACCGATATCGTGATGGCCCAGAAGGGGAGCATGGGCTTCCTGAATTGGTATTTCCTGCCGCTGTTTCCCATGTTCGTGATCTTCTTCATCTCGACCGTTGCCGAGACCAACCGCCATCCATTCGATCTGCCGGAAGCGGAAGCGGAATTGGTCGCCGGGTTCAACGTGGATTATTCGGCCATGACCTTCGCCCTGTTTTTCCTGGGTGAGTACGCCAACATGATTTTGATGTCGGGTATGACGGTCATCCTGTTCATGGGAGGCTGGTTGCCGCCATTCGATTTCGCGCCCTTTACCTGGGTGCCGGGACCGATCTGGTTCGCGCTCAAGATCTGCTTCGTGTTGTTCTTCTTCCTGTGGATCCGGGCGACGTTCCCGCGCTATCGCTACGATCAGCTGATGCGCCTGGGGTGGAAGATCTTTCTACCGGTCTCGCTGGCTGCCGTGGTGATCGTGGCCGGGGTGCTGGTGGCCTTCGACATGGTTCCGGGAGCGTAGGAGAGAGATATGGGTTTCATCGATCGTACCGCACGCGCTTTCCTGTTGGCCGAATTGGTCAAGGGCATGGCCCTGACCTTCAGCTACATGTTCAAGCCCTGCGTGACTCTCAACTATCCCATGGAAAAGGGGCCGCTAAGCCCGCGATTCCGGGGCGAGCATGCCCTGCGCCGCTATCCTGGCGGTGAAGAGCGTTGCATCGCCTGCAAGCTGTGCGAGGCCATCTGTCCCGCCTTGGCCATTACCATCGAGGCCGAACCGCGCGATGACGGAAGCCGCCGCACCAGCCGCTACGATATCGACATGACCAAGTGCATCTACTGCGGTTTCTGCCAGGAAGCCTGTCCGGTGGATGCCATTGTCGAAGGACCGAACTTTGAATATGCCACCGAGACCCGCGAAGAGCTGTTCTATAACAAGGACAAATTGCTCGCCAATGGGGATCGGTGGGAAACGGAATTAGCAGCCCGAATCCGGGCCGACGCACCGTATCGATGATTACGGACAAGGGGACCCGCAAGGGGGAGAACGGAACGATATGATCGCAGCCTTGGCTTTCTACCTGTTCGCCGCACTCACGGTATTTTCCGCCGTGATGGTGATATCCTCGCGCAATCCGGTGCACGCGGTGCTGTTCCTGATTTTGGCGTTTTTCAATTCCGCGGCCCTGTTCTTGCTGCTGGGTGCTGAATTCATCGCCATGATCCTGATCATCGTCTATGTGGGCGCCGTGGCGGTGTTGTTCCTGTTCGTGGTCATGATGCTGGACGTGAATTTCGCCGAAATGCGAGCCGGATTCCTGCGTTATCTGCCCATTGGCGGCGCCATCGGTCTGATCTTGATGATCGAGTTGATCGCGGTCCTGGGCGGTCTGCACCTGGATCCGGACCTGATCGGCAAGGGGCTGTCTCCGACGCCCGACATGGCCGTGGTCAGCAATACCGAAGCCATCGGCAACGTCCTTTACACCGACTACATCTATCTGTTCCAAGCCGCCGGCATGGTGTTGTTCGTCGCCATGATCGGGGCCATCGTGCTGACCCACCGCAAGCGCCCGGGCGTGCGCAAGCAAAAGGTCGCCGACCAGGTGGCGCGCGGCAAGGACGTGGAACTTCGCAAAGTACCGACAGGGGGGGGGATCTGACATGGAAATCGGCCTGGGCCATTACCTGACACTGTCGGCCATGTTGTTCACCATTGGGGTGTTCGGCATCTTCCTCAACCGCAAAAATGTCATCGTCATCCTGATGTCGGTGGAATTGATGCTGTTGGCGGTGAACATCAACATGGTGGCCTTTTCGGTGCACCTGCAGGACCTGGTGGGGCAGATCTTCGCCATGTTCATCCTGACCGTTGCCGCCGCCGAGGCGGCCATCGGCTTGGCCATCCTGGTGGTCTATTTCCGCAACCGTGGTTCCATCGCGGTTGAGGACGTTAACGTGATGAAGGGGTAGGCCCAGATGTACGCAGCCATCGTCTTTCTGCCGTTCTTGGCCTTCCTGATTGCCGGAATTTTGGCGTTTGTCACGCCAAAGGACAAGGAGCACAAGCACCGGATCGACCGCAATGCCCAGTGGGTGACCAGCGGTTCGTTGGTGATTTCCTGGATCCTATCCATCTTCGCCTTCATCGATGTGGCCCTGGGCGGCAACCCGGTGACCATCGAGCTGTTCCGCTGGATCCAGTCGGGCTCTATGGATGTGTCCTGGGCGCTGAAGGTGGATACCTTGACCGCCGTCATGCTGATCGTGGTGACCACGGTGTCGGCCATGGTGCATATCTATTCCATCGGCTACATGCACCATGATCCGGACGTGCCCCGGTTCATGGCCTATCTGTCGTTCTTCACCTTCTGCATGTTGATGCTGGTGACCGCCGACAACCTGCTGCAGATGTTCTTCGGTTGGGAAGGCGTCGGCGTGGCCTCCTACCTGCTGATCGGTTTCTGGTACGACAAGCCCTCGGCCAATGCGGCGGCCATCAAGGCCTTCCTGGTGAACCGGGTGGGTGATTTCGGCTTCGCCCTGGGGATTTTCGGCACCTTCTTGCTGTTTGACACCATCAGCCTGGACGCGATCTTCGCCGCCGTGCCGGGTAAGGCCGACACCATGCTCGAGGTCTTCGGCATGGAAGTGCATGCCCTGACCGCGCTCTGTCTACTGCTGTTTGTCGGCGCCATGGGCAAGTCGGCGCAGCTGGGCCTGCATACCTGGCTGCCGGACGCCATGGAGGGCCCGACACCGGTTTCCGCCCTGATCCATGCCGCGACAATGGTGACCGCCGGAGTGTTCATGGTCGCTCGTTTGTCGCCCATGTTCGAATTCTCCGAAACCGCCTTGATGGTGGTGACCTATGTGGGCGCCTTCACCGCTTTCTTCGCCGCCACGGTGGGGCTGGTGCAGAACGACATCAAGCGGGTGATTGCCTATTCCACCTGTTCGCAGCTCGGCTATATGTTCTTTGCCTGCGGCGTTTCGGCTTATTCGGCGGGCATCTTCCACCTGATGACCCATGCTTCGTTCAAAGCCTTGCTGTTCCTGGGCGCCGGGTCGGTGATCCATGCCATGTCCGATGAACAGGACATGCGCCGCATGGGGGGCATCTGGAAGATGGTGCCGATGACCTACATCCTCATGTGGATTGGTTCCTTGGCCCTGGCCGGCGTGCCGCCGTTTGCCGGGTTCTTCTCCAAGGACATGATCCTGGAAAGCGCCTGGGGGGCCCATTCCTCGGTCGGCAACCTGGCCTTTTGGCTCGGTGTGGCCGCAGCCTTCATGACGGCTTTCTATTCCATGCGCCTGTTGATGATGACCTTCCACGGCAAGCCGCGGGCCGATGAAACCACCATGGCGCATGTGCATGAGAGCCCCAAGGTGATGATCCTGCCGTTGCTGGTGCTGGCCGCCGGGGCCATTGGGGCCGGGTATATGGGGTATGAGTACTTCGTCGGTCATGACGCGGCGGCCTTCTGGGGCAATGCCATCTATGTGGCCGAACACCACCAGGCTTTGGAAAATGCCCATCACGCGCCGGGCTGGGTGAAGCTGCTGCCGTTGGTCATGGGCGTGAGCGGTCTGGGCCTGGGCTTCTTGTTCTATGGGCCCATGAGTAGCATGCCGGGCTGGTTGGTGACCAACTTCCGCTCCGTCTACGACCTTTTGCTGAACAAGTGGTGGTTCGACGAGCTCTATGATTTCCTGTTTGTCCGTCCTGCCTTCAAGCTGGGTCGCGGTTTCTGGAAAGGGGGCGATGGCGCTGTGATCGACGGATGCGGCCCCGATGGGATCGCGTCGGGGGTCTTGCGTTGGGTCCGCCGGGCCACCTCCATGCAGACCGGATTTGTCTACCACTACGCCTTTTCTATGCTGATCGGTGTCGCCGGACTGGTGACCTGGTACTTGTTTACTCTGGGGTGAGCTGACCGATGCAACACATACCCATTCTGTCCATCGTCACGTTCCTGCCCCTGGTGGGTGTGTTCCTGATTCCGTTCATCCGAGACAAGAGCGCCGAGGTCGAGGCCCGCAATGCCCGCCGCGTGGCCCTTTGGACCACCAGCATCACCTTCGTGATGTCGCTGTTCATCTGGTTGAACTTTGACAATGGAACGGCGGCCTTCCAGTTCGAAGAAAAAGTCATGTGGATGGAAGGGGCCGGGATCTCCTATCACATGGGTGTCGATGGCATTTCCCTGTTCTTCGTGCTGCTATCCACGGCCTTGACCCCCATCTGCATCCTGGCCAGTTGGGAAAGCATCAAAGAGCGGGTCAAGGAATACATGATCGCCTTCTTGGTGTTGGAAACCATGATGGTCGGCACCTTCTGCGCCCTGGATATCGTGGTCTTCTACATCTTCTTCGAAGCGGTGTTGCTGCCCATGTTCCTGATCATCGGCGTTTGGGGGGGGCCGCGCCGGGTCTATGCGGCCTTTAAGTTCTTCCTCTATACGCTGCTTGGTTCGGTGCTGATGTTGCTGGCGCTGCTGGCCATGTATAGCGAAGCGGGAACCACCGACATCCCGACACTGATGGCCCATGATTTCCCGGTTTCCATGCAGACCTGGCTGTGGCTGGCCTTCTTCGCGTCCTTCGCGGTGAAAGTGCCCATGTGGCCGGTGCATACCTGGCTGCCCGATGCGCATGTGGAAGCGCCGACGGCGGGCTCGGTGATCCTGGCCGGTGTGCTGCTGAAGTTCGGCGGCTATGGGTTCCTGCGCTTCTCGCTGCCCATGTTCCCCGAAGCCAGCGTCGAGTTCACCCCCTTCATCTATGGCCTCAGCATTATCGCGGTGATCTATACCTCGCTGGTTGCCCTGGTGCAGGAGGACATGAAGAAGCTGATTGCTTATTCCTCCATCGCCCATATGGCATTTGTGACGGCGGGGACTTTCTCCATGACCGCCCAGGGGGTCGAAGGCGCCATCTACCAGATGCTGAGCCACGGCGTGGTTTCGGCCGCCTTGTTCCTCATCGTCGGCGTGATCTATGACCGCGTCCATAGCCGTGAGATCAAGGTCTATGGCGGATTGGTGCATCGTATGCCGCTTTATTCCCTCGTGTTCATGGTCTTCATGCTGGCCTCGGTCGGTCTACCGGGGACCGGTGGGTTCGTCGGCGAATTTCTGGTACTGATGGGCCTTTTCCAGGTGGATACCATTGTCGCGGCTTTTGTCACCACCGGCGTGGTGCTCGGCGCCGCTTATATGCTGTATCTCTACCGTCGGGTGATCTTCGGGAAACTGGAAAAAGAGCATCTGAAGGAAATCCTTGACCTGAGCCCGCGCGAGATCCTGATTTTCGCGCCGATGATTGCCCTGGTCTTGTGGATGGGGATCTATCCCAGCACTTTCCTCGACCCCATGCATGCCTCGGTGGAGAACCTGCTGACCCAGGTACAGACCGCGCAGGCCCATACCACCGGCATGATGGCCGGGCTCGGACAGTAAGGAGCGATGCCAGAGATGCATACCACGAGCACCGCCTTCAACCTCATCCCGGTTCTGCCTGAACTGTTTATGGCCTGTGCCGCCATGGCTTTGCTGATGTTCGGCGTCTTTCAGAAAGACACATCCGTTGATCGGCCCAAGACCGTTGATCTGATATCCCACCTGGCCGTGGTGGTCTGTCTGCTGGCCGGGTTGCTGGTCTGGGTCTATGGCAGCCATGGGGACTTGGCCATGCATGGCCTGTTCATCGGTGACCTGTTTGCCGCGTTCCTCAAAACCCTGATCTTGATTGCCACGGCGGTAACGGTGATCGTCTCGCGGGGATATCTGAAGGCCCAGAATATCGAGCGCTTCGAGTTTCCGGTTCTGGTGCTTTTGGCCGCCCTGGGCATGATGATGATGGTCTCGGCGTCGGACATGATGTCTTTGTACATGGGTCTGGAACTGCAAAGTCTGGCTCTGTATATCCTGGCCGCATTCAGCCGTGACAATCTGCGCTCCACGGAAGCGGGACTGAAGTACTTCGTCTTGGGGGCTTTGGCTTCCGGCCTGTTGCTTTACGGTATTTCGCTTGTTTACGGCTTCACCGGCACCACCAGCTTTGCCGGGTTGGCCCATGCCTTCGGTCATGCCGGAGACCATGGACCCGCCACCGGCGCGGTGATTGGTCTGGTGTTCATCCTGTCCGGCCTGGCTTTCAAGATCTCCGCCGTGCCGTTCCACATGTGGACGCCTGACGTCTACGAGGGAGCGCCGACACCGGTCACCGCTTTCTTCGCCGTAGCTCCCAAAGTGGCGGCGCTGGGTCTGATCCTGCGGGTCATGACCGGGCCGTTCGGTGAGTTGGTGGCTCAGTGGCAGCAGATCGTGGTGTTCGTCGCCATTGCTTCCATGCTGCTTGGCGCCTTTGCCGCCATCGGACAACGCAATATCAAGCGGCTGATGGCTTATAGCTCCATCGGGCACATGGGCTATGCCCTGGTCGGTTTGGCCGCCGGGACCCAGGCGGGGGTCAAAGGCGTGCTGGTCTATATGGCTATCTACCTGTTCATGAATGCCGGCGCCTTTACCGCCATTCTTTGCATGCGCCGCAACGAGCGCATGGTGGAGAGCATTGATGATCTGGCGGGGCTCGGCAAGCGGCAGCCGATGATGGCTTTGGCCATCGCTTTGTTCATGTTTTCCTTGGCGGGCATTCCGCCCCTGGCCGGGTTCTTTGGCAAGTTCTATGTGTTCATGGCGGCCATTGATGCTCAGCTCTATGGCCTTGCCGTGATCGGCGTGCTGGCCAGCGTGGTGGGGGCCTTCTATTACGTACGGATCGTCAAGATCATGTACTTTGACGAACCGGCGGAATCCTTCGACAGGCCCATCGGTGTGGAAATGGGCGCTGTCATGGCCGTATCCGGCTTCGTGGTGCTGTTCTTCATCCTCTACCCGGCGCCGCTCCTGGGAAGCGCGGCGCAAGCGGCGGCTGTTCTATTCGGGTCCTGACCCATCAGCCCTCTTTTTCCCCCGGCGTTCCACCCGGTATTCCTGGATCGGGTGGATAGTACCAACGAAGAAGCCCGGCGCCGGGCCGAGACCGGAGCACCGCATTTCACCGTCATCCAGGCCCGGGATCAGACCGCCGGTCGGGGGCGCCGGGGCCGCGCGTGGGTTTCGGCTCCGGGCAATCTCCATGCTTCGGTGGTTTTGCGACCCGACTGTTCGGCGGGTGAGGCGGCTCAACTCAGCTTCGTGTTGGCCCTGGCCATTGCCGATGCCTTGTTTCAGCTCAGCGGCGGGGCGGCCAATGCCACCTGCAAATGGCCCAACGACCTCATGGTCGATGGTAAGAAGATCTGCGGCATCCTTTTGGAAAGTGCTAGCACCAGCGGTGGCGTCATTGATTGGCTGGTGGCCGGATTCGGCATCAATATCGTCATGGCGCCGGGCCAGACGGAATACCCGGTGACCAGCCTCGCGGACCAAGGCGTCACGGGCGTGACGGTGGATGAGGCTCTGGCGGCGGTATGTGGCTCGTTGGAGAAGCGGTTCGCGGCCTGGCAACAGACAGGATTTGTCGCGATACGCTCCGATTGGCTGGGGCGGGCCCATGGGCTGGGGGAACCGATTACGGTGCGGTTGGCTCACGATTCCCTGCGTGGTCGCTTCGTTGATATGGACGACACCGGCGCATTGGTGCTGGACACCGGCATGGTGCGGCGCCATATAAGCGCCGGGGATGTGTTCTTTGACTAGCTTATTCATCAAACGGAAACCGACCCATGCTGCTTGCCATTGATTCCGGCAATACCAATACCGTCTTTGCCATCTATGACGATGATCATGTGGAACGGGGTGAATGGCGCTGCGCCACCGATGCCGATCGTACCGCCGATGAATACGGGGTATGGCTGACCCAGTTGATGGCCTTGAAGAATCTGGATCCGAAAGAAATCGATGCGGCGGTCATTGGATCCGTGGTGCCCGCCAACCTGTTCAATCTTTGCAGCTTGTGTCGAAACTATTTCAATAGCCAGGCCATGGTGATCGGCGACGCGAACGTGGATCTGGGCATCAAGGTGCTGGTGGATCGCCCGGAAGAAGTGGGCGCCGATCGGCTGATTAACGCCGTCGCTGCCTTTGACGCCCATGCGGAGCCACAGATCATCATCGATTTCGGTACCGCCACGACCTTTGATGTGGTGGACGGACAGGGCAGTTATCTCGGCGGTGTCATCGCGCCGGGAATCAATCTGTCCCTGGAAGCCTTGCACATGGCGGCGGCGCAATTGCCCCGGGTGGCTATTAGCCGTCCGGGTCAGGTCATCGGCAAGGGCACGGTGGAAGCCATGAAATCCGGGATATTCTGGGGCTATGTGAGCATGATCGAAGGCATGGTGGATCGCATTCGAGGCGAGTTCGGGGCACCCATGCGAGTGATCGCCACCGGCGGCTTGGCCGATCTGTTTACCGAGGCTACCGACTGTATCGACGGCGTCGACGCCGACCTGACCATGCGCGGCTTACTCATTTTGCACGCGCGCAATAACAAGACCTCATAAGGAGACTCACGTGGGCGACGGTGTGTACTGGCTGCCATTGGGCGGCGCTGGCGAAATCGGCATGAATGTCTATCTCTATGGCCTGGGCCCGGAAGAGGACCCGGAATGGCTGATGGTTGATTGCGGCATTACCTTTGGCAACGGCACCGTGCCCGGCGTGGATGTGATCCTGCCGGAAATCGCCTGGATCGAGGAGCGAAGGCACCGGCTGGTCGGCCTGGTGCTGACCCATGCCCACGAGGACCATTTGGGCGCCGTGCATCACCTTTGGAAGCGGCTGCAATGCCCGGTCTATGCAACACCTTTCGCCGCATCGGTCTTAAAGACCAAACTGTCCGAAGCGGGGCTGAAGAACAAGGTGCCGCTGACCGAAATCCCGTTGTCGGGCGCCTTCGAGGTTGGGCCGTTCAAGCTGCAATATGTCACCATGACCCATTCCATCCCCGAGCCTAACCTGCTGATGATCGATACGCCCCATGGCCGCATTGCCCATAGCGGTGATTTCAAGTTCGACCCCAACCCGGTGATTGGTGAACCGGCGGATGAGAAAACCCTGAAGTCCTTCGGGGATATGGGCGTGACCGCTTTGGTGGCGGATTCCACCAATGTGCTGACCGAAGGCGATGGGGAATCCGAAGCGGACTTGCTTAAGGACCTGACCCGCATCATTGGCGAGGCCGAAGGGCAGGTGGCCGTTACCTGTTTCGCCACCAATGTGGCCCGGTTGCGCACCATTTGTGCCGCCGCCGAGGCGACGGGGCGCGATGTCTGCCTGGTGGGCCGATCCCTGCACAAGATGTCCGGCATTGCCCGCAGCCACGGCCTGTTGGACGGTGTGCCTGGTTTCATCGGCGAAAAGGAAGCCGGTTACATCCCCGAGGACAAGCTGCTCTACATCTGCACCGGTTGTCAGGGGGAGCCGCGCGGTGCTTTATCGCGCATCTCCAACGATGCGCATCGAGATGTGAAGCTGAAGCGCGGCGCACTGGTGATTTTCTCTTCCCGGATCATTCCCGGCAATGAGCTGTCGGTGCAGCGCATCCAAAATGCCTTGGTGCGCCACGGCATGAAGGTGCTGACCTGGCGCGATGCCCATGTGCATGTGTCCGGTCATCCGGCCCGGGGAGAGCTGAAAAAGCTATACGACCTGCTGCGTCCGGATATTTTGGTGCCCATGCATGGGGAGTCCATCCATCTCCGCGAACAGGCCCAATGGGCGCTGGATTGTGGTGTTCCGGAATCCCTGGTGGCGGAAAACGGCAACATGGTGCGTCTGGCCCCTAACGGCCCGGCCATCGTCGACGAGGTGCCGGTGGGCCGATGGGGATTGGATGGCCAGCGGGCCATAGCCTTCGACGGCGATGTCATCAAAGGCCGCAACCGGGTGATCTTCAACGGCTCGGCCCTGGTCACCGTGGTGCTGGATGCCAAGGGCCATTTGGCCGCCGAGCCCCAGGTGTCGGTGCAGGGCCTGATCGAGGCCGGTGAGCGTGATTTGTTAGAAGAAGCCTGTGCCGCTGCCGCCGGAGCCGTCAACGAGGTGCCGCGCTCTTGCCTGAAAAACGACGACGAGGTCGGCGACGCGGTGAAGGTGGCGGTGCGACGGGTGTTCCGCAACGCCATCGGCAAGAAACCGACCATGCAGGTGCACCTGGTGCGGATTTAGCGCTGTATTACCCGAACACCACCTTGGGCAGCCAGGTGGCCAATTGCGGGAAGCTGGCCAAGAGCGCCAGGGCCAATACCTGGATGAGCACGAAGGGCATCACGCCGCGATAGATATGCATGGTGGTGACCTCCGCCGGGGCGACGCCGCGTAGGTAGAACAGGGCGAAGCCGAAGGGTGGGGTGAGGAACGAGGTCTGCAGGTTCATGGCCATCATGACCCCCAGCCATACCGGATTGACGTCCATCATCAGCAGCACCGGGGCGACGATCGGCACCACGACGAAGGTGATCTCGATAAAATCGAGGAAAAAGCCCAACACGAACATCACCAGCATGACCACCAGAATGGCGCCGAACTTTCCGCCGGGAATCTGACTGAGCACTTCGTGTACCAGATCGTCGCCGCCAAGTCCGCGGAAGACCAGGGAAAACACAGACGCGCCGATGAGGATGACGAAAACCATGGAAGAAATCAGCATGGTGCCGCGTCCTACCTCGGCCAGGATTCCCGATTTATAGGTCCGGGACAGGCTGACCACACCGCCCCAGGCCATGAGCAAAAGGCACAGCCCGGCCAGGGCGATTCCCGCCATGTCGCCGAGGGAAATCTCGTTACGCGCCACGCGCAGGTCCATGTTATTGGAAACGATCAGCAGGCCGACCAACCCAAGGGCCGCGGCATGGATCGGCAACCCGCGTGTTTCATCTTGTCGCAACCCGGCCAGGAATAACGAACCCACGGCGCCCACCGACGCGGCCTCGGTGGGCGTCGCGATGCCTGCGAGAATAGAGCCCAACACGGCAATGATCAGCACCACCGGAGGGATCAATGCATGGGCAATGCGCCAGCCGAGGCCATCCACCGCCAATTCTTCCTTAGGGATGGCCGGCGAGGTGGCCGGGCGCAGCCAGGCGGTAAAGGCTTGATAGGTGATGTACATGCCGACCAAAGCCAGGCCGGGCAGCAAAGCGCCGGCGAACAGGTCGCCCACCGAGACCGGCTCCGGTGACCAATTGCCGATGGCCCGCTGGGCATCCACATAGGCGTTGGAGATCTGATCACCGAGCAGCACCAGAACGATGGACGGCGGGATGATTTGTCCCAGGGTTCCCGAGGCGCAAATGGAGCCGCAGGCCAAGGCCGGGTCGTAGCCGCGCCGCAGCATGGTCGGCAGCGACAAAAGGCCCATGGTAACCACCGTTGCTCCGACGATACCGGTGGAGGCGGCCAACAGGGCGCCAACGATGGATACCGAGATCCCCAGTCCGCCGCGCAGGGAGCCAAACAGCATGCCCATGGCATCAAGCAGTTCCTCGGCTACCTTGGAGCGTTCGAGCATGACCCCCATGAAGACGAACAGAGGCACGGCGATCAGCACCTCGTTGGTCATGGAATTGCCGAAAATGCGTGAGGGAAGGGCGCCGAACAATGAAAAATCGAAGACCCCGAACAACCAGCCAATCCCGGCAAAGATCAGACCGGTTCCGGCCAAGGTAAAAGCGACAGGGAACCCGGCCAAAAGAAAGCCGCAGACCGTGACAAACATCAAAACATCAAGGATTTCCCGGGTTTCCATGGGCTCAGGAATCCTCTTTGGTGTAGGGGTTGTCGGCGGGCGGGGACCCGGTAAGGAAGGTCAGGGCATGCAGGGCGATGGCCAATCCTTGCAGGGCGACCACACTGCAAAACACCACGATGATGGTCTTAAGAAGGAACACCGCCTGAATGCCACTGGTTTCCTTGGATCCCTCCAAAACCGACCAGGACTGGGATACATAGGGCAGGCTGTAAACGGCGATCAGAATGCAGACCGGGATGAGGAAAAACAGGTTGCCCAACAGGTCGACCCAGGCCTTGGTGCGGGGCTTGGCCTCGCGATAAAACACGTCCACCCGCACATGACCGTTGTGATACAGGGTGTATCCGGCACCGACCAAAAAAAGCAACGAATGTAGATAGACCACGGATTCCTGCATCATGATCGAGCCGACCCCGAACACGTAGCGCATCACCACCACGGTGAACTGCACCAACACCATGGCCACGGCGAGCCAGCCGGTGATCCGCCCGACGGTTTCGTTGAATCGGTCGATGGCGGTCGCCAAACCCGAAAGTGCCTGCAAAGTAAGTCCCCTTGTCCGCTCGATGGCTAAAGATTAGGGCATTTCGAGGATTTGAAAAAGCCCGTACCGGCGGGGGTACGGGCTTTTCCGATTTCGTGCGCGGTCCGCCGGTCAGCCGTACTTAAAGCGAAGCAGACGGGCATTCCAATAGGCCTGATCGGAAATCTTGGACCAGGCAATGGATTTGGTCCGGGCGGCGATGAAGCTGTCATAGACCTTCTTGGTCATGGCGTCTCCAGCGGCGGCTTCCTTCACCACCTCGCCCGAGGCCTTGCCGATGGCGGCCATGACTTCGTCGGAGAACTTGCGCAGCACCACGTTGTGTTTGTTGATCAAGGTGTCCAACGAGTTTCCGTTGCGGGCGTTGAATTCGGCCAGCAGATGGCTGTTTTCCGCCGCGAAGGCATTGGTGATGATGGACTGCTGTGTCTTCGACAGGCTGTTCCATACATCCAGGTTGACGCCCGAAGACAAGGTGGTGCCCGGCTCATGGAAGCCCGGATAGTAGTAGTATTTGGTTACCTTGTAGAAGCCGAAGGCCAGGTCGTTCCAGGGGCCGACCCACTCGGTGGCATCGATGGCGCCCGATTGCAGGGACGGGAAGATTTCACCGCCTGGCAGGGATACGGCCGCCGCGCCGATCTTGCGCAGCACTTCGCCGCCCAGGCCCGGCATGCGGATTTTCAAGCCCTTGTAATCTTCCAG
Source organism: Magnetospira sp. QH-2 (assembly GCF_000968135.1). Classification (NCBI taxonomy): domain Bacteria; kingdom Pseudomonadati; phylum Pseudomonadota; class Alphaproteobacteria; order Rhodospirillales; family Thalassospiraceae; genus Magnetospira; species Magnetospira sp. QH-2. The sequence continues at coordinate 1,983,442 of NZ_FO538765.1, read as the reverse complement.
GCCATTAATTTCCTTGTTGAACCAGCCGCCCATCTGCACGCCGGTATTGCCGGCCATGAAGGGCTTGATTTTGAACCCGGCGGAGAGCTCGTCCCATAGTTCCTGACCGCCGCCATAGTAGACCCAGGCATTCTGTTCCGTTGCGGTGAGCCCAAAGGGCACGGCAGCGAAGAAGTTGAAGGCCTTGGACTTGCCTTGCCAATAATACTCGGCGCCATGGTACATGTCGGCGGTGCCGTTGGAGACCGCGTCGAAGGATTCGAAGGCAGGGACCAGTTCCCCAGCGGCGAACAGTTTCACTTCCAACTGACCGTCGCTCATTTCGGTGATGCGGTCGGCGGCGCGTTGGGCGCCGGTGCCGAGGCCTGGGAAATTCTTCGGCCAAGTAGTGACCATTTTCAATTGGCGCTTGCCCTGGGCGATGGCCGGTTTGGGCAGGCTTGAGGCAGCGACACCGGCAATCCCCGCGGCGGCACCGGTTATAAATGCACGACGTTTCATGGATATTTCTCCCAGCAACTGGATATGCGAATCCCTCTCGGGGGCGAACCTAGGCTTGTTCAGGTGGTTTTTTTCCCAACGCTTTCAAGCTTATGTCAAAGAGGGTACCCAAAGGGGCGGGGAGTCGCAACCGAAAGAGTGGGCGAATTTCGCTAGATTAGCCCGGTTTCCTCAATGGGCTGCCAGCCTTCCGCGGTCAGGGCTTCCAGGGGGCGGAAGTTGGTTTTGTAAGCCATCTTTCGGGTTTCCGCGATCCAATAGCCCAAGTAGACATATGGCAGCCCGGCCCGGCGCGCCTGATCCACCAACCACAGAACCATATATGTGCCCAGGCTGCGGCGGCTTTCGTCGTCTTCGAAGAAGCTGTAGACGGCCGAAAACCCATCAGCCATGCGGTCGGTAAGGCAGGCTGCGGCCAATCGGTCGTCATCGGGGTGACGGAACTCGGCAACAAAGGTATCGATGGGGCTGTCCTCGACCATCATTTTGTAGTCCCGGAAGGTCATGGACGCCATGTCCCCGTCTCCGTGGCGCAGGTTCTGATAGTCTTCGAACAGGGTGAACTGTTCCAATGTCCCTCGCGCCCGGAGGGTCTCTTCGATCAAGTCGCTGTTCATGCGGATCAACCGCCTTTGGGTTCGCGACGGCGTGAAGTCGGCTGTGACGATCCGCACCGCCACACAGGCCTGACAGGTGGGGCAAATGGGCGCATAGGCAATATTGTGGCTGCGCCGGAATCCGGCCCGGGACAGGGCGTCGTGCATGATCACCGACCGCCGTCCGACCAACTCGGTCACCAACCGCCGTTCCATCCGCCCAGGCAGATAGGGGCAGGGCAGAGGTGCCGTGGTGTAAAAGAATTCCGGACGATGATAAACGTTCTGTTTCATGCTGTTACTAGAATAGACTCATCCATTGCCAGATGACCAGCCCTTCCGGGTCAGGAGCTTTCCGGCGCCTGATAGGTCACGGCGGCCATGTCGATCTTGTTGATAACCACCGACCCCGACAGATAGTCATGCAGGCAACGTCGCCGGTCGTTGAAGAGCCCCACCGCCAGCACCAGCAGGCTGGTCACGCTGATGGAACCATAGAACAACAGGGTCTGAAGCAGGGCCTGAACATAGTCTGGACGATCGCCGTTCCATCTGCGCACCTCGATATCCATGGCTCGCATGCCCAGGGTGGCCGAGCGCTCTCCGCCAATCAGCAAGGTGTGATAGGCCAAAGGGATAAGGATAAACACGGCAAATAGCGGCGACAGGAAGCCGAAGGTGCCGATGGTGGCGAATAGCGAGATAATCCACCACAGGACGCTGAGCCCGGCGATGGCCACGGCATCAATCAAAAAAGCCAACGACCGCTTCATCAAGATCCCGTCATAGAAATCCGGATACTTGAGGGGATCGGGGGCCTCTTCGGTCCAGGCGCTATCGGCGCCTTGTAGCGAGGGCAGGGTGGTGGTCATGGTGGATCCTGTCAATTTATTGTCCTTCTATGGATATAACACGCTTCATGCCGATATCCATGGGTGACACGAGTGGAATTGATGGTTCCCTCTCTTGACGCCACACGGGTGATATCGCACTGTGCCGCCGGTCAGACAGAAGGATGGACACACGATGGATCCACGCACGTTCCGCAACGCCCTCGGGCATTTTGCCACCGGCATCACGGTGGTGACCGCAAAGACTTCCGATGGCGAGCCGGTGGGCGTGACCGTCAACGCCTTTTCCTCGGTATCTTTGGATCCGCCTTTGGTGCTGGTCTGCCTGGGGACCAACACCGCCGATATCGAGGCTTTTACCTCCCCGGACAGCCCTTTTAACATCAATGTGTTGCGCGACGACCAGGCGGAAATATCCACCCTGTTCGCCAAGCGTGATCGGGAGAAATTCGATACCACTCCTTGGAGCGAGGCTTCCAACGGTGTGCCGCGCATCGATGGCTGTCTGGCACACCTGGAATGTCGGCTGGCTTCGGTCCAGGACGGCGGAGATCATTTGATCCTGATTGGTCGGGTGGAAGAAACCGCCTACGACAGTGCTGGGCAGCCTTTGCTCTACTTCCGCGGTGCCTACGAAAAACTGGCCTGAGCTATTCCTCAACCGCATGGTGAGGCGGCAGAACCATGGCCGCCGCCACCGCATCCACCGAAGTATTGGCCAATTGGCGCGCCGGGCAGCCTGCGGCTTGCAGGGCGTCCATCAAGATCTTGGTGTGATCGGGGCCTCGAGTCTCCACGACCACATCCAACTCTGTCGCTTTTACTGGCACATCGTGGAACAGTCGTTGGTGCAGGATCTCAATGATGTTGCCCCCGGAATTGCCGATGGCTTTGGCCACCTCGGCCAATTGGCCCGGTCGGTCGGGGATGGAAATCCTCAAGCGCACCAGGCGTCCGGATCGGGCCAATCCACGCATCAAGATCGAGGCCAATAGCCGGGAATCAATATTGCCGCCGGAGACGATCAGTCCACAGCATTGCCCCTGAAATTGGTCTCGGTACTTGATCAGCGCCGCCAGGGGCGCGGCCCCGGCTCCTTCAGCCACAGTTTTCTCCACTTCCAGCAACAATTGAACGGCGCTTTCCATTTCCGCCTCGTCCACCACCAGGAAATCGTCCACCCATTGCTCGGCGATGGCCCGGGTCCGTTCACCGGGAGTCTTGACCGCGATGCCTTCGGCGATGGTGGCGCCGCCTTCTGCCGGTGCGCTGCCTTGGACCGCCGCTTTCATGGAGGGAAAGAATGACGCCTCGACGCCGATGATTCGGATGTCGGGCTTGATGGCCTTGGCCGCCACCGCGACTCCGGCCAGCAGGCCGCCCCCGCCCACCGGCACGAGAATGGCGTCCAGATCCGGTTGATCTTGCAGCATTTCCAAGGCGATGGTGCCTTGGCCAGCCATCACCGCTTCATCGTCAAAGGGATGGACAAATACGAAATTCTCCCGTTCCGCCAGCATCTCCGCATGCCGGGTGGTCTCGCCCAGGGTGTCTCCATGCAAGACCACCCGGGCGCCCAGCATTTCGGTCTGAGCCACTTTGACGAAAGGGGTGTCCTTGGGCATGACGATGGTTGCGGGGATACCCATCAGCTTGGCATGGCGCGCCACCCCCTGAGCATGATTGCCGGCCGACATGGCGATCACGCCGCGTGCCCTTTGCTCGTCGCTGAGGCTGGATAATTTGACCAGAGCGCCACGCTCCTTGAACGACGCCGTATATTGGAGGTTCTCCAGTTTCAAAAAAACATTGGCGCCGCTGATATCAGACAACAATTGGGAATCCACCAACGGTGTGCGGACCACCTTGCCGGTGAGAGTGCGCTGGGCTGTCTTGATACGGTCTAGGTCGAGGCTCACGAGGTTTATTCCCGGGTTTGTTAGGGGGTGGGTCATTCTGTACATCTTCAGCCGCTTGATCTAGACTCGAACGAAATAAATCGTTCCCAATGTAGAATTTGAACGATCCACAACAGGGATAATGGAATATGGATGATCTGGCCAATCGCGATGCCGGTGACTTGGAAGCGTCCCTGCGGCATTTGGAACGCGGCGAGTATCGGCTGGTTCCCGAAGGCATTACACCCTTCGAAAAGGAAATTCACCAACTGTCTTGCATGCTGCATGACCGGGCGCGCCATACCCTGCGCGGATTGATCGAGGTTTCCGTGGAATGCGGAGACTCCATGGTCAGTCTGGCCGAGATGTACCGGGACATGCGCGAGGTGAGCAACCGCTCTCAAGGAATCGCGGCGGCGGCGGAGGAAATGGTCGCCTCCGTGACCGGCATTGCTCAGACCTCCGAAGCGGCGGCACAAGATGCTTATGCCGTGCGCGAGGCCGCTGGTAACGGCATGGACGCTGCACAAAGAGCGGTGGAGACCATGCACAATATCGCCGGAGCCGTGGAGGATGCCGCCAACAAGGTGGACACCCTGGCCAAGGCCTCCGAAGAGATCGGCGATATCGTCCAATCCATCGAGGCCATCGCCAAGCAGACCAATCTTTTGGCTCTGAATGCCACCATCGAGGCGGCTCGGGCCGGGGAGGCGGGCAAGGGCTTTGCCGTGGTCGCGGGCGAGGTCAAAAACCTGGCGAATCAAACCGCCAAGGCCACCGATAATATTCGAAGCCGAATCGGGACGCTGCGGGGGGAGATGGAGGCCATCGTCGGATCCATGCAGCAAGGGGCCCGGGCGGTGCAAGAAGGCGAGGACGTTATTCTCGCCACCGGCGACGAGATGCAGGTGATCAGCGACCAGGTCGATGGCGTCAACGCCAAAATGCATGATATCGCATCGATCCTCAATCAGCAGCGTCAGGCCTCCAGCGAGGTCTCAAGCGGCATCAATCTGATTGCCGATATGACCAATCGCAATACCATGGAGATCACCAAGCTGGTGGGACATCTGGATTCCACCAACGATATGCTCTGTGGGCAGGTATCGGCTTTTGCCGTCCAGGATATCGACTACAAAGTGGTGGATCTGGCCAAATCGGACCATGTGGCCTTTAAGCGTCGGATCATGGATGCCCTGATCGGTCGGATCGCGTTGGGTCCGGATGACCTGGACGACCACCATCATTGCCGCCTGGGCAAATGGTACGACGAAGTCACGGATCCGGCCATTGCCCGGGACCCGGCCTTTTTGGATCTGGCCGTTCCCCATGAGCAGGTGCATTCGGTAGGCCGGGAAACCCTGCAAAGACTGGCGCAAGGAGATCTGGACGGAGCCCTGGAGTCGGCCCATCAGATGTTGCAGGCCTCGGCGCAGGTACTGGGTCTGCTGGATCAATTGGGTGACAATCTGGACCGAAAGGGGGAACTTTCATGAATGAAATCGTGGTCGCGTCCCGGGGGCGGAATGTTCAGGTTGTTCAAGCCGAATCCAGTGAGTTCGTAACGTTTTATATTGGCGATCAGATGTTCGGTGTCCCGGTGTTGCGCGTGCAGGATATTTTGCAGCCCGAACAGATTGCCCGCATTCCCTTGGCGCCGCCCGAAGTGGCCGGGTCGATCAACCTACGGGGCCGCATCGTCACCGTGATCGATGTTCGTGCCCGACTTGGATTGCCGCCAATGGCCACGGACGATGATGAGCCGCCGATGGCTTTAACCGTCGAAAACGGGCCTGATTTATACAGTTTGCTGATTGATCGGGTCGGGGATGTGATCAGCCTGCCCATCAGCGATTTCGAGCAAACCCCGACGAACATGGACCATATCTGGCGGTCCTATTCCGACGGCGTCTATCGCCTCAAAGGCAATCTTATGGTCGTTCTGGACGTGGATTCTTTCCTCGACATCGGCCCCGGCGCCAATCCTTTCGGGGCTTAACCTCTGAGCAAAACGTTCAGGATCGGCGGCATGATCAGTTCCAAAGCCAAGCCGAACTCACCACCCGGGATGACCAGCGTGTTGCGCCGGGACATTTTGGCGTTGGGGATCTTGTCCACCAGATAGGGAAAGTCCACGGGCACCTTGGGGTCCTTCGGGTCACGGAAGCGGATCACGAACAGACACTCCGAATCGGTGGGGATATCCCGGGCGACCAGTGGATTGGAGGTATCGACCACGGCTACTTTCTGGAAATTGATGTGGCTATGGTGGAACTGCGGGATCACATAGCGCACGTAGTCGCCCATGCGCCCAAGGATGGCGTTCATCACTTCGTCCTGGGAATAGCCGCGCTGGTTCACGTCCCGCAACAGCTTCTGAGTCCATTCCAAATTGACCACCGGCACCACGCCGATGCGCAAATCCACCAGGGATTCAATGTCCACATCATTGGTTTTCACCGCGCCATGCAGGCCTTCGTACAGCATGAAGTCGGTATTGGTCGGGATGTCCTTGCAGGGTGTGAATTGTCCGGGACCGACCGTGCCATCGCCATAGGCGTCGGCTTCTTCTTGCGTATGCAGGTAGCGCCGGTGACGCCCCGTTCCGCTGTCCCCGTACTTTTTGAAGAATTGCTTTTGTTCTTCCCACAGATTGGCATCGGGCCCGAAGTGGGTCAGCAGGGGCTCACCCGCGCGGACGGCCTTATCCTGGGCGACCTTCATTTCCGCGCGGTTATACTTGTGGAAGCTTTCGCCATCCACATAGGCGGGATTCAAACCTTGCCGGTCGCAGACCTTGCGAACGGCGTCTCGGACGACACTGCGTCCGGAACCGGAAGCGCCGGTCACGGCAATAATCGGATGGGCTTTGGACATGGTTTCCCCCTGGAATTCCCCTGCGTTGGCCGCCGTTTTCGGCTGACCGGATTCTCGTGTCGTGGCGGCCCTGATTGCCAGGACGGCGCCGACAGTATATTAGAAACAGAAAATATTGCGAGAGGGAACGGATTCGGGCAAACCGTGATCCGTTTTTCAGGGGAGTTGACCGCACAGCGGTGGGCTCGATCCAGATAAGTAGACCACGGAGGAAAAATTCATGAGCGTTAAGATCGCGCCCAGCATCCTGTCCGCCGACTTCTCCCGTCTTGGAGAAGAGGTGAAAGCCATCGACGACGGTGGCTGCGACTATATCCATATCGATGTCATGGACGGGCACTTTGTCCCCAATCTGACTTTCGGCCCGCCGATCATCAAATGCATCCGGCCTTGGACCAAACTGCCGTTTGATGTGCACCTGATGATCAATCCGGCTCAGCCGTTCTTGCAGGACTATGCCGATGCCGGTGCCGATATCATCACCGTTCATGCCGAGGCCGATCCCCATATTGATCGCAGCCTGCAGTTCATCCGGTCGCTGGGCAAGAAGGCTGGTCTGTCGCTCAACCCGGCGACCCCGGAATCGATCCTGGAGTACGTGATCGACAAGGTTGATCTTATCTTGGTGATGTCCGTGAACCCCGGTTTCGGCGGTCAGAGCTTTATCGATTCGCAACTGGAAAAAATCGCCCGCATCCGCAAGATGATCGGCGATCGACCCATCGAGTTGGAAGTGGATGGCGGCGTCAGTCCGGCCACCGCCAAGGCCGTGGTGGATGCCGGTGCCGACGTACTGGTCGCTGGTTCCGCCGTCTACAAGGGCGAAGGCATGGAAGCCTACAAGGCCAATATGGACGCCATTCGCGCTTCGTTTGCGGGCTAATGCCAAATGCCGGACTCCCTCTATGGAGCATGGACGGAGTCCGGCGTTTATGCGGCGGGGCTAATGTTCGGTGGCGTGGTGTGTAAAATTAGGGCAATATAATCGTCATATAGAGAGCTCAGCTCCGACCAGGGGAAACATAGGGGGAACGGGAAATGGCCGAGGCTAAAAAGCCCGGGGAGGAATTCCCAACCGAATCCGATCATGATACCAGTGATTTGACTGATGCAGAGCGCGGTGAAGATGTTCAATCGCGATCGGCCATCGGTGAAGTCCTTTACTATTTCAAGGAAGGTGTGGTTGTTCTGTTCAGCCTGATCTTTGCCTTGACCAAGGGACTATTCCAAATACCCATCCTTATTGTCGGCATGCATTTGGACGCCGTTCGGGCTTTGCGTCCGGCCGCCGCCGGAGAGGCGCCTGTTTCGAAAGTTGCCAAACGTGCCGCGCGCCTGCAACAGGCCAAGTCCCTGGCGGTCTTCTGGGAAAAACGCTGGTTCATCATCGCCATGGGCGTTGGTGTTGTGCTCTTGTCCATTCCAACGCCAGAGGGGCTGACCTCGGCGGGCATGGCGGTGCTGACCATGTCGGTGGTGGCGACGATCTTATTTGTCACCGAGCCAGTTCCCCTGCCCACGGTGGCATTGCTGATCGTGGTAGCGCAGGTTTTGCTGTTGGGGCTGGATTCATCGGATGTGGCGCGCAGCCTGATGAAAGATTCGGTGCTGTTTATCATGGGCTCGCTGATGCTGGCCGTGGCCGTGGTGAAACAGAAGCTCGACAAGCGCATCGCCTTTTTCATCGTCAAGATGACCGGCACCAAGACAGCGCGGATCGCTTTTGGGATCACCGTTGTTTCCGGTCTGCTGGCGTCCTTCATTGGTGAGCACACCGTTGCCGCCATGATGTTGCCGGTGGGAATCACTCTGATCACCCTGACCTCTGATGATCCGAAAAAGGTTCGCAATCTGGCGGCGGTGCTGTTGTTTTCCATTTCCTATGGGTGCTCGGTGGCGGGTATCGGTACCCCTTCGGGCGGCGCGCGTAACGCCATCATGATCGGCTATTGGAAAGACTTTTTCTATGATCCGACCAACCCGGAGACCTTCAAGTTCCTCATCGACTACGTGAAGTGGATGACGTTCGCCTATCCGATGTTCCTGCTACAAATTCCGTTTGTGACCATCATTTTGCTGTTCACCTTTAAGCCGGAATATAAGGACCTGTCCCGCGCCGTCGTGAAGCTGCGCGCGCAGATCGAAGAGCAGGGACCGATGAAGGGCGCGGATTATGTGTCGATCTTCCTGTTCGTCTTGATCCTGCTGGGCTGGATATTGGTGTCTGGTCAGATAGGCATGGGAACCGTTGCGGTCCTTGGCGCGGCTATGTTCCTGGTCGCCGGGCTGGTGAAGTGGGAAGACGTTAACTCCGGGGTCAACTGGGGCGTTGTCTTGCTCTATGCGGCGGCGATCTCGCTCGGTGTGCAAATGAAGGATACCGGGGCGGCCAAGTGGGTGGCTGAGAGCTTCCTGGCCATGCTGGAACCCATTGGGGCCAGCGAAGGCTATGGTCTATGGGCCGCGGTGTCCGTGCTGACCACCGGCGTCACCAATACAATGTCCAACGGTGCCGCCGTGGCGGTTCTGGGGCCCATCGTGTTGAACTTGGCCACGGCGGCCAATGAAAGCCCGATCATCATCGGCTTTATCACCGCCGTCTCATCGGCCTTTGCCTATCTGACCGTGGTTGGAACCCCGGCCTGCACCATTGTCTATGCGTCGGGATATCTGAAAACCACGGATTTCCTCAATGTCGGTTGGAAGATGGCCGTCATGTCGACCATTGTTATGTTGGTGGCGGCGGCCATTTATTGGCCAATGCTTGGCGTATAACGAAAAAACGAGGGATGAGGTCATGCTGGAACTAGAGAAAATCGACAATAGCCGATTTAGAATCCTGGTCTGTATCGATGGCTCCGACGAATCCTATCGCGGACTACGTTATGCAGCCAAACTGGGAGGCGGTGTTGATGCCGATATCTGCCTGGTCTATGTGCGGGCGGTGGATCAGGGGCTCCGCTCCGGTGGTCTGCAGGTCAGTGTCGCCCGCGAGAACATGCTCGATTGGGGGCTCGAACTGCCGGGAATCAAGTATTTGAAGACCGGGCTGGAGATGCTGGCCGAATTGGGTGTCATGGGCGATGGATGGAGCAGCGAGTCCTTCCACACGGATGTTGCGGGGGATCCATTGGGCGACAACAAGATCGTCTACCGCAACGAGGACGGCAAGCAGATCATCCTCAAGCTCAAGACCGCCGCCAATATTGCTACGGGCATCCTTGAACAATGGGAGATCGGTCAGTATGACCTGATCATCCTCGGTGCCTCGGAGCGCTGGAGGGGCGGGCGTCTGGCCAGCTTCTGGGACCCGGAAGTTGCGGAACATGTGGCGACCAAGGCACCTTGTTCGGTGCTGGTGGCCCGAGAGTTGACCGAAGGCAATGGTCATCTGATATGTACCGATGGTTCGGAAGTGTCACTGGATGCGGTACGTCAGGACGCAATACTGGCCAGCCGCTGCGAGTGCCCCATCTCTCTAATGTCGGTGGCCCTTGAGGCGTCCGGCGAGGCGGACGCCGAAATCGCGGTGGAAAAAGCCAAGACGATCTTGGAAGAGATGAAGGTCAATGTCGAGGAGACCATCGTCAAGGTCGGTGATCCGGTTGACCAAATCGTCGAGACCGGCCCGGACTACTCGCTGATCGTGGTATCGGAGAGCGAGAAATCGGGCTTGCAGCGACTGATCAAGGGCTCCGTGGCCTACAAGATCATGCAAAAGGCATTCAATTCGGTGCTGGTGGTTCGCTAAATATTTAAAGCCCATCGCGTTCAATCGAATTCGATTGAACGCGATGTGATTTAAGCAAAGACGGATACCACAAAAAACAAAACGCCCTTTCGACTATCTCGAAGGGGCGTTTCGTTGTGCGCTGAATGAATCAGGCGCAGTTTTCAGGATCGCAGGAAGTATTCTTGCCGAACAGGCCATACAGAGTCTCGATCACTGCCTTGGGAGCCGGGCCTGCCAGTGAATAATAGATCGATTGGGCTTCGCGCCGGGTTTTCACAAGATCATTCTGGCGCAGCACCGCCAAATGCTGCGAAAGCGCGGACTGGCTAAGGCCGATGACGTCTTCGAGCTGGCTAACGGTGCGTTCGCCATGGACCAGTTGACAGAGAATGAGCAGGCGGCGTTCATTGCTCATGGCCTTGAGGAGGCCGCTTGCCAGCCGGGCGTTGGTTTCCAGATCCGCGAGTACGACAGCCAATTCGATTACCCCCTGTGGCGCGGAAAAAATCCGCGTGTATCTATACGGTTCCGCTCCCCCAAGCTCCGTATATTCGAGGCCTATTATATTAGAGGTCGCTGAATTTTCAATTCATGAATTGCACAAAAATGACTCTGGTCAAGAGAGGGGGTATTTGGTCACCTCTATGAACACCCCCTTCCAGGGGGGCAGAGGTCACATTTTTGGTACAGGATAGCCCAACAAAGCCTGTATCGGGGCATGATCATCCGACAGGATCGTGACATTGGGGGATTCGGTCCTCGCATGGAGATCCGCCCGCGGCCATGAGGTCCAGCCGACGATTTCAACAGGCGGTGGGGGCAGCACCGAATTGGCGGCACGGATGACATAGTCCCGTCGATCATGATCATCTTCATGCCGCCAAACGTCGACCCGGGGAAATGTGACCTGGAGGGTTTTGACCAAGTGGACAAGGAGTCTCGGATCGGCCGCATGGTCATTGACCGGCAGGAGATAGACCCCATCGGGATCAAGGCGCTTGACCAGGGCATCATTGAATTCCCGCGTCAGCTGGTGCGGCAACAGGTTTGGCGCGCCGATTACCAGTTCGATCCCCCCCACGGCCGGGAGGCTTTGCACCAACAGTCGCCCATCGCGGTGGTCCAATTGGATGGTGGGAGATTCCCGAAAGCCAAAATGTAATTCAGCCATCCGCGAAACCGACGGTGTTGGGTCCGAAACAAGAAACACCCCCGCCGGACTTCGTCCAAAGTGCTTTTTTGCCCAGGCGCGGGGCAGGGGGGACGCGCCTCCGTCCAGTATCAGGCTGCGCGGTGGGCGGTCCATGCCGATCTGCTGACCAACCATCGCATTGATAAAGCGATCCCTGTTGTCATACAGGAGGCTCAAGTCCTTTGGATTGACGGCGCCCTTGGCCGCGCCATTGAGTTTCACCGTCCGAAAATCGCCGGCGTTGCGAGAGGGGATGCCGACGCCCAGGCATCCGTCTCGATGTTCCAGATCGCAACCCGTCGGCCAAGCCCAGGCCGCGGGAAGCTGGGAAACACCGCCCAAGAGGGCCACCAGCAGGACCGCGCGAAGGGAATCGCCCAAAGCCAGGAAGAGAGCGAGAACAGCAAACAGACCCACTAGACTGCTCAGGGTGGCGGAAATCCCAAGGTGGGCCTTGAACAGAAATTCGGCCAACAAGAGGCCGACGGGTATGCCCGCCGTGGCGGCCCCAAGGGCGCGGCCCAGCCAGGGTAACCTTTGATCCGGCAAACCCGTCAGGGTTAACCCGATCAGTAATGACATGACCCAGCCGATCACCAGAAAAGGGGGGAGAAAAAGCCACAGGGCGACCCATCCGGCAACATAAATGAGAGGATTCTCAAGCGCGATTGCCGGGATTGCCACCCATCCCTCGATGATTGGTTCCAGCAAGGCCCAAAAAGCCAACAAGGCCAATCCCCAGGCGGCAAAGCGTCGGGCCTTTACCGGGTTATCGGATGTCCCGGTCTGCCGGGCTCCCTTCCATAGCCCCAGGCTCAGACCGGCAAAACTGGAGGATAAAATGACCGTCCATAAGGTAGGTGGCAGACCATATTGCGGCGCCAGCATGCGCCCCGAAAAGGCGATCAACACCGTGGCGCCCGTGGCGACCAGCATCAAGGCGAGGCAATAGAGGATACGCAGGCCCATGAAGGTTCCTCAAAATCCCGTGACTTCACCGCTATTTGAGCGGCGAAAAGCTTACAGTCCAAGGCACATGGTGTAGGATGCAGCCAGAGAACACAACCGATCCTGCTGGGATCGAAGGACAACAGGGAGAGGCAAGATGTTGAAATTCATCTCGGGCGGGTTGCTGATGGTCATGATCCTGCTCGGTGGTGCGTCGGCCATGGCCCGCATGGAAACCGAATTGGCCGATCCGCCACCCTCCATGGACGAGCCGCGCAAAGTGCTGTTGGGGCTCAATACCAAGGATCCTGGAGAGGTCAATAATCTGCTTTATAACGCCGTGAACGTGCAGAAGTTCTATGGCATGGACAATGTGGAGATCGTCATTGTCGCTTGGGGGGCCGGGGTCCGGGCCTTGTTGACCGAAAGCTCGCCGGTGGCCGAGCGGGTTTCCAGTCTCCAGCAATACGGCATTGAATTTCTGGCCTGTGGCAATACCTTGGATACCATCCATAAGACCCAGGAGGATTTGTTGGAGGGTGTGGAAGTCGTGCAGGCGGGAATTCCCGAAGTGATCGAGCGGCGGCTGCGCGGCTGGGTCGATATTATTCCTTGAGATCAAGGCTTGAAAATTCCAATGTTTAGAACGATGTCCGATGGACACGCATACGGGAGGTGTAACGCAACATGAAGAAACTAGTTCTTTTCGGTATTTTGGTTGTCGGCCTGCTGGCCGGAGCCACCGGCCTGACCCAGGCCAAGGAAGAAGCCCTGCTGCCCATGGCCCCCATGGGGGATGACGGCCTTTATAAACAGCCCTGGTTCGGCGAGACCTTTCTCGATCTGCGCGAAGACCTGGCCGAGGCCGCTGCCGAAGGCAAGATGTTGGCCTTACTCTGGGAACAAAAGGGTTGCCCCTATTGCAAGGAAACCCACAAAGTCAATTTCCGCCACGCGGACATGGTCGACTATCTGAAAGAGAATTTCCTGGTTTTGCAGTTGAACATGTGGGGCGACCGGGAAATGACCGATTTCGACGGCGAAACCTTGAGCGAAAAGGAATTCGCACAGAAATATGGCGTCCTCTTCACACCGACCATTCAGTTCTTCCCCGCGGACATGGCGGAGATTGAAGGCAAAAAGGGAATGGCGGCCGAGGCCTTCCGGTTGCCGGGCTACTTCCGCAATTTCCATCTGAAAGCGGCCTTTAAGTTCGTCAAGACCGGACGCTACAAGAATCAGAATTTCCAGCGCTACATCATGGAGCAATCGGCGGAGTCCGGCGGTTTGGCCGAGTAGGGTAATCACCCCATACGAGATCCAATGAGCGGGGCCCCATTTGGGCCCCGTTGTCGTTGACAGGCCCGCCTCGGCGGTCAAAGCTAACAATGTGATCTATCAAAGGGATTCTGATGAGCAAGCGATCCATTCTTATCGGCGGCGGCGGCCATGGCGTTAGTCTGGCCGAAGCGGTGATCCGTCAGGGATATGAACTGGAAGGCGTGTTGGACCAGGGTATGTTGCCGGGGACTGAAATTCTGCCTGGTCTGCACGTTCTTGCCGACGATGAGCTGTTGGTGGATTTGCGCCGGGAAGGGATCGTCCATGCTTTCATTGGTCTCGGCGGTGCCACCAATAATGAGGGGCGTCGTATGCTCTATGAAAAGGCCTTTGAAGCGGGATACAACTTGCCGCCCGTCATTCATCCCGCGGCCTCCGTTGGCCCCGGGTGCGAACTCAGTCCGGCGGTACAGATCTTGGCGGGAGCCTCGGTGGGGCCGCGATGCCGCGTAGGGGTCAACGCCATCATCAATCAAGGCGCCGTGGTCTGCCATGGCGCGGTCATCGGCGATCACGCCCATGTGGCACCCGGGAGCACCCTGGGCGGCGATGTGCGGGTCGGCGAATGCAGCACCATCGGCTTAGGGGCGACGGTGTTATTCGGGGTCACTATCGGCGCGAATGTCTTGGTCCATGCCGGGGCGAGGGTTCTCACCGACATCCCCGATGGGGCGACGGTGAGAGCTTGATAGGGCTGCTGAAAAAGCCCGATTTCGAGCCTGTGGCGACACATGCTTCGACAAGCTCAGCATGAGAGCCATTGAACTTTCAACATGTTAGCCTCACCCTGAGCTTGTCGAAGGGCGAGGCGGACCGTAGGACAACACTATTTCAGCAGTCTGTTAGACCTTGTCCAATGCCTGGGTCAGGTCGCCAATGATATCGTCAATATGCTCGATACCAATGGACAGCCGCACATACCCTGCGGAGACGCCAGTGGCCTCTTTTTCATCATCGGTGAGCTGTGAGTGAGTGGTGCTGGCCGGATGGATGGCCAAGCTCCGGGCATCGCCGATATTGGCCACGTGGTAGAACATTTCCAATCCATCGATGAACTGACGACCGGCGTCCATGCCCCCCTCCAGTTCAAAGCCCAGCAGGCCACCGAGCCCCCCCTTTAGGTAGGTATCGGCCCGACGGCGCATTTCGCCCTCTTGCAGACTGGGATAAATCACCTTGGTGACCTTCGGATGACCACTCAAGAAGTCGGCCACGGCCTGAGCGTTTTGGCAATGGGCGCGCATGCGCAGCGGCAGGGTTTCCAGGCCTTGAATGAACTGGAATCCGTTGAACGGGCTCATGGCGGCGCCGATATCGCGCAGCAAGACCACCCGGGCACGGATGGCGAAGGCGATCGGCCCCAAAGGCTTGACCGCCTCGGTCCAGACGGCACCGTGGTAGCTGGGATCGGGGTGATTGAGCGTGGGGAGGCGGTCGCCGCTGGACTCCCAGTCGAAATGGCCGCCATCAATGATCATGCCGCCGATGGACGTGCCATGGCCGCCAATGTACTTGGTGGTCGAATAGATGACCACCGCAGCGCCATGGTCCAATGGGCGGCAGATGATCGGAGACGCCGTGTTATCAACCAGCAACGGAATGCCGAATTCCTTACCGATATCAGCCACTTCCTGAATCGGAAAGACCTGAAGTTTCGGATTGGGTAGGGTCTCGGCGAAAAAGCAGCGGGTGCGGTCATCCACGGCCTTGCGGAAGTTTTCCGGATCGGTGGGGTCCACGAACCGGCATTCGATCCCCATGGAGGAAAGGGTATTGGCAAACAGATTCCAAGTTCCGCCGTACAGATCCGTGGAACTGACGAAATTGTCGCCAGATTCACACAAATTGAGAATGCTCAAGGTGGCCGCCGATTGTCCGGAGGCCGTCGCCAACCCGGCAACGCCGCCTTCCAACGCGGCAAGCCGCATCTCCAGGGCATCGTTTGTGGGGTTCATGATGCGGGTGTAAATATTGCCCAATTCCTTCAGCGCGAACAGGTTGGCCGCATGCTCCGCATCCCGGAATTGATAGGACGTGGTCTGATATATAGGTACCGCGACCGCCCCGGTATCCGGGTCATGGCGATAGCCGCCGTGCAGCACGATGGTTTCCGGGTTCTTCGAGTCTCGCGACATCCTACGGATCTCCCCTGTTCTTTATCTGTAATGCGCGAGGTCAAAATCCCAACCTCGCGGGTGAAAGTCAAGGATTCCCCACTTTTGTCACGGGGATTGGCAATGCTCCCTGTTTTCAGCACCTGCTGTCGGTGCTAGCTTGCTCGAACGACCTCTTGATGAAAGTCCGAATCGGCCAATGCGCAAACCTCTGTCCGAAGTGCTGATCGAATTCTACCATGTGGGAAAATACGTCAAGGTCAGCGCCATCGATCCGGTGTCCAATACCGAAGTCTCCATCGTCGGAGATCCCAAGCGATCAAAAAAGGAACTGATCGACGTGGCCAAACGGAAGTTGCAGATGGTTTTGGAACGTAAGCAAAGGAACCAGCGAAACAGCCTTTGATTCCATTGGATAAAAGGGTATGGTGCGCAGCCTGAATTGGGGGCTGCCTTCCTTGATCAAAATTGAAAACGTTTCCAAGAATTTTGCCGGAATTCGTGCGGTGGAGTCCTGTTCCTTCAGCATTGCTGAAGGCAGCATCACCGGCCTGATCGGCCCTAATGGCGCGGGCAAGACCACCTTGTTCAACATGGTCGCGGGATTTTATCCCCCCAGTTCCGGGCGCATATATCTTGATGGTCGCGACGTGACCGGCCAATCGCCCCACAAGCTGTTCCATAAGGGACTGGTACGAACCTTTCAGATCCCGCAGGAATATCCGCGCATGAGCCTGCTGGAAAACCTGATGGTGGTGCCCGAAGGCCAATCGGGCGAGAGCCTTCTTTCGGCTTGGTTTCGTCCGGGAAAGGTCAAAGAAGAAGAGCGGCGAATTCGGGAAAAAGCCGAGGAAGTCATAGAATTTTTGCAATTATCTCATGTGGCGCATGAACTAGCCGGAAATCTGTCCGGTGGGCAGAAGAAGCTGTTGGAGCTGGGTCGGACCATGATGACAGACCCGCGCGTGGTGTTGCTCGATGAGCCGGGAGCCGGGGTCAACCGGACCCTCTTGGGCAAACTCTGCGAGTTCATTCAGCGCCTCAACAGGGAGCGGGGTTATACCTTTTGCATCATCGAGCATGACATGGACGTGATTACACGGCTTTGCGATCCGGTGGTGGTGATGGCTCAGGGGACAGTGCTGGTCCAAGGCCCCATGGAGCAGGTCCGTCATGATGAGCGCGTATTGGAAGCCTATCTGGGTGGCGGCGCCTCGGCGGAGGGCCAGACATGAGTTTCCTTGAGACCCAGGGCATTTTTGGCGGCTACGGCGGCCTGGATATTCTCAATGGCACCGATATCGCCGTGGAGCAGGGGGAGATCGCTGTCATCGTTGGCGCGAACGGCGCCGGAAAATCCACACTGATGAAAGCCATCTTTGGGCTGGTCAAGGTGCGCGAGGGAAAGATCCTGCTGGAAGGCAAGGAAATCGCCAACCAACCGCCGGAGAAGATGGTTCGGCGCGGGGTATCCTATGTACCGCAGGAGCAGAACGTCTTTCCCAGCCTGACCGTGCGCGAGAACCTGGAAATGGGGGCTTTTCCCCGTTCCGATGATTTCCAGCCCACCATGGACAAGGTATTTGATCTGTTCCCGAAATTAGCCGAGCGGCAGGATCAGGAAGCGGGTGTGATGTCCGGTGGCGAGCGCCAAATGGTTGCCATGGGCCGCGCTCTGATGATGGAGCCCCGTCTATTGATGCTCGACGAACCCACCGCCGGTCTCTCGCCCCTGTTCATCGACCATACCTTTGAACAGATTAAGGCCATCAACGCCTTGGGCATCACCATTTTGATGGTCGAGCAGAACGCCAAGCATGCCTTGGCCATTGCCCATCGGGGCTTTGTCTTGTCCATGGGCAAGAAGCGTTTCGAGGATACCGGTCCCAATCTTCTGGCGAACCGCGAGGTCGCCGAGATGTTTTTGGGGGGCTGAGCGATGATGATTGAACTCCTTCAATTGCTGATTTACGGGATCGTTCTCGGCAGCATCCTCACCCTGGGCGCCATTGGCGTTTCCATGTTGTTCGGTATCCTCAAGTTTGCCAACTTCGCCCATGGGGATCTGATGACCCTGGGCGCCTATATCACTTTATTATTCGTCACCGCGGGCGGGATGAATATATGGGTCGCCTTACCCTTGGCCTTGCTGGCCACGGGCTTGGTCTCCGTGCTCATCGATCAAGCACTCTATCGGCGACTGAGACGGACGGCGCCGGTGATCATGCTGATTTCATCCTTCGGCGTGGCCTTGATTCTGCGAAGCCTGATCCAATTGATCTGGGGGCCGGATATTCATGTGTTTAAGACCGGTATTCAAATGCCCCATCGGGTCGGCGATCTGATCATCAAGCCGGACCATGTATGGATTGTCCTCGGTGCGCTGCTTTTGGTGATCGGTCTCCATCTGTTTTTGACCCGCACTCGCATGGGCAAGGCCATGCGGGCCATGAGCGACAATATGGACCTGGCGCTGATCAGCGGCATTCCGGCGGAAAAAGTCATCATGTGGACCTGGCTCATGGGGGGCGCCCTGGCTGCGGGGGCGGGCATTTTCCTGGGCCTGGATACCCGGTTGCATCCGGTAATGGGCTGGGGAGTGCTGCTACCGGTGTTCGCGGCAGCGATTTTGGGTGGCATCGGCAGTCCTTATGGCGCCATTGCCGGGGGCATGGTCATCGGCATCGCCATGGAGGTCTCGACCCTGTTCCTGGAGCCCACCTATAAGCCCGCTGTGGCCTTTGCCATCATGGTGGTGATGCTGATCGTGCGGCCTCAAGGATTGTTCGGAGGGCGTGCCTGATGGAAGGGTTGCTGGGCTATTTTATCTTCTTTCTGACCATGGCCGGTATCTATGCGGTGCTGACCTTGGCTCTCAATATGCAGTGGGGCTTTACCGGCCAGTTCAATATCGGCATTGCCGGGTTCTTCGCCATAGGGGCTTATACCGGGGCAATCTTCACCACCCTGGCCAGCAATTCCCACCTGGGCGGCTTTGACATGCCGTTTCTGGTTGGGGTTGGCGCGGCGCTGCTGGTTTCAGGAATCGTGGCCTTTCTCATTGGTCTGATTACCGCCCGACTACGCACCGACTATCTGGCTATCGCCACCATCGGCATTGCCGAGATTATTCGCCATGTTTTGAAGAACGAAGACTGGCTGACCAACGGCGTGCGCGGCATTCCTGCGATCCCGCGCCCGGTGGAAGGGGAAATGGCTCTGTTGGGCGTGGTCATTGCCTTCGTGGTCTTGGTCTATGTTTTGATCGAGCGAGCCCGCCGCTCTCCTTGGGGGCGTGTCCTGCGGGCCATCCGTGAAAACGAAAACGCCACTTTGGCTTCGGGCAAGGACGTGACCCGCTTCCGATTGGAGGCCTTCGTGGTCGGCTCGGCGATCATGGGGGTGGGCGGCGCTCTTTATGCCCATTTCCTAGGCTTTATCAGTCCAGAAGCCTTTGATCCCCTGTACGGGACCTTCCTGGTTTGGGTGATGCTCATCGCCGGGGGCAGCGGCAACAACAAAGGCGCGGTGCTGGGCGCGGTGGTCATCTGGGGCCTGTGGTCAGCCTCGGAAATCCTGACATCCAGACTGCCGGTGGAATATGTGACACAGGCGGGGGCCTTGCGCGTTTTGTTGATCGGAGTGGTCTTGCAGATCATTTTGCTGTTCCGCCCCGAAGGCCTGATCCCCGAGGAAAAACCCAAATTGGGCCGCGAAGCGGGCGAATAAAAAAAGGCCCGGGCCAAGGGCACCGGACCTTTTTCATAACCTTGGACATCCTTACTTGGGCTCGAACACCTTCACGGTGACGATCTTGCCATCCTTGATTTCCCAGTGGGCATAGGTTCCGGCCACGTCGCCGGCGGAGTCGAAGTTGAGAGGACCGGAAGCCCCCACATAGTCTACGTCCTGGCCGCTATTGATGGCCAATTGGGCCTTGGCGAACTCACCCGGCATAATCGGCTTGCCCGGAGGACTGGCGACAGCGCGCAACGCATCACGAATGGCCTTGGGATCGGTGCTACGGGCCTTTTCGGCGGCCAGGGCGATGAGCATCACCGCATCGTAGGACGAATCGATATAAGGCTTGGGCGGCAATTCGCCGAACTTGGCCCTATAGGCTTCTTTGAAACGCTCATTGGCGGCGCCTCGGGCTTCCGGGGCGGTCCCGAATGAGCCATTCAGATACTCGGCACCAATGTTGGCGATGATTTCAGGAGCCTTTAGGCCATCGGTAAAGATGAATTTGGTAAAGACAGCGCCTTCCAGGGCTTGACGAATGATGGTCTGTCCATTTTCGGGGTAGCCGACCAGTACCAGAGCTTCTGGACGACCCTTGGCGGCTTTCTGCAGTTCGCCACGATAGGAAGGCTGCTTGGGCTCATATCCCGACGTCGCCGTCACTTTCCCACCAATATTTACATAGGCGGCGGAAAAGGCATCGGCCAAACCCTTGCCATAGTCATTGTTGATATAGATGACACCGACACTCTTGATGCCCTTTTCAATGGTCAACTGGGCCAGTGCTACGCCTTGGATGGCGTCCGTGGGGACGGTACGGAACAAGAAGTCGCCGTCGGCCAATCCGGTGATTTCCGGCGATGTGGAGGCGGGCGAGATCATGGGAACGCCTCGGGTGGCCGCAACCGACTTGGCGACGGGAATGGTGGATCCAGAAGACAGGGCGCCAACCATGGCATCAACATTGCCAATGTTGACCAGCTTGGTGGCCGCATCAACGGCGGCCTGCGGCGCGGTTTGAGTATCACCAACGGTCATAACCACGTTGCTGCCAAGCACACCGCCTTGCTTATTAATCTCCTCGACCGCCAGCAGAATACCGTTGTGGCAGGTTTCGCCATAGGCCTGCAGATCGCCGGTCATCGGCATCAGCGCGCCGATTTTCAAGGGGTCCGCCTGCGCGGCGGTAGCCGTCAGGGCGACGGCGGCGGCCGAAATCAGGCCCAGACGGGTGAGTTTCTTCGCCATGGATAAATTCTCCCTAAAGGTGGTTCGCCCACGGAGGTGGGCGTTCGATCAGATTTCTTTCTTTCGGATGGCTGACTCGATCCCTCAAGCGCAACGATCCCAATAGAACTTTAAACGACCATCCAAGGGTTCGGAAAGAAGGGATTTGCCTTGCCGCGCACAACAAGTACAATCGCCGCCCCGCAACCCGCCAAGGGCCCCGTTTCGATGTTGAAGGTTATTAAAGCCAAACTGCATGGCATCCGCGTCACCAATGCGGACCTTAATTACCATGGATCGGTCACCCTCGATCCCGAGCAATGCGCGCGCGCCGGGATTGTCCCGTTGGAATTCGTCGATATCTGGAACAAGAATAACGGCGCCCGTCTAAGCACCTATGTGATTTTGGGCGAGCCGGGATCACGCTGCTGCGTGTTGAATGGCGCCGCGGCGCGTCTGTGCCAGCCTGGGGATGAATTGATCATCGCCGCCGCCCAATATCTGCCGGCGGCGCGGGTACCGGAGCAACGCCCCAAGATTCTGACCTTCTTGCCCGACAATCGCATCGATCAGGTGTTGGCCTACGAAGTCACGCCGAAATCCGATGGCCAAATGGGTTTTGCCATCGTGGACGAAGCCACCCGCGGCGCCGATAACTGTCATACCTACACCAACGTGGACGTCACATCGGTACGGGCGGACCTGATAGCCAAAGGCCTGAGCGAAGACGACGTGGAACGCTTCTGTCAGGAGCATTTCTCTTTGTAGCTCTGGCCGTTCGGATGATTTTGGGGGCGGTAACTCCTTGATTGCAATTAAAAAACCCCGCCCAGACCACGTCATATTTGATCGGATTCGATCAAATATGAGAAACGTGATCGATTCCAATAAAGTCGTACGTGCCGGGCGGGGTCTTTCATCAAATAGACGGCGCTGATCAGGCTTTCTTACGTCCACCCTTTTTGCCCAGGCCGATCTTCTTGGCGAATTCGGATCGCTGGGCGGCGTAGTTGGGGGCGACCATCGGATAGTCGGCGGGCAGGTTCCACTTGGAGCGGTATTCCTCAGCCGTCATGCCGTAGGTGGTGCGCAAGTAACGCTTGAGCATCTTCATCTTCTTGCCGTCTTCGAGACAGACCAAATAGTCCGGGGTGATGGACTTCTTGATCGTGACGGCCGGCTTCAAGACTTCTTCAGCGGCGGGACCGCTGTTGTCCAATGACTTAAGGGCGCCATAGACGGTGGTGATCACATCAGAGATCTGCGAAGCGGGCAATGAGTTGTTGCCCACGTAAGCTGCCACGATATCAACGGACATTTGCAGGATATCTTCGTTGGAGATCACTTCCATGTTTTCATCGCTCATGATTTTTCTAACTTTTCCAATTCAAGAGTACGGATACTGACGTTGACGCTGTTATCATCCCAAATCGGATGTTGTGTCAATTGTCATTTTACTTCGCCATAGAAAAAGGTGTGCCCCTCTTAAGCATAAGAGCAAGTAATCCCCGGTTATCACACTTTACGAATAATAGGGTTCTTCCATTCCAAGCCTTTAGCAAGGGAGAGATCAAAAGACTTGCCATACAACGGGATGGACGGGCGGCAGGAACGGGCGGCACGGGCGGGCGGCGTCCGACGAAGGCCGAACCGGCCTCGGTAGAAAAAGGTTGTTGTCCGAGACCTTGTGGCCTGCTGACAAGGTACCCCGACATATGGTACCAAGACCGCTGATCCCTTGTTCAACGGTTGTCGACGAGCCCGCCATGCCGCCATTCGATGTCGCTATCGCCTGCGATCACGCCGGTTTTCCCCTTAAGAGCCCGCTGTTGGCGGCGCTTGAGGCGCGGGGAGTCGCGGTGTTGGATCTGGGAACAGGCGGTGCCGAGCGCGTGGATTATCCGGATTTCGCCAACCTGCTGGCCGCTGCCTTGAAAGATGGCCGGGCGGCGCGGGGGATCTTGATTTGTGGCAGCGGCATTGGCATCAGCATGGCCGCCAACCGATTTCCCTGGGTTCGCGCTGCCTTGGTGCATGATGCCCTGGGCGCCCGGATGAGCCGTTTGCATAACGACGCCAACGTGATTGTCTTCGGTAGCCGCATGATCGGCATCGACGTGGCGGTGGATGCTTTGGAAACCTTTCTCGATACGGCATTCGAAGGAGGGCGCCATGCCCGCCGGGTCGCCATGCTGTCCGAGCCCCCTTTAATGAACGGCCCGACATACGAAGGAATAGCAGTCCCATGAGTTCTGAGCAGTTTTTCGGTGCCTCCTTGGCCGAGGCAGATCCCGATATCCAGGCGTCCATTCGTCACGAGCTGGAGCGCCAGCAAACGCAGATCGAGCTGATCGCGTCGGAAAACATTGTTTCCCGGGCGGTGTTGGAGGCG
This sequence comes from Magnetospira sp. QH-2, assembly GCF_000968135.1. Lineage (NCBI taxonomy): Bacteria > Pseudomonadati > Pseudomonadota > Alphaproteobacteria > Rhodospirillales > Thalassospiraceae > Magnetospira > Magnetospira sp. QH-2. Next base: position 1,960,031 of record NZ_FO538765.1, on the reverse strand, counting down.
CAAGGCTCGGTTCTGACCAATAAGTACGCCGAAGGCTATCCAGGACGCCGTTATTACGGTGGCTGCGAGTTTGTCGATGTGTCCGAGGCTCTGGCCATTGAGCGGGCCAAGAAACTGTTTAACTGCGACTATATTAACGTGCAGCCCCATTCCGGCGCCCAGGCCAATGGCGCGGTCTATCAGGCCTTGCTGACCCCGGGCGACACTTTGATGGGCATGTCCCTGGCTGCCGGTGGTCACCTGACCCATGGCGCCGCCCCGGCCCAGTCGGGCAAATGGTTCAATGCCGTGCAATATGGCGTGCGGCGCCAGGATGGCCAGATCGACTATGATGAACTGGAAACACTGGCCATCGAGAATAGGCCCAAGCTGATCGTTGCGGGCGGCTCGGCCTATCCCCGAGTGATTGACTTCGAGCGTATGCGCGCCATTGCCGACAAAGCCGACGCGTTGCTGATGGTGGATATGGCCCACTTCGCCGGGTTGGTAGCTGCCGGGATCCATCCGAGCCCGCTGCCCCATGCCGACGTTGTCACCACCACGACCCATAAAACCCTGCGTGGCCCCCGGGGCGGCATGATTCTCAGCAATAATCCGGATCTGGGCAAGAAGTTCAATTCAGCCGTTTTCCCGGGTCTACAGGGCGGACCGCTGATGCATGTGATCGCCGCCAAGGCCGTGGCCTTCGGCGAAGCGCTGAAGCCCGAATTCAAAACCTATGCCCAGAATGTCGCCAATAATGCCCGTGTGCTGGCCGAAGTGGTTATGCAGCGCGGCTGCGACGTGGTTTCCGGCGGAACGGATACTCACTTGATGCTGGTGGATTTGCGCCCCAAGGGCCTGACCGGCAATGTAGCCGAAGCAAGCCTGGAGCGGGCCGGGATGACCTGTAACAAAAACGCCATTCCGTTTGACCCGGAAAAGCCCATGGTGACTTCGGGCCTGCGCCTGGGAACCCCGGCGGCGACCACACGCGGCTTCGGCGAGGCCGAGTTCCGGCGCGTCGGGGAATTAGTCAGCGATGTGTTGGACGGCCTGGCAGCCAATCCGGAAGATAACTCGGCGGCGGAGGCCAAAGCTTTGGCGGAAGTCACCGAGCTATGCAATCGATTCCCGATCTATCAGGGTCTGTAAATCAAAGAGAACAGGGAGGTGACGGGCTATGCGCTGTCCGTTTTGCGGTAACGACGATACCCAGGTAAAGGACTCGCGACCCACCGAAGACAATGCCGCCATCCGTCGGCGTCGCTATTGTCCGGCCTGTGAGTCCCGGTTCACCACGTTTGAACGGGTGCAGCTTCGCGAGCTGACGGTGATCAAGAAGAACGGCGACAAGAATCCGTTCGAGCGAGAGAAATTGCTGCGTGCACTGCATATCGCCTTGCGCAAGCGACCCGTGGAAGAGGAAAAGATCGACCGCATCGCCAATAGCATCCAACGCCGTTTGGAAAGCCTTGGCGAAAGCGAAGTGCACTCCAAGGTGATCGGCGAGATGGTCATGGACGTGCTGGGTGATTTGGATAAAGTGGCCTACGTCCGATATGCCTCGGTCTATAGAAACTTCCGTGAAGCCAAAGACTTCGAGAAGTTTATTGGGAGTTTGGGTGAAGAGTGATCCTGTCACTGATCGGTCATTCATGCGCGTCGCCTTGTCCCTGGCCGGGCGTGGCTTAGGAAGGGTTTGGCCCAATCCTGCGGTCGGATGTCTACTAGTAGAAGGTGACGGATGCGAGAGCGGGGGCGTCGTCGGACGGGGATGGACCCAACCGGGCGGTCGGCCCCACGCGGAAACCGAAGCCCTCCGGCGGGCCGGAAACGCGGCCCGGGGCACCACCGCCTATGTGACTCTGGAACCCTGCAATCATCAAGGTCAGACGCCACCTTGTTCGGAGGCATTGATCAAGGCGGGCGTGACCCGCGTGGTCGCGGCGCTGCGGGATCCGGACCCACGCACGGCCGGGCAGGGGCTGGAAACCCTGTCTCGGGCCGGAATCGACGTGACCGAGGGTGTTTGCGAAGCCGATGCGGCTGAACTCAACGCCGGGTTTCTGTTGCGGGTGACCAAAGGACGCCCCCTGTTTACCATCAAGACCGCGACAAGTTTGGACGGTCGCATCGCGACCCATGGCGGTGACAGCCAATGGGTGACGGGGGACCGGGCACGGGCCCTGGGTCATCAACTGCGCGCCAATCACGATGCCATCTTGGTGGGAATTGGCACCGCCCTGACCGACAACCCATCTCTGACCTGCCGCCTGCCTGGGCTCCAGGGCCGCTCTCCGCTGCCGGTGGTGCTGGACAGTGCATTGAGACTGCCCCTGGACAGTTTATTGGTGCGGCGGGCCAAGGGTGAAAAAGTCTGGGTGGTCTGTACGGAAAGGGCCGCCGGTGACCGTAAAAAGGCCTTGTGCGACAAGGGGGTCGAGGTCATTCAGGTGGCCTCCGCCAAGGATGGCCGTCCGGATTTGCGGATCATGGCCAAAGCCCTGGGCGAACGTGGCTTGACCCGCGTGCTGGTGGAAGGGGGCGGGACAGTCGCCGGGGCCTTCGTGGCCGACGGGTTGGCCGATCGTCTGGCTTGGTTCCGCGCGCCTCGGTTGATCGGCGGTGACGGGACCCCGGCCTTTGGCACCTTGGGTGTGGACAAACTGGCCCGCACCCCTTATTTCCAACCCTCCGGACGCCGTCAGGCGGAACCGGATTGGATGGAAACCTATCGGACGAAGTAGCCAGCGCCATGTTTACCGGAATCATCACCGACCTGGGCCGGGTAAAAGCGGTCGAACCGGGGGACGGGGACACCCGCTTCACCTTCGAAACCGCCTATGATACGGCCACCATCGACATCGGCGCTTCCATCGCCTGTAATGGCGGCTGCATGACGGTCATCGAGACCGGCGATACCTGGTTTCGGATCTCGGCTTCCGATGAAAGCCTGACCACAACCACCATGCGCGGTTGGAAGGTCGGCGATCCGGTCAACCTGGAACGCGCCCTGTGCATTGGCGATGAGTTGGGCGGTCATGTGGTATCGGGCCATGTGGACGGCATTGGCAGCGTGGTCTCCATTACCCCCGACGGCGAGTCCAAGCGCTTCGTATTCGAAGTCCCGGAAGAGCTCAAACGCTATATCGCGCCCAAGGGCTCGGTGACAATCGACGGCATCTCGCTGACCGTCAACGAGGTCGACGACCGCCGCTTCGGTGTCAATATTATCCCCCACACGCAGACCGCCACCAACCTGGGCGGTCGCCGACCGGGGGATCCCGTCAATCTGGAAATAGACATGCTGGCGCGCTACGTATCGCGTCTCCTGGAGTGCCAATGACTTCCGAATATCACCAGTATCTCTCGCCCGCCGAAGAGATCATTGAGGACGCCCGCAACGGTCGCATGTTCATCCTGGTCGATGACGAAGACCGTGAAAATGAAGGTGATTTGGTCATTCCAGCGCAGATGGCGACCCCGGATGCCATTAATTTCATGGCCACCCACGGACGCGGCCTGATCTGCCTGACACTCACCCGCGAACGGGTGAAGCACCTGGGGCTTGGCCTGATGAGCCAGACCAATACTTCGCGCCACGAGACAGCGTTCACGACTTCCATTGAAGCCAAGGAAGGCGTGACCACCGGCATTTCCGCCTCTGACCGGGCGCGCACCATTGCCGTGGCGATCGACGCCACCAAGGGCCAGGATGACATTGCCACTCCGGGGCATATCTTTCCGCTTGCCGCCCGTGACGGGGGCGTGCTGGTTCGGGCCGGGCATACGGAAGCCGCCGTGGACGTGGCCCGATTAGCCGGTCTGACCCCGGCCGGTGTGATTTGCGAGATCATGAATGACGACGGTACCATGGCCCGTTTGCCGGATCTGGTGAAATACGCCCAGCATCATGGCCTGAAGATGGGAACCATCGCCGACCTGATTGCCTATCGCCTGCGCCATGACCGGATCATCGAAAAGACCCAGGAATGCAGGCTGGAGAGCATCTATGGCGGCGACTTCCGTTTGCATGTCTATGTAAATCAGATGGCCTACGCTGAGCATATTGCGCTGGTGAAGGGGGATATTTCCGATGGCGCGCCGGTGTTGGTACGCATGCATTCCATCAATGTGCTGGATGACATCTTGGGTGACCACCGGGCTGGCAAGGCAGCAGAACTGCATCAAGCCATGAAGACCATTGGCAACGAAGGGCGGGGTGTTGTCGTGCTGATCCGTGAACCGCAGCGCACCAGCCTGTCTGACCGGGTCCGCTCCCGTCTCAGCGGCGAAGCCGCGCCGAGTGGGGAGCTTCGGGACTATGGTGTGGGGGCACAGATCCTGCTTGACCTGGGCGTTCGCGAAATGGTGCTGCTATCCAATACGCAAAAGAATATCATTGGTCTGGAAGGCTATGGTCTGAAAGTGGTTGACCAGAAGCCAATCCCCACGGGAGGAGACACGGAATGATTGATGGGCCCCGGATCCTGATCGTCGAAGGCCGATTCTACGAAGATATCGGCCAGGAATTGTTGAAAGGCGCTACCCAGGTTCTGGAAAAGGCCGGGATTCCTTATGAGCATATTCTGGTGCCCGGCGCCTTGGAGATTCCCTCGGTGATCAAGTACGCCCTGCAAGGCATGGCGGAATGCACCACAACGTCCCATTACGTGGGCGTGGTGTCCCTGGGCTGCGTTATTCGGGGGGAGACCAGTCATTACGACGTGGTCTGCACGGAATCTTTCCGCGCCGTGACCGATTTGGTCATCGAGCACGGCATGCCCCATGGCTATGGCGTGTTGACGGTTGAAAACAAACAACAGGCCCTGGTCCGCGCCGATACCACCGGCAAGGATTTCGGCGGACGTGCCGCCGTGGCCTGCCTGCGTCTGCTCGACATCAAGAAAAGCTTCGATCTCGCATGAGTGATTCTAAATCTCAGGGAACACAGCCCGGCGATGGCGGCAGCCGTCGGCGTAGCGCCGCACGCCTTGCGGCCGTGCAAGCCCTTTATGAAATCGACATGTCCGGGGCAGGCCTCAACGGCGTGATTGATGAATTTCTCCACAAGCGCTGGACCGGCGCTGATCTGACCGACGGGGAGGGGGTTTCCCTGCCGGAACCGGACGGCAACTATTTCGGCCTGTTGCTGCGCGGTGCCCATGGGCGTCAGGCGGATCTGGATGCCATGATCGACGGCGCGCTTTCAGGCGGCTATTCGGTGCACCGGCTCGAAGCCGTTCTGCGCGCGACTTTGCGCGTCGGCACCTATGAGCTTCTGGATTGTCCCAAGGTCCCGGCCAGGGTGGTGATCACGGAATATGTGGACCTGACCGGTGATTTTTTCCTGGCCAAGGAGCCCGGACTGGTCAATGGGGTGCTTGATCGGCTTGCCCGCACCTTGCGGGCCGACGAAATGGCCCGGGAGGCGGGGTAACCCATGGCGGGGCGTGACGAGTTCGATCTCATCGCCCGCTATTTCGCGCCCCTGGCCGAGGCCGCTCCCGGCGCGTTCAACCTGACCGACGACGCCGCACGATTGGATATCCCGGAAGATCACGACCTGGTGGTCACCAGCGACGCGCTGGTCGCCGGGGTGCATTTCCTGGCGGATCAATCCCCCGGCGATATTGCCCGCAAGGTCCTGAGGGTCAACCTGTCCGATCTGGCCGCCATGGGGGCTCGGCCTGTCGGCTATCTCTTGGCTGCCTGTTTGCCCCAAGAAACGGATGAGTCCTGGATTGCGGCCTTTGCCGAGGCGCTCAAGGCCGATCAGGAAATCTATGGAGTCGCCTTGATCGGCGGCGATACGGTGGCGACGTCCGGCCCTTTGTCGCTGACCGTCACCGCCCATGGTGCCGTGCCCAAGGGGGGGCTGCTGAGACGCAACGGCGCAAAAGAGGGGGACGGCGTCTACGTCAGCGGAACCATCGGCGATGGTGCCTTGGGGTTGCTGGCCGCTCGAGGGAAACTGGCGTCGCTATCAAACCAAGACCACGCTTACTTGCTGGATCGCTATCTTTGCCCCAGGCCACGCTTGCGCCTCGGACAGGCCTTGCTCGGGAACGCGACGGCGGCTTTGGATCTCTCCGATGGTCTGCTGGCCGATCTGGGGCATCTGGCCGATGAATCGGGATTGGGCGCGCGCATTACCCAAAGCCGGGTACCGCTATCCGATGCGGTCCGGGCTGCCCAACAAGCGGAGGCGGGTCTTGTTGACCTGCCCATGACGGGCGGTGATGATTATGAATTATGCTTTACGATGCCCTTGGAAAGAGAAGGGGAGATCGCCACGGTCAGCCAAGAGTCGGGGGTGCCCTTGACCCGCATCGGAACCATGATGGCGGGGAAGGGAGTCACGGTGATTGATGAACAAGGAAAAGAGCGCTCGATAAAGCAGCAAGGATACCGCCACTTCTGAGTCCAGCGGTCGGTTTTCACCGAATGCCCCTTTTCACCGACGCGACAAGCGGGAATAATGCCGCGCAGGGGAGGATCCAATAATGAAAAAACTAGCGATACTATTAGCGGTCTTGATTTTGTTGACCGGCGGCAGCTTTGCCGTGGCCAATTGGATGGGATACGACCTGATCGCCATGATCATGGGAACCGAAGTGGAGCCCGAGCCGGAACCAGTGCCGGTAGAAGAACCCCTGTACGTCGATTTGGAACCGCTTCTTGTGCCCTTGATCCAGGGAGACCGGATGCAGGCCACGGTCACCATCGAAGTGAAATTTGAATGCATGGGCAAGGAAAACGAGGACAAAATCAAGCGCTTGGCCCCTAAACTTTCGGATACTTTCCTGCGCGATCTCTATAGCTACCTGCCCCGGATGCTGCGCAAGACCAGCGAAGTGGATCTGGCGCTGCTGAAAGACCGGTTGCTGTTGCTATCTGCCAAGGCAACGGGTGACCCCGACCTGGTTCGGGATTTGACCGTTAAGGCGGACATTCAGCAATCAAAGTAATTATATAACGCTCTGGGGCGCGGATTCGGCAGCGGTATTGCGCCGGAGGGTGGCTCGTGGCAGAGTCCCGGGCAGACACGGCCGAGAAAATAGGGGAGCCGTGCTTCGCCCGCTTAACAGCCATCCGTCCATTTTAGGGGGAAACGGAATGTCAGCTATGTATATCTTGGTTCTAGCAATGGGCCTGTTGGCTCTGCTGTATGGAGCCTACGCCGTCCGGTCCGTAGTTTCGGCACCGGCGGGTACGGAACGCATGCAAGAAATTGCCGCTGCGGTCCAAGAAGGCGCCAGCGCCTATCTCAATCGTCAATACACCACCATCGCCATCGTCGGCGTGGTTATCGGAATTTTGCTCGGGCTGCGTCTGGGCCTGGACGTGGCCATCGGCTATGCCATCGGCGCGATCCTGTCCGGTCTGGCCGGTTATATCGGCATGAACGTGTCGGTGCGAGCCAATGTGCGCACAGCCGAAGCCGCCCGGTCTCAGGGTCTGGCCGGTGGTCTGGCCATCTCCTTCAAGTCCGGTGCCGTCACCGGTATGTTGGTGGTCGGGCTCGGCCTGCTGGGCGTTGCCGGATATTACATCATCTTGCGCAACACCGTTGGCACCGAGACACCCGAGCAGATGCGGCACATCATGGAGGCCCTGGTGGCCCTGAGCTTCGGCGCGTCGCTGATCTCCATCTTCGCCCGTCTGGGCGGCGGCATCTTCACCAAGGGCGCTGACGTGGGCGCTGACCTGGTGGGCAAGGTCGAAGCGGGAATCCCCGAGGATGACCCTCGCAACCCGGCGGTGATCGCCGACAACGTGGGCGACAACGTGGGCGATTGCGCCGGCATGGCCGCCGACTTGTTCGAGACCTATGCGGTGACCATCGTCGCCACCATGTTGCTGGGTGTGATCTTCTTTACCGGCGCCACTCAGGAAACCATGCTGCTGCTGCCGCTGGTCATCGGTGGCGTCTGCATCGCCGCTTCGGTCATCGGCACTTTCTTCGTCCGTCTTGGCGGATCGGAGAATATCATGGGCGCCCTGTACAAGGGGCTGATCGCCACGGCGGTGTTCTCGGCCATCTTCATTGGCGTGATCATCCAGCAAATGCTTGGCTTCGACCAGGCCATTGAAATGGGTCCGCGGACGATCACCGGCATGGATCTGTTCATCTGCGCCATCACCGGTCTGGTGGTGACGGGCCTGATCGTTTGGGTCACCGAGTACTATACCGGCACCCAGCACAAGCCGGTGCTCAGCGTCGCCAAGGCCTCCGTTACCGGCCATGGCACCAACGTCATCCAAGGCCTCGCGGTCTCCATGGAATCGACGGCTCTGCCGGTTCTGATCATCTGCGCCGGTATTATCGTCGGCTACACCACCGGCGGCTTGTATGGCATCGCCATCGCGGCGACCACCATGCTGGCCCTGGCCGGGATCGTGGTGGCTCTGGACGCCTATGGTCCGGTGACCGATAACGCGGGTGGCATCGCCGAAATGGCGGATCTGCCAGAAGACGTGCGCAAGACCACCGACGCCCTGGACGCGGTGGGCAATACCACCAAGGCCGTCACCAAGGGTTACGCCATCGGCTCCGCCGGTCTCGCCGCCCTGGTGCTGTTCGCCGCCTACACCGAGGACCTGGGGCACTACTTCCCGGATCTGGACGTGCAGTTCCGGCTTCAGGACCCCTATGTGGTGGTCGGGCTGTTCTTCGGTGGCCTGATGCCGTTCCTGTTCGGCGCCATGGGCATGATGGCCGTGGGCCGTGCCGCTGGTTCGGTGGTGCTGGAAGTTCGGCGACAGTTCCGGGAGATCGCCGGAATCATGGAAGGCACCGGCAAGCCCGAATACGGCACCTGTGTCGACATGCTGACCAAAGCGGCGATCAAGGAAATGATCATTCCGTCCATGCTGCCGGTGTTCGCGCCGATTGTGCTGTACTTCGTGGTCGATGCCGTGGCCGGTCAGGCCCAGGCCTTTACCGCGCTGGGCGCCATGCTGCTGGGTACCATCGTGACCGGCCTGTTCGTGGCCATCTCGATGACCTCCGGTGGCGGTGCTTGGGATAATGCCAAGAAGTACATCGAAGACGGCAACCACGGCGGCAAGGGCTCGGAAGCCCACAAAGCCGCGGTGACCGGTGATACGGTCGGTGATCCTTACAAGGATACCGCCGGTCCGGCTGTCAATCCGATGATCAAGATCACCAACATCGTTGCCATTCTGCTGCTGGCCCTGCTGGCTGGCTAAGCCGATCGCGACTCTAAACGACGAAAGGCCCCGGTGTATTCCGCCGGGGCCTTTTTCGTGTCGCCATGCCAGTCCTATTTAGAGAACCGACCAATCTGGCCGAACAACTGCTCAAACACGGTCAATTCATGTCCGGCCGTGGGGGTCTCACGGTCCACGGTCTCGACAAAGTTACCTTCTTCCAGGCCAACCTTGTCAATGGCGGCGACTCGCCCTTTGTCATCGAAGCGAACCACGATAACCTTGCGATCTTTGACCTCGGGCGCCCAAAATGCCGTGGTTTCCGTTCGTTTGCTGATGTAGTACCAAGTCTGGTTACCAAATTCGGAGGTGGCCGAGGGTGAGCCGAGGATATCCATCACATCCTCGCGGGTGTATTCCCCAACGCGTAGCTCGGCGAGCATTTCATCCTCGGGCAGGTTGCCTCGGGTATCAATGCGTGGAGAACAAGCGCCAACCGTTAGGCCACCAAGGACCAGGATCGTAGCAATTCCGGTGTATATGGACATTTTCTTCATGGCAATGCTTGACTGTTCCCGTGTTCGACGGCATTTCAGCCTGATAGGGTGATACATCGCACCACGAGCCAATCGTTGTCAACAAGGGCGCAATTCATGGGTTTGTTTAGTCTGTTTCAACGGAACCAACACGAAGCTCCGGCACGCGCGCTTTACGAGGCTTTGGTGGCGCAAGCGCGGCAACCGGCTTTCTATTCCACACTGGGCGTCCCCGATACCCCCGATGGGCGCTACGACTTGATCGCCTTGCATGCCTTTCTCGTCATGCGGCGCTTGAAAGCGGAAAACGCCGATCCCGAAGATCAGAAGCTTTCCCAAACCGTATTCGACATCATGTTTGTCGATGTGGACCGCAATTTGCGGGAAATGGGCGTCAGTGATATCGCCATTGGCGGTCGGGTCAAATCCGTGGCCAAGGGCTTTTTCGGTCGGGTCGCGGCCTATGACGGTGGACTGGCGGCTGCCGACGACAAAGTGTTGATGGATTCTCTGCGCCGCAATGTTTATCGCAAAACAGAGCCGGATAATGATCAGGTCGCTGTTCTGGCGGCCTATGTGCGTCAGCAGGCCTTCCACCTGGAGCAGCAATCCATGGGAGACCTGCGGCGAGGGGAGATTACTTTCGCCGGTCTGCCTGATGTGATCGAGGTCAGGGAATGACCGATATGACCCCCGAATGGTCACGCCCAATCGTGGTGGCCGAAATCCCGGATGGTGGCCTCAAGTTGACCGTTTCCACCTCGGTGGAAGAGCGTGACGCCCTGAGTCGGCGTTTCGGGGTGGAAAAGATCCCCGAATTGGTTGCCGAAGTTTCTTTGACGGTCCGGCGCCGTGGACGGGAGGTGCGCGTACAGGGCACCTTGAGCGGTCGCGTGGTGCAGGCATGTGTGGTGACACTGGAGCCGGTTGAAACCCTGATCAATAGCCCGCTTGATTTCGTCTATTGTCGGCCGGACCAAGACAAGCCGGTCGCTGAAATCGAACTGGACCCAGAGAGCATCATCGATATAGAACCGCTGGAAGGCGACCGCTTTGATCTGGGAGAAAGCCTGGCTGAACAAGTCGGTCTGGAGATTCCCACCTATCCCAAAGCGCCCGGCGTATCCTTCGAGGGTTACGCCACCGACAAGACCGTCGAGGGTGATGAAAAAAGAGATCCGCCAAATCCCTTCTCAGTGCTGGCAAAGCTGAAGGAAACCCGGTAAACATACCGCGGAAGAGGGCAATGTCGGGTAATCGCTTGCCCTTCGTTTCATTATTGTTTAAACAGAGCGCCCCGCGTCAGTGGGGCGAAAAGGTCCGTTTTTCGCGGACTTGCTAGACAGAGAAGAGTTTGAGATGGCTGTACCTAAGAAAAAAGTCACCAAGTCGCGGCGCAATCAGCGTCGGGCACATGATTCCCTGAATGCCACGAGCTATCAGGAATGCCCGAACTGTGGCGAACTGAAGCAGCCGCACCATGTTTGTGGTGCCTGTGGTTTTTACGATGGCCGCGAGGTCGTTGAGACCGATGCCGCCTAAGGGGCGTCACATCCAATCCCAAGGGATCGGTTAAAGGGGGACTGGACGTTTGAACGCCGGTATTACGCTCTCCATTGACGCCATGGGCGGGGACAATGCCCCTGACATGGTGATCGAGGGCCTTGAACTGGCGCATAGCCGAATTCCGGATGCGAAATTCCTGGTATTCGGTGATGAGGTGCGTCTGAACGCCTTGATAGAGCGTCATCCTGCCCTGGCCGGGTGTTGTGAAATACGTCATGCCGAGGGCGTGATTACCAATGAAATGAAGCCGTCCGTTGCCTTGCGTAGCGGGCGAAAATCCAGCATGTGGCACGCTATTGCCGCGGTAAAATCCCAAGAGGCCGACGGCATCATCTCTGCGGGCAATACGGGTGCGCTAATGGCCATGTCCATGATTCAGCTGCGCACCTTGCCGGGGGTCAGCCGCCCGGCCATCGCCACGTATTTCCCGACCCAGCGGGGCCGTTCGGTGATGTTGGACCTGGGCGCCAATGTGACCTGCGACGCGGAGAATCTGGTGCAATTCGCGGTGATGGGCGAAGTTTTCGCCCGTCAGGTTCTGGATCTGGAGCAGCCTTCCGTGGGCATTCTCAATGTCGGTGTGGAAGACCTCAAGGGGCACGAGGAAGTAAAACAGGCATCGGCCTTGCTGCAAGAAGCCAATCTGCCGATCAAATTCCATGGTTTTGTCGAGGGCGACGACATCGGCGCCGGGACCGTAGACGTGATTGTGACCGATGGCTTCACGGGCAATGTGGCTTTGAAAACCGCCGAAGGAACGGCACGGATGTTCGGCCTGTTTCTCAGGGAAGCTCTGAGCGCCTCTTTGGGCAGCAAGCTGGGCGCGCTTCTGGCCATGCCTGCCCTCAAGCGGTTCAAACAAAGGGTTGATCCGAGACGCTACAATGGGGCCATGTTCGTCGGTTTGAACGGGATCTGCGTAAAAAGCCATGGCGGCACCGATGGCCTGGGCTTTAGCAATGCCATTCGCGCATCGGAGCGACTGGTCCGTCATGGATTCAATGACCGCATTAAAGAAGACCTGGAACGGCTGATGGCGCAGCGGGAACGGGAAGAGCCAAGCATAGCTGCCGAGGACACCGCTAAATGACCCTCCCATCGTCGCCTTTCATCTCCCGTATTCTCGGGTGCGGGTCCTATCTGCCCGAGCGGTTGGTCACCAACCAAGAACTGGCCGAGACCGTAGATACCAGTGACGAATGGATTGTCGAACGCTCGGGGATTCGTCAACGGCACATGGCCGCTGAGGGGGAGAATACTTCTGATCTGGCCACCGCGGCGGCCCGCAAGGCCATGGCCCATGCGGGGGTCACCGCCGACGATCTGGATCTGATTATTGTTGCAACGACGACCCCCGACAGCACATTTCCGGCCACGGCAACCAAGGTTCAAGCCGCCCTGGGCGTGTCCCGGGGGGCGGCATTCGATGTTCAGGCCGTGTGTTCCGGGTTCGTCTATGCCCTGGCCACGGCGGACAATTTCCTGCGTGCCGGCCAACATAAGACGGCTTTGGTCATCGGCGCGGAAACCTTTACCCGTATTCTCGACTGGGAAGACCGGGGCACCTGTGTCCTGTTTGGTGATGGCGCCGGTGCGGTGATTCTGAGCGCTGAACCCAAGGCTAGCGGTTCCCCGAGTGTCTCCGAGTCGTATCAACAACGCGGGATTCTCTCCAGCCACCTGCATGCCGATGGTCGCGGCCATGACCTTCTTTATGTGGACGGCGGGCCGTCGTCCACGGGTACGGTTGGCAAGGTCCGCATGCAGGGCAGGGAAGTGTTCCGCCATGCCGTCACGAACCTGGCCGGTGTGGTCAAGGAAGCCTTGGACGCCAACGGCTTACAGGCTTCGGACCTGGACTGGATCGTGCCGCATCAGGCCAACAAACGCATTCTGGACGGCACGGCCCGGAAGTTGAAGATCGCGCCGGAAAAGGTGGTGGTGACCGTTGAACGCCATGCCAATACCTCCGCCGCCTCGGTGCCCTTGGCCTTGGACGAGGCGGTTCGCGACGGTCGTATTCAGCCCGGGCATCTGGTGCTCATGGAAGCCATGGGCGGCGGTTTGACCTGGGGCGCCTGTCTGGTCCGCTGGTAGACCCGGCCGGACTTTCCCGGTCGCGCGAATGCAAACTTGCATCCCTTTGATATTGACGGCTTTCCATAGGCAAGGTAGGCTCCTTGGGTCAACTCTTGGGAGAGTGCCGAAGCATGTCAGGGAAAACCATTACACGCGCCCAACTGAGCGAGGCCGTTTATCAGGAAGTCGGCCTATCCCGCAACGAATCAGCGGATCTTTTGGAGTCCGTTCTGAACGAAGTGACCGACGCCCTGGGGCGGGACGAAACGGTCAAGATCTCTTCGTTCGGAAGTTTCTCCATCCGCAGCAAAGGTCAACGGATCGGACGGAATCCGAAAACCGGCGAGGAAGTGCCTATTTTACCGCGTAAGGTATTGGTATTTCGACCATCGCAGGTGCTCAAGGCCCGAATCAACGAACGCAAGGCCTGACGGCGCCGTCCAAATTCATGACCGAAACAGACGCAAGTGCCCCAGCGGGTGCCCGGCAGAATAATGGTAAGTCCGCCACCGCCTTTCGCACCATAAGCGAGGTGGCCAAAGAGCTTGATCTGCAACAGCATGTGCTGCGCTTCTGGGAAACCAAATTCACCCAAATCAGCCCGGTCAAACGGGCTGGCGGTCGCCGTTATTACCGCCCCGAGGACGTCGCCATTCTGCGCCGGATCCGCGACCTTTTGCATGGGGAAGGCTATACCATCAAAGGGGTGCAGAAGCTGCTCAAGGAAGAAGGGCAACCACAGAAGGTTGGCGAGCTTTTTGATTCCGTGCAGCCCACAAGAGCCAATGAAAGCATTGTCTTGGATCCCTTGAAGCGGGCCGAATTGGAAGCGGTTTTGGAAGATCTCGGAGAACTGCGCAATCTGTTGCGCAAACCGACTCTCTAAGTTCTTGATCCCCATCGCGCTTCGGCGTACATTCCCGGTCCCCGGCACCCTTTCAAGGGTGTCACCCCCGACTGACGGAGCGTAGCGCAGCCTGGTAGCGCACTATACTGGGGGTGTAGGGGTCGTGGGTTCGAATCCCGCCGCTCCGACCAATGATCAACGAGGGTCTCACCGACTGGTGGGGCCCTTTTTGATGAGGAGGCACGCTTATGAATGCCATACCCTTATATATCCTCGCCGCGGTCGGCGAAATTGCCGGATGCTTCGCCTTTTGGGCTTGGTTGAGACTGGGGAAATCCCCCCTATGGGTGATCCCCGGACTGCTGAGTCTGGTTCTGTTTGCCTGGCTTTTGACCCGTATCGAAGCGGATTTTGCAGGCCGTGCCTTTGCCGCCTACGGAGGAATCTATATCGCGGCTTCTCTGGTTTGGATGGCGGTTGTGGAAGGGGCTCGTCCGGATCGATGGGACATGATCGGCAGCGGTATCTGTATTTTCGGGGCTCTGATCATCCTACTCGGTCCCAGGGGCGGATGATGGCGTCAACCTATCAGACTGCCGGAAAAGTGTTGTCCTACGGCCCATCTCGCCCTTCGACAAGCTCAGAGTGAGGCGAACACCTTGAAAATTCAAAAGCCCTCATGCTGAGCTTGTCGAAGCATGTGTCGCCACACGCTCGAAATCGGATTTTTTCGGCAGCCTGTTAGATCGCGTCGCCATTGATTCCAATAGGGTCGGGCGTGCTCAACGGGTCCGATTGGACCCGACATGGGCTAGAAAGCACACCCAATTGTAAAGTGCATTTTGATATATTAAGTAGTTACCTAAATACCATTGAGTGAGTTCTTCGTATTCGCCCTAGCTATTGGCATTAATACAAACCGGTTAGTACGCCTGTATAATATCAAAATAAATTGATCCGGATATAATCAAGAAAAAGATAAGGAGCCCTATCAATGAATGCCATTGATGCCGACTATCCGGCGACGCCCCATGTTTGCCATTCGCTCTGCAAATCCGCCCATTCGGCCGTGGTCGAGGATCGCGTTGAGGAGGCTCAAGCCATTCATGCCCGTCTGGAATCCTGTCTGGCGGAAGCACGCTGCCAGGATAGCCTCGATTGCATGCTCAAACTCTCGACCCTGACCCAGAAAATCTGGGCCAAGAAGCTCAATCGCGACGTGATCTAGCAGGATCGATCAGCGATCTGGTCAAGCAATCCATTCAGGTCATCCAAACTGGGACCAAACAGAAAACGGCCCCCGGGGACCAATCGAACAGTCGGCCCCTTTTGGCAGTGGCCGAGGCAGACCAACCGCTTCACCCGTACCGGCAGCGCCCGGCGTACAATTTCCGCTTCCATGTAATCAGCAAGGGATTCGCTGCCGCGCCCGGCACAGGAGGCCTGCGGCGGCAGGCGGCGATTGACGCATACAACAATGGTCGATTCGGCTGGGGCCGACGATTCTTCCGGCATTGGATCGGACATGACCGGGTTATCTTCCTGTCCAAATTTGGGCTCGGCAACCGGCTTGCTCAAACGGAGGTGAGTCCGGATTCCAATCGTTCGGCCATCGTTTTGGGGTCGGAATAGAGAGGGAGCACCCGATCCAAACGGGCCAGGGAAATGATCCGCCAGACCGGAGCCTGAGCATCTCCGAGGATGAATTCCTTTTTTGTGGTTTGCGCTTTTTGATAGGCCTCGACGAATGCGGCGAGGGCGGAACTATCCACCAGCGACACGCCGCCCAGATCCACCACAACATGCCGACCGCTTTCCAGTCCCCCCAACAGGATCTTGCGCAGGGTCGGGGAATGTTGCAGATCCACCTCTCCCTCCAAATGGACGGTTAGGCTTTGTTTTCCTTCACTTAATCGGTATTCCATTGATCTTTGCCTGGCCTCGAATACATAAGTTGTTGCCTAGGTCGCGTGGCGCCACGGCGGTAACGATTTCGACCTGATGCGGGTGCATCGCATCAGGATTTGTTGACCACCGCGCGTCCGGCGGCGGTGATTTTGCACACCAGCCAATCCGGTTTGAGAGGGTTTGCAAACCATGGCTCGGCCCATCCGTGATGGATACAGGAGCGTATCGTTCTCTCGCTGACCTTTTGGCCATGCTCGTCGAACAGCGGCAATTTGCCCCCCGGCTCTTTGGTGCCACGCGTCAGCCACCGTCGTTGTGGCGCGGTTGGTTTGCTGTCCCCTCCATCGGCGCTCGGCGCATCAAGAGACTCGGTACTGGCCGTCTGGTCGGTCATGGCGAAGTCCCTACAGTTCAGACTAGTTGATATGTTAAGGGAAATCCGTCACACCGCAACACGGCAATGAAGCCGACGGAGACGGAACATGCCTCAGCTACTGATATATATCACCGCGTCCAGCCCCGATGAGGCCCTGGCCATCGGGGAAACCCTGGTGGGGGAGCGCTTGGCGGCCTGCGTCAATATCCTCCCCGGCATGATTTCAATGTATTGGTGGCAGGGAGAGGTCCAACAGGACGAAGAATGCGTGTTGATCGCCAAGACCCGAGATACCCAGGTGGAGTCTCTTATCGCACGGGTCAAAGAGCTGCATAGTTACGACTGCCCTTGTGTGGTCGCCCTGCCGATAGAGAAGGGCAATCCGGCTTTCCTGCAATGGATTGATGAACAGACCGGTTAGCCGGGGCGCCGCCCAGAGACCGTGTCGGTGATCTGTCGCGCCATTTCAGCCTGTTCCGGGGAGCCGGTAAAGGCCGTTTCAATGGCCTTAGCGATGGGTTCAAGCAGCTTCAGGTCCTTGGGATTGGGTTCTTTCCAATTGGCATAGATATCGTTGCTCACCTGTACCAGGCTGTTGCAGAGATCGGCCACATGGCTGAAATCGGTATCCACCAGGCGCCGCGCGGTATCCTCGGCCACATAGACCAGATTGTGGAGCTTCTGCCGGACCGTGTTGTCCACTTGTCCTTGTCGATAGGCGGGCAGGATATGGGCGACGAGTTCACTCACCTTGACGGCATGGCCTTCCAGCTTGCGACTGTTGATGGCCTTGAGAGCCGCATCAATAGATCCTTGAATTTCAGCCGCGTCGGCTTCGCCCAGCGCCTTGGCACGCAGGGCGTTGGGAACCTCGATGGGTTTGATCTGGTTTTCGTTGTCTTCCTCGGGAGGGCGCTCCTTATCACGCCGCCGATCGGGTCCGATGTAGTCGGAGGTGACCATGAACCCCTTGCGATTCTTGATTAATGCCCCCACCCGCTGAATGACCTGTTTGGCCGAGAGCGGTTTCACTAAAAGATCATCAGCACCGCTGTTGATGATCTTGCTGACCAGGTCCACGGACGGCTCCCAGGTCATCATAACCACGGCGAGGAAGGGATTGGAGCCTATTTCATGGTGGCGGATATCATGGATCAACGATCCCGGGTCGCCGTCGGGAAACTTGGTTTCGCAAAACAGCAGGTCCGGTGGATGCATGGTCATCTCGGTACGGACCGCTTCTATGGTTTGGCCGTACTCCACATTGCGAAAACCGCAGTTGCGGAGAACGGTCAGGGTCGTGGTCCGGAGGTTTTGGTCCGGGCAACCGACAAAAACGCGGATTTCTTCGAGGTTTAGACCCGCCATCCGGCCCCCGTTACCCGTCGAACCGCAGGGTCGCCACCGCTTGAGCGGCAATGCCTTCGCCGCGACCGGTGAAACCCAGTTTTTCGGTGGTGGTGGCTTTGACGCTGATGCGGTCTGGTGCCAGGGATAAAATCTCGCCCAATCGGGTCCGCATGGCCTCGCGGTGCGGCCCGATCTTCGGTCGTTCGCATATGATGGTCAGGTCAAGGTGAATCAAGCGGGCCCCCCGGCTTTCAGCTTCCTTCACCGCATGACGCAGAAAAATTTCAGAGGCGGCGCCCTTCCATTGGGGCTCGCTGGGAGGGAAGTGGCTGCCGATATCCCCCGAGCCCACGGCGCCAAGAATGGCATCGGTCAAGGCATGCATGGCCACATCCGCGTCGGAATGTCCGGCAAGGGTGGCTCCATGGGGGACGGTGATTCCACACAGGGTTACGCCATCGCCCTCGGTAAACCGATGAACGTCCATGCCGAATCCGGTTCGGGTCTCTCCATGGGATGGCGCGATCAGCCGCTCCGCCTTGTCCAGATCCTCTCGGGTGGTCACCTTGAAATTGTCCTCGCTTCCCATGACAAGGGCCACGGAATGGCCCATGAGTTCGGCAACAGCGGCATCATCCGTCAGATCGTCCCGACCTGCCGCCGCCAAGTGAGCGCTCATAATAGCATCAAAATGAAAGCCTTGTGGGGTTTGTGCCCGCCAAAGTCCGGCGCGCTCCACGGTGCCGATAATCCGTTGAGATTCGTCGCCCCGTTTCAAGGTATCGGCAACGGGCACGGCGGGAATAACCCCCGGGGTGACGCCGAGCTGGTCGATGACCCTGTCGATCAGATCCGCGGAGGGAAAAGGGCGCGCGGCATCGTGAATCAATACCAAATCCGGGTTCTGTTCCCGGATGCTTTCCAATCCCAGACGCACCGAATCCTGTCGGGTAGGGCCGCCGTGAGCAGGAACAGGCAGATCCAGTTCCTTTGCCGCTTCATCGTAGAGTTCTCGGTCATCGGGATGAATGATCACTTTAAGCCCGTCCACGCGGGGATGACCCAAAAACGCCCGCAGGGTCCGGCGCAGCAATGGCTTGCCGCCCAACGCCTGATATTGCTTGGGCAGGTCGCCACCGAACCGGCGCCCCCGTCCCGCGCTGACAATCAGGGCCCAGCAGCCGCTCATATCCATTCCTCGGACTTGTTCATTGTGTTACCTTGCGGCGAAAGCTATCCCCCTTGCCATTCACGGCGCAAGGGCGTATCCCGGCAAACCCTACCATAGCCGCAACTTATTAAACGTCCATGAGCCAGAATCTGTTAATCGCCATCGCCGCTCTTGTTTCCCTTGTCCCCTTGGGAATCACCGGGCGTGGCCAATCGTCCGTGAGTACCCCCCAATTGTGGAGCGCACTGATCGTCGCTTTGGTGGGAACAACGGCCTGGGTGGTCGTGCATCTTTCCGGGAATTGGACAGGGGACCTTTCCACAACCCTTTGGGTTACGGTCTGTGCGTCCCTTTGGCTCTATGGATTCTTGGCCATTTTCCTGGATGAGATCTGGAAACTGCGATTCTTGCTTTCGCCCTATTTCCTGGTCATGGCCCTGATTGCCACCGTGTGGCTGGGTCTGGGGGCCAAGCCGCTGACAGGCACCGCGCCCGCAGGTTGGGTGCAGGCCCATATCATCGTCTCGGTACTGACCTATGCCCTGGTAACCATTGCCGCCATCGCGGCCTTGGGTGCATTCCTGCAAGAACAGGCCTTGAAACGCAAGCGGCCCACCACCTTGACCCGAAATCTACCCTCCGTCGCCGATTGCGAATCCATCGAAGTCAAGCTGTTGCTGGCCGGGGAACTGGTCTTGGCTCTGGGATTGATGACGGGTATAGGCACTCTTTATGCCGGCAGCGGGAGCCTCTTCAGCCTTGATCACAAGTCCTTGCTGTCCATCACGGCCTTTTTGGTTATTGGTGGCCTTCTGATCGCCCATTATCGAACCGGGGTGCGCGGGCGGGCGGCGGCCCGTTTGGTGCTGGTGGCCTACTTGTTGCTAACCCTTGGCTATCCCGGGGTGAAGTTCGTCACCGACGTGCTGTTGGGTTGACCTTCCGACGGTATTGCCTATTATCCAGGCAAGAAGCCCTGGTTTGCATAATCTTTACTCAAGTGGAGCGGCGCTCGTGCCTCTGAGCATCGGCAATATTGATCTGGAGAGTCCGGTCATTCTGGCGCCCATGTCGGGTGTTACGGATTTACCGTTCCGCCGTCTGGTCAAGCGATTCGGCGCCGGATTGGTGGTTTCCGAGATGATCGCCAGCGAGGCCATGATCCGCGCCAATCAAAAGACCCTGCGCATTGCCATGATCGGAGATGAGGAAAGCCCGATCACCGTGCAACTGGCCGGGCGCGACCCTCAGGTCATGGCGGAGGCGGCGCGCATGAATGCCGACCGGGGCGCCCATATCATCGATATCAACATGGGCTGCCCGGTGAAGAAGGTGGTCAAGGGGGATGCCGGCGCCGCCCTGATGCGGGACGAGGATCTGGCCCAACGCATTCTTGATGCCGTCATCGCCACCGTCGACATCCCGGTAACCCTGAAAATGCGGACCGGCTGGGATGACGACAATCGAAATGGCGTCAGCCTGGCTCGAAAAGCCGAGGCTTGTGGGGTCAAGGCCATCACCGTCCACGGTCGGACCCGCAATCAGTTTTATTCGGGGAAGGCCGACTGGTCTTACATCGGATTGGTCAAGGAAGCCGTCTCCGTGCCGGTCATTGGCAATGGGGATATCACGACGGTCGAGGGGGCCGCCGAGATGCGTCGTCTGACAAATGTGGATGGGGTGATGATCGGGCGGGGCTGCTATGGCCGCCCCTGGTTCCCGGCCCAGGTGGCCCATTTTTTGGAAACCGGCGAGCATTTGCCGGACCCGGCCACCGAAGTGCAGTTGGAAACCCTGCTGGCCCATTTCGAGGCCATGCTTGATCACTATGGTGAGAAACCCGGGGTGCGCGTGGCCCGCAAGCATATAGCCTGGTATTCCAAGGGCATGAAGGATTCCGCGGAGTTTCGCAGTGCGGTCATGGTGACACCGGAGGCGCTCAAGGTCCGGCGCTTGATCATCGATTTCTATACCAGCCACATCGAGCGGAGGGCTGCTTGATGAAATGCGCCGAAGAGGGGCCGGGATCAGCGGAATCCATCCTCAACGCCCTGGCCTCTACCGTCGTTGTGCTGACCCGGGACAATCGGATTTGCTACCTGAACGGTGCGGGCGAGACTTTCTTTTCCACCAGCCGCGACCATATCCGCAATCAACCGCTGAACAAGTATATCCCGGACGATAGCCCCTTGTTTCAGGCCATTGCCCAGGTACACAACGGCAGTACCCGTACCTCTGAATATGGCGTGACTCTGGAATCGCCTAAGATCGGTCGGCATTTGGTGAATATTCATGCGGTGCCCCACCATGATCAACCGGGGCAGGTGATCGTCACCCTCCATGAACGTTCCTTGGCCGATCAGCTGGACCGGCGATTGGCCCAGCATCGTAGTGCCGTGCGTTCCGTATCCGGCATGGCCTCCTTGCTCGCCCACGAGGTGAAAAACCCGCTGTCGGGAATTCGTGGCGCCGCACAACTGCTTGAATTGGACGTGGATGCCGAATTGCGCAAGATGACCCGGCTGATCTGTGACGAGACTGACCGCATCGTCAATCTGGTTGATCGCATGGATGTCTTCACCGAGAATCCGAACCTGGAGCGTGGCGAGATCAACATCCACGAGGTATTGGAGCGGGTGCATCAGGTGGCCCGGAACGGGTTTGGCAAGAAAGTCCGGTTTATCGAGCGTTATGATCCGTCGCTCCCGCCGGTCTACGGTCATTTTGATAGCCTGGTGCAAGCTTTGCTCAATCTGGTGAAGAATGCCTCGGAAGCGGTGCCGGAGGAGGGGGGGGAAATCACTCTGACCACCGCCTATCGCCATGGCGTGCGATTGTCCATGCCTGGGCGGACTGAACGGGTTCACCTCCCCTTGACCATCGGCATCAAAGACAACGGACCGGGAATCCCGGATCATGTGCAAGCCCATCTCTTCGAGGCCTTCGTTACCTCCAAGCCCAAAGGAACGGGGCTGGGCTTGGCGTTGGTGGCCAAGATCATCGACGACCACGGTGGCGCCATTCAATTGGACCACGAACCCGGGGGCACACTGTTTCGGATCATGTTGCCCTTGGCCTCGGGCATGAGCCGGAACACGGATTCGCCTTCCGGGAAAGGAACGCAGACATGACCGGAGCGCCAACCATCCTCATTGCCGATGACGATACCGCCATCCGCACGGTCCTACATCAGGCGCTTAGCCGTGCCGGGTATGAGGTCCGAACCACCGGAAATGCCACCACATTGTGGCGTTGGGTCAGTGATGGCGAGGGCAATCTGGTAATCACCGATGTGATTATGCCTGACGGCAACGGACTCGACTTGATCCCGCGCATGCGCAAAATCCGCCCGAACCTGCGGATCATCTGTATGAGTGCCCAGAATACCTTGCTGACGGCGGTCAAGGCGACCCAGCGTGGAGCCTTTGAGTACCTGCCAAAACCGTTTGATCTTAAAGAAATACTGTCTGTCGTTAAACGGGCACTTGAGACCCCTCTCGATGGCGAGGGCGGGGTGGGCACCCCCGATGACGACGACGATGAAAAGCTGCCTTTAATCGGGCGCTCGGCGGCAATGCAGAACATCTATCGCACCCTGGCGCGGTTGATGAATACCGATTTGACGGTGATGATCGCCGGTGAATCCGGCACCGGCAAGGAACTGGTGGCGCGGGCGCTGCACGATTTCGGGCCACGCCGCGATGGTCCTTTTATCGCCATTAATATGGCGGCCATTCCCAAGGACCTGATCGAAAGCGAGCTGTTCGGTCATGAAAAGGGCGCCTTCACCGGCGCCACGGCACGGGGCATGGGGCGCTTCGAACAAGCCGAGGGCGGAACCCTGTTTCTGGACGAAATCGGCGATATGCCGCTGGATACTCAAACTCGTTTGCTACGGGTACTCCAGGAAGGGGAATACACGACCGTCGGCGGGCGGACCCCCATTCGGGCCAATGTGCGCATTGTCGCCGCGACTCACCGGGACTTGGGCCAGATGATCCGCCAAGGACAATTCCGTGAGGATCTGTATTATCGGCTCAATGTGGTGCCGATCAGACTGCCGCCGCTGCGCGAACGGAGCGAGGATATCCCGGAACTGGTCCGTCATTTTCTCAATCAGGTGGCCGGGGAAGGGCTGCCCATTAAGGTGATCGACGGTCCGGCCATGGAACGTTTGACGGTTCATCGATGGTCGGGCAATGTCCGCGAGTTGGAAAATCTGGTGCGCCGTCTGGCGGCGCTCTACTCTCAGGAAACCCTCGGTCTGGACGTCATCGAGGCGGAACTTTCCGGTGGAGCTCCCATCCCTACGGAAACCCAACCATCCGAGTCCGAAGGTCTGTCGCAATCGGTAGAGCGGCATCTAAAAGATTACTTTGATGCCCATGGGGGCGATCTGCCCAACCCGGGACTGTATGAACGGGTGTTGAAGGAAATCGAGCGCCCTTTGATCAAATTGACCTTGGACGCAACGCGCGGCAATCAGATCAAGGCGGCAACGGTATTGGGTTTGAACCGCAATACCTTACGCAAGAAAATCAAGTTACTTGATATTCCCGTGGTCAGGGGCGGCTCATGAACTGGCGGCGGAAATGGCGGCGTCTGCTGGCCTGGACCCGCCGGACGCATTTGAGCCGCAAATTGACAATTGTCTTGGTGGTCGCCTCCGTCATTTCGGGACTGGCCACTTTTGCCACCATGTCTGGAACTGCAACCATCTACGGCCCGGATACGGGAACGGTGATCGCGCTCCTGTATTTGGACGTGGTTCTATTGCTGTTGCTTGGGGCCGTCGTCGCCCGCCCCCTGACAAGGGTCTGGGTGGCCCGGAGACGAGGCCGCGCGGGGTCGCGGCTGCATGTGCGTCTGGTCATGATGTTCAGCCTTGTGGCCGTGTTGCCCGCCGTGGTGGTTGCCGTTTTCACCGCTGTGTTTCTGAATTTCGGAATTCAAGCCTGGTTTGGCGAGCGGGTGGCCACGGTGGTTGATAATTCCCGAGCCGTGGCCCATGCCTATCTCGAAGAGCACCGGAAATCCATTCGGGCCGAAATTCTTGCCATGGCCAATGATATCAATCGGGATGCAGGCAAACTTGCCGCCAGCAAGGTCCGCTTCAACCGTTACCTTGAAACGCAGTCTCTTTTGCGCTCTCTGTCTGAAGCCGTGATCATTGATGGCACCGGAAAGGTCCTGGCCCGCACGGCTCTGAGCCTGAGCCTGTCATTGGAAAACATTCCCCGCGAGGCACTCCGTCAGGCTGACCAGGGGAAAGTGGTGCTGCAGACCACCGGTCAAGATGATCGGGTCCGCGCCATGGTCGCCTTGGAACGTCTGGTGAATGCCTATTTGCTGGTTGGGCGCTTCGTGGATCAGGAAGTCGTCACCCATATTGAGCGCACTGAGGGAGCCTATCGAGAATACAAAGCGGTTGAGAAACGCCGAGAGAGCATGCAGATCACGTTCATCCTGATCTTCGTGGTTTTGGCGTTGCTCTTGCTGATGGCATCCATCCGCGTCGGTCTGACGCTGGCCTCCTCGCTGGTCCAGCCCATCTCGGGGCTGATTGGCGCTTCCGAGCGCATCCGCCACGGGGATTTGACGGCTCGTGCCGATGTCAGCAGCAGCGCTGATGAAATAGGAACCTTGGGCCGAGTGTTCAATCGCATGGCGCTACAACTGGAAAACCAACAGCGCGGTCTCTTGGAGGCCAACAGAGAACTGGATGAACGCCGTCGATTCACCGAAACCGTCCTGGCCGGGGTATCCGCGGGCGTGATCGGGTTGGACACCGAGGGGCGGATCAGTCTGTCCAATCGCTCTGCCGGGCACCTGTTGGCCCAGGATCTGAACTCGGCCATCGGCAAGCCCCTTGTGGAAACGGTTCCGGAGATGGCGGACCTTTACGCCGAGGCTTGCCTTCGCCCCGATCGAACCCGGCAAGATCAAATCAAGGTCATGGCTGAAGACCGGCAACGAACTTTTCTGGTTCGGGTCGCGGCGGAAACATTGGGGGAAAGCATTCTGGGTTACGTGGTGACCTTCGATGACATCACCGACCTGCAACATGCCCAACGACAAGCCGCGTGGTCCGATGTGGCACGGCGCATTGCCCACGAGATCAAAAATCCCCTGACCCCCATCCAGCTGTCGGCGGAACGACTAAAAAGGAAATATTTGAAGCAGATCGAAGCGGATCCGGAGATCTTTACCATGTGCACGGATACGATCGTGCGTCAGGTCAAGGATATTGGACGTCTGGTCGATGAGTTTTCATCTTTTGCCCGCATGCCGGAACCAACCATGAAGGAGGAGGACCTCGGACAATTGGCCAGGAACACTGTCTTTCTGGAGCGATCTCGCGGCGAACACATCCGCTTTGAGTTGGCCATTCCGGACGAACCGGTCTCCATTCGGTGCGACCCCCATCAAATCCGGCAGGCCTTGACCAATATCTTGAAGAATGCCGCCGAGGCCCTGACGGAAAACCCCGTTGCAGACAAGGATGCCCTGATCGAAGTTCGCCTATCGAGACACGAAGAAGGCAAAAACGATCAGGGATTGGTGCTGGAAGTGCTTGATAATGGGCCAGGTCTGCCATCGGATCAAAAGGATCGCCTTACCGACCCCTATGTAACCACCAGACCAACGGGGACCGGGCTGGGACTGGCCATCGTTCGTAAAATCATGGAAGATCACGGGGGAGAATTGCTGTTGAACAATCGGGATGAGGGGGGCGCACGGGCGTCCTTGGTTTTTCCGCCAAGCAGCGATAGGCTGCTGAGGAATGTCCCGGATGACGACTCCGTTGACCCCATGACAGTAGCGGTAAGGTTGACCACCCATGGCCCTTGATATTCTGATTGTCGATGATGAAGCCGATATTCGGATGCTGACGGCCGGAGTCTTGGAGGACGAAGGGTTTCAAACCCGCGAGGCCGCTGATTCCACGTCGGCGCTGGAAGAGGTTCAGTCCCGGTGTCCGGGGTTGGTGCTGCTTGATATCTGGCTTCAAGGCAGCATCCTCGACGGTCTGGGGATTCTGAAGGAAATCAAGGCCCGTAACCCCGACTTGCCGGTGGTCATGATGAGCGGTCATGGCACCATCGAAACGGCGGTCGCGGCCATCCGTGAAGGGGCCTATGACTTCGTTGAAAAGCCGTTCCAGGCCGATCGAATGTTGCTGGTCGTTCAACGGGCCATGGAAGCGGCCCGATTGCGCGAGGAAAATGCCGAGCTGCGACTGCGCGCCGGGCCGGAAACCGACCTTATTGGCAAATCTCCCGCCCTAGCACAGGTGCGGCAGTCCATTGAAAAAGTGGCTCCCACCAATAGCCGAGTCTTGATCACCGGCCCGGCCGGGTCCGGCAAGGAAGTGGCGGCGCGGCTGCTTCACACCAAATCGCGCCGCGCCGAAGGCCCCTTTGTGGTGGTGAATTGCGCCACCATGGAACCGGACCGAGTCGAAGCGGTTCTGTTCGGGACCGAGGACGGAGAAAGCATCCAAACCGGCACCTTTGAGCGTGCTGATTCAGGGACCTTGTTGCTCGATGAAGTGGCCGATATGCCTTTGGAGACCCAAGGGAAGATCGTCCGGATTCTGCAAGAGCAAAAATTCCAAAGGGTTGGCGGCGGATCGCGGATCGAGGTGGACGTGCGGGTGGTGGCCTCTTCGACCAGAGACCTAAACGAAGAGATTGCCGCCGGTCATTTCCGCGAAGACCTGTTCTACCGCCTCAGTGTTGTCCCCATCGACATGCCGCCACTCAACAAGCGGCGTGAAGATATTCCGGTGTTGGCCAGGCAGTTCATGAAACGCGCCGCAGAGGGAACCGGACAGCCGACGCGGTCATTCGGCGATGATTCCCTGGCGGCTTTGCAGGCTTACGATTGGCCGGGCAATGTTCGCGAACTGCGCAATATCGTTGAAAGATTGTTGATTATGGCGCCGGGGGGCGCGGGCGAGCCCATCCGGGCGGATGCCTTGCCGGCGGAAATCGGATCCTCGGCCAATGCCGCCTTGGGGTGGGATAAGAGCGGCGAGATCATGGCCTTACCCCTGCGCGAGGCCCGGGAATTGTTCGAGCGTCAGTATCTGACCATTCAGGTGGACCGGTTTGGCGGCAATATCTCCCGCACGGCGAGCTTTGTCGGCATGGAGCGCTCGGCCCTGCACCGGAAGTTAAAGACCCTGGGAATTCAGGGCGAGGACAAGGCCCGCAAGGCCGAATCCAAATAGCATGGAGAGCGGGCGGTGAAAGTCATTATCTGTGGAGCCGGTCAGGTGGGCGCCAACATTGCGCGCTACCTGGCTTTGGAAAACAATGACATCACCGTCGTTGATCAATCCCCCGAACTGATTCGGCGTCTGACTGATACGGTTGATGTGCAGGGCGTGGTTGGTCATGCCTCCTATCCGGATGTCATGGCCCGAGCCGGGGCCGAAGATGCCGATATGGTCATCGCGGTGACCTATGCCGACGAAATCAATATGGTCGCCTGTCAGGTGGCCCACTCTTTGTTCAACGTTCCCACCAAAATTGCCCGGGTGCGGCACCAGAGCTATCTGGATCCCCTGTGGGCCAATCTGTTTTCTCGCGACCATTTACCCATCGACGTGATCATCTCGCCGGAAATCGAGGTGGCCAATGCGGTGACCCGACGGTTGCGCGTGCCGGGGGCCTTCGAAATGATTCCCCTGGTCGAGGGCAAAGTGCAGTTACTTGGTGTTCGCTGCGAGGAAGATTGCCCGCTGCTGCATACACCGCTTCGTCAGCTGGCCGTGCTCTTCCCGGAACTGAATATCGTCATCATCGGCCTGGTCCGCGATGGCAAATCGTTTCTGCCGCGACGGGACGAGCAGATGCTGGCCGGAGACGAAGCCTATTTCATCGTCGATAGCGATCATGTGCAACGAGCCCTGACCGCCTTTGGACATGAAGAGACGGAAGCCCGCCATCTGGTCATCCTGGGGGGCGGAAATATCGGATACTACTTGGCCGAACGCATCGAGGCCGAATATCCCTGGGTACATGCCAAGATCGTCGAAGGCGATGCGGAACGAGCCCAGGAAATTGCCGGACGGTTCGAACAAACCACGGTTATCCACGGCAATGTCCTCGATCCGCTGATCCTCGAAGAGGCCAATGTGAGCGGTACCGATAGCGTGGTCGCAGTGACCAACGATGACGAAACCAACATTCTGGCCTCGCTTTTGGCCAAACGGCACGGGGCGCAGCGCGCCATTACACTGATCAACGAGGGTAAATTCGAACCCTTGATCACCAATCTGGGGATCGATGTGGTGGTCAGTCCACGCACCATTACCGTATCGACGATTCTCCAGCATGTCCGTCGCGGACGCATTCATTCCGTCCATTCCCTGCGCGATGGCTTTGGTGAACTGATCGAGGCGGAGGCCCTGGAAACCACCAGTTTGGTCGGCACGCCATTGGAAGAAGCCAAACTGCCGGACAACGTCCTTTTGGGCGCCATCGTCCGGGATGGCGAAGTGATCATGCCGCGCGGGTCGACCATCGTGCAGCCCAAGGATCGGGTAGTGGTGTTCGCCGCTGCCGAATCCATCCGCAAGGTGGAAAAGATGTTCTCTGTCCAATTCGAGTATTTCTAAGGATTGCGTCATGCCGAGACTGGCCTACGTCAATGGCTCCTATGTGCCCCACATTCGTGCCGCCGTGCATGTGGAAGACCGGGGCTATCAGTTCGGCGATGGGGTCTATGAGGTCATCTGTGTTCGCGACGGACGACAAGTCGAGGCTGACCGCCATTGGCAGCGCCTGGACCATTCCCTCGGCGCTCTATCCATCGACTGGCCCATGTCCCGCCGGGCGTTGGAATTCATCGTCGCCCAATTGATCCGCATGAATGGCCTGCGCCATGGCTTTGTCTATCTGCAAATCACCCGTGGCGTTGCGCCGCGCGACCATGCGGTGCCCGATCCGGCCCCCCATCCGTCGTTGGTCCTGACCACCAAACGCACCAAGCCTTTTGATCCCATGCAAGCAGAACGGGGAGTCGCGGTCCGGCTTGTTCCTGATCAGCGATGGACGCGCCGGGATATCAAGTCCATTGGACTTCTGCCGAACGTCTTGGCCAAACAGGAAGCCATGGCCGAGGGTGCCTTCGATGCCTGGATGGTGGACGGGGAGGGAAACATTACCGAAGGCACGGCGTCCAACGCCTGGATCGTCACCGGGGAGGGGGTCTTGATTACCCGTCAAGCGACCCATTCCATCCTCAATGGGATAACACGTTTGGGCGTTCTGGATGTGGCGCGGGCGCTCGGGATCGGCTTTGAAGAACGGGCTTTTTCAGTGGCGGAAGCCCGTTTGGCCAAGGAAGCCTTCCTGACCAGTTCAACCAATTGGTTGCGTCCGGTGATTCGGATTGATGACAAGGCGGTCGCCGACGGCCAGCCTGGCCCGCTGACCCAAAAACTCCTTGAGCGCTACATGGAGGTTTTCGGTGTCGATGGTTGACCCCTTGAGCCTTCCGGCGCCGAAGGCCATTTTGTTCGATTGGGATAACACTTTGGTCGATACCTGGGATGTGATTCATGATGCCAGCAATCACACCTTGAGAGCCATGGGACACAAGCCTTGGACCATGGCTGAAACAAGAGTCAATGTGCGCCGTTCCATGCGCGAGGCCTTTCCCGAATTGTTCGGAGAACGATGGAAAGAGGCCGAAAAAGTGTTCTATGACCGCTTTCTGGCCATTCACCTGGATTTGCTCAATCCCATTGCCGGTAGCGAAGACCTGCTGCGCTGTCTAAGCAAGCGCGGGATCTACTTGGGCGTGGTCAGCAACAAGACCGGGACCTATCTGCGCGAAGAAGCCAAGCAATTGGGATGGAACGGTTTTTTCGCCGCTCTCATTGGTGCCAAAGACGCCGAAAAAGATAAACCCGCGCCTGATCCGGTGCATATGGCGTTGCGCGGGAGTGGAATTGAGCCCGGCCCCCATGTCTGGTTCGTTGGCGATACGGACATTGATCTGGTTTGTGCCCATGCGGCCGGATGTCTACCAGTGCTTCTGCGTCCGGAAGCGCCGGAGGAGGGGGAGTTCGACGACCATCCCCCATCCCTGCACGTTTCGGACGCGGAATTACTTTGTCGAGTTGTAGAAATTCACTGGACGAACGCCGCACAATAAGCTTCAATTGAGAAAGCCTCTCATCTGCGTGGGAAGCGCGGGGCTGCTCGCGCATATGAGGGTGGTCGACTAAATTGGTCGACAATATGATATTCATCGGTGCCCGAACCAGGGTGCCCACGACAAATAATCTCAATGGGGGCGCAAAGCCATGCCATCGGAAAAAGGCCAAAATGTTCAGGACGTCTTTCTGAATTTTATCCGCAAGAACAAAACTCCTGTCACGATCTTTCTGGTTAATGGCGTCAAGCTGCAAGGTATCGTAACCTGGTTTGACAATTTCTCGGTGCTTCTGCGCCGGGACGGCCACACTCAGCTGGTCTATAAACACGCCATCTCCACGGTCATGCCGTCGACGCCCATCCAGCTCTTTGAGGGTGCCGGCGAAGAAAAGGCCGAAGAGGAATCGTGACTAGACGTTCATCTCCGGAAGTCGTGGGGACGGGCCGGACGTGAGCGATAACTGCCTGGTCATTCATCCGGTTCTGCACCGTCGCGATGCGGCGCGGGACCCGCAAGGACGCTTGCAGGAAGCCCGCGGGCTGGCCGAAGCCATTCGCCTGAATATCGTGCATGGGGAAGCGGTCACTGTTTCCCGCATCAAGCCCGCCACCTTGCTTGGCGGTGGGTCGGTGGAGCGCTTCGCCCGAATCATCGAAGAAAACAAGGTTGATGTGGTGGTTATGGATGCCGCCCTGACCCCGGTGCAACAGCGCAATCTGGAAAAAGCCTGGGATTGCAAAGTCATTGATCGCACGGGGCTCATTCTGGAGATCTTCGGCGATCGGGCGCGCACCAAGGAAGGTGTCTTGCAGGTGGAACTGGCGGCGCTGACCTATGCCCGATCCCGGCTGGTGCGTTCCTGGACCCACCTGGAACGCCAGCGTGGCGGCCTGGGATTCGTGGGCGGGCCCGGCGAAACCCAGATCGAAGCCGACAGACGCATGATCGATGAAAAGATCGTGCGGTTGAAACGGGATCTGGAAGACGTCCGCCGCACCCGATTGCTGCATCGCCAGGCCCGCCAACGGGTGCCTTATCCCATTGTCGCCCTGGTGGGCTATACCAATGCCGGAAAATCCACATTGTTCAATCGCCTGACCGCCGCTCATGTGGAGGCCAAGGATCAACTCTTCGCCACCTTAGACCCAACCATGCGCGGACTGGATCTACCGTCGGGTCGGCGGGTGATCCTGTCCGACACGGTGGGTTTCGTGTCCGATCTGCCGCACGAGTTGGTCAATGCCTTCCATGCCACCTTGGAAGAGGTGCGCGAGGCCGATCTCTTGATTCATGTGCGCGATATCGCCCATGGAGATACGGAAGCCCAAAAGCAGGACGTCTTGAGCGTTCTCAAGGACGAGATGAGCCTGGAGGATATGGCCGAACAGGGCACCATCGAGGCTCTCAATAAAACCGACCTGCTGGACGAGGAATCCCTTGAGGCCCTGATCAATCGGACGACGCGACCGGATTCCCTGGCGGTAGCCCTGTCGGCCCATTCCGGTGAGGGGTGCGCCAGTATTCTGGCCATGATCGATGCCCGGTTGTCGGTCGCCTGGGAAACGGTCGAACTGGCCTTGCGTCCCACCGAAGGCAAGATGCTGGCTTGGCTGTATAATCATGGCGAGGTGCTGGCTCGCGAAGATACCGAGGACCATACCGCCGTCACTGTTCGCCTGAGCCCGGAGAACCTGGGCCGTTTGAAAATTCTGCAAAAATCGGCCTGAGGAAAGCACGAATGGAGCATCTGCCGAACTTGTTGGCCATCGCTGGGATCTGGTTGGCCGGAGTGATGACCCCGGGCCCGAATCTGCTGGCAACCGTACATTTCACCTTGTCCCGATCGCGCAATCACGGCCTGCTGGTGGTCCTCGGCCTGGCCACCGGAACGACCTTGTGGGCCACAGCGAGCGCCTTCGGACTGGCGGCGTTGTTTGCCCGCGTGGAATGGCTCTATCTGCTGCTTAAACTGGCCGGGGCCGGGTATCTGATTTTTCTCGGTGTTCGGCTTATGCTATCCAAGGGCATCGGCAGTGTGATTCACAGAGCGTCCTGTGAAAGCCGCCCCCGTGGCGGGATCACCACTTTCCGGGTCGGCATATTGACCAGTCTTAGTAATCCCAAGACGGCGGTTTTTTTCGCCAGCCTCTATGCCTCATTGATGCCCCTGGACCCGCCCCTATGGCTCCAGTTGTCCAGCATTGCCGCCATCGTCACCATTTCCATTTCCTGGTACGGTACCATGGCCATCTTGTTCAGTGACCATCGAG
Source organism: Magnetospira sp. QH-2 (assembly GCF_000968135.1). NCBI lineage: Bacteria > Pseudomonadati > Pseudomonadota > Alphaproteobacteria > Rhodospirillales > Thalassospiraceae > Magnetospira > Magnetospira sp. QH-2. The sequence continues at coordinate 1,927,594 of NZ_FO538765.1, read as the reverse complement.
TGGCACGGCGCTATGAAGCGGCGCGATTGTGGATCGATCGGGTCACCGGGGGGATCTTCATCGGCGTCGGCACGGCCATTGCGGTGGAACGTTAATCGGAATTCTGTCCTTGCGGCATGAAGCGACGGGGCGTATTGTGTCTACTAGTAGACATTGATCATTTCATCGGAGCTGCCCCATGGCCACCACCCAGGCCCAAGCCAAATGGCGTGACAAGAATCGGTTCGTGAAACGGCAACTCAATGTGATGGCCCGTAAGCTCGTTCATGATAGTCTGGATGACATTGCCGATGTCCAAAATTTGAAGGGCAAGGGGGAGGCCGTGGCCTTCGCCTGCTTCATTACCCAGGCGCTCCGGCAACAGGCAGATTTCAACGATGAAGCGGCGCGGCTCATGACCCTGTTCGAGGAGTCCTACCTTCGTGATCGCGACATGTATGCCGACTGAAAGCAATTTGATGATCCCCGACCCCGCCAAAGTTTTACGAATTATTAAGGAAGTTGGGCATCAAGAGGTTCTTTCGCGGTACAAAAAACTGTCCAAGTTGGATATTCAAGCCAAAACAAGCCCGCATGACTTGGTGACGGTTGCTGATACTCTCGCAGAAGTGTCACTCCGTGATAAATTAACGAAATTGCTGCCTAACTCCGTGGTTATGGGAGAAGAAGGCGTCGCCGCCGACCCCGCGGAGCTGGGTTTGCTTTCCGGCGAAGCCCCGGTATGGGTCTTGGACCCGGTCGATGGGACCAACAACTATGCTCAAGGGCGTCCAAATTTTGCAATGATTGTTGCACTCTGCCATGGCGGCGAGACCATTGCCGGGTGGATCCACCGACCTTTGCAGGATCGCTCGGTTTGGGCCATCAAAGGGCGGGGGGCCTGGCGGGATGATCGGCGTCTCACCATTCAAACGCACCGCTCATTGGAGGGTCAAAGGGCGGCCATGAATCGCCATATTGGGCGAGAAATCCAAATTAAGGCCAATCGGGGCCGGTCTGGCTTGCCGCGTGTTGTGCCACGAATGTTCTGTGCTGGCTGCGAATATATGGCATTGGTAGAGGGGGATTTAGAAATCGTCCAGTATGATCGGTTGAAACCCTGGGATCATGCGGCAGGCATCCTCATTCACCGCGAGGCGGGCGGATTCGATGGCATGACGACCGATGGCCAACCCTATCGCCCCGGTGGACCGCTGGCGGGCCAGTTGGTGGTCGCCCCCGATGAAACATCCTGGAAAAGCCTTTCCGCCGTCCTGGCCGAGGGTTAGAATTCAGCTATCGCAGTCCTTCGGAGTTTCCCTTCATGAGCATGGTCACCTTCATCGGCCTCGGGGTCATGGGCTACCCCATGGCCGGGCACCTTTCCCTTTCCGGTCACGAGGTCACGGTCTTCAATCGTACGACGGCAAAAGCCGAAAAATGGATCGCCGAATATGATGGCGATATGGCGCAAACACCGCGCGAAGCCGTGATGGATGCCGACGTGGTCTGCATTTGCGTGGGCAACGACGATGATCTGCGCTCTGTGCTTCAGGGCGAGGATGGAGTCCTGACCGGTCTGGACAAAGGCGCTATCATCGTCGACCACAGCACCACATCGGCTGCTGTTGCCCGGGATATGGCGGCCGAGGCCATGGAAAAAGGCGTGGGATTTTTGGATGCTCCGGTTTCCGGTGGCCAAATTGGGGCGGAGAACGGCACCCTGACGGTCATGGTCGGCGGCTCCGAAACGGATTTTGCCAAGGTCGATGGCGTGATTTCGGCCTATTCCCGCGCGGTGACCCTGATGGGACCGGTGGGGGCGGGCCAGATGACCAAGATGGTCAATCAGATAACCATCACAGGTCTGTTGCAAGGCCTCTCCGAAGCCCTCAATTTCGCTCAGAAAGCGGGTCTCGACGGGGAGAAGGTGGTGGAGGTGATTTCCAAGGGCGCCGCCCAGTCCTGGCAGATGGATAACCGCTCCCACACCATGCTTGACGACAAATTCGAGTTTGGCTTTGCGGTTGATCTCTTGCGCAAGGATCTGGGTATCTGCATGGACGAGGCCCGCCGCAACGGCGCCCGCCTGCCGGTCACCGCCCTGGTGGATCAGTTCTATGCCCAATTGCAGGAGCAGGGGGGCGGACGGTGGGATACCTCGTCGCTGATCCGACTGTTAAGGGGTTAGGATTCCCGGCTTTTCACCTGGTTCCACAGGCTGTCCATTTCTTCCAGAGACGCCTCATCCGGGGTCTTGCCTAGACGGTCCAATTGCCGTTCAACGCCCTGGAAGCGCCGAATGAACTTGCTGTTGGCGTGGCGCAGGGCGCTTTCCGGTTCGATCTCCAGGCGCCGGGCCATATTGACCAGACTGAACAGCAGATCGCCCAGTTCGTCGCGCATCCGGTCCTTGTCGGCGCTCTCCAGTTCGGCTTCCAGTTCGTCCACTTCCTCGCGGATCTTGTCGATCACATCGTGGTCCGCATGCCAGTCGAACCCCACCCGGGCGGCGCGTTTTTGCAGCTTCAGGGCACGGGTGAGGGCAGGGAGGCCAGGGGTCACATCGTCTAGCACGGAGTGAAAGGCCCCCTTTTGCTCGGCCTTGGCCTTGCGTTCCTCGGCCTTGATGGATTCCCAAGACCGGGTCTGGTCGGCCGCCGTGGCGATTTCCGCGTCGCCGAACACATGGGGATGGCGCCGTACCATCTTGTCCGAGATGGCCTTGGCCACGTCTTCAAAGGTGAAATGTCCTTCTTCGGTGGCCATCTGAGAATGGTAGGCCACCTGAAATAACAAATCGCCCAGTTCATCCTTCAAATGCGGCATGTCCCGGCGCTCGATGGCGTCGGCCACTTCATAGGCTTCCTCGATGGTATGGGGCGCGATGCTGTCATAGGTCTGCACGATGTCCCAGGGGCATCCGCCATCGGGATCGCGCAGGCGGGCCATGATGGCGAGCAGGCGGTCGGTTTGTTCGGTCATGAAAAGACTCCGGTAAGGGCAGGGCGCATCATCGCCAATGGCCCCTACAGGGTCGAGGACAAAATGGCAGTGAGGAATCCGAACAGGGTGGAAAGGCCCACGAGCGAACCGCCTTTCAGGTAGGCTTCCGGGAGCATGGTTTCGGCGATCATGGTCAACATGGCCCCAGCGGCCAGGTTTCTCGTGGCATGGCGGATCCACTGGGCGGCTTTGCGATGCTCGATCCGCTGCCGGTTTTCCAGATAGTCGCTGGTGGATTGACGTTCCAGGACCGATCCGACGGATTGATTGACATCCACCGGAAGCGATGATACCTCCGGTCCATCGCAATGGAGATTTTATGACCCGATAAGATGGGAAGGACCTTGGTCCTTCCGAGCAGACCCGGACCCGAGAACAGCACCCGCCAACCCGCGGCAGGTGCGGCGGTGGTCTGCGTTTTCAGACACTCTGAATGAGACTATCTGACATCTTATGTGCCCGGACTTCGTGTCCGGGGCCGGATCTTGAAAGATTCCATAGCCATGAAACGAGATTATTCGCAATTTCTGCCGTCCGTTTCGGACCATCGCGATACCAGGCCAGCCCCAACAACAATCCTGCAAGCTCTTGGTTGGCAACCTTTTTTCGCCCAGCAAACCAGTACCGATGAAATGGCTGTAACGCCGCCAGTCCGCATCACTGAAGGGCACAGGGCGGGGCACCATATCGTCGGCCAGGACATTGATACACGGCTGCCGCCCATGGCCGATGCCACGGTCGGCGATTGGTTGCTCTACAATCGCGAGAGGCCCGGCTCAAGCCGTCTCTTGGAGAGGAAAAGCCTTTTCAAGCGCCGCGCGCCCGGGACGGACCGGAAAATCCAGTTGATCGCCGCCAATATCGATACGGCCTTCATTGTTTCGTCTTGCAACCACGACTTCAATATCGCCCGCTTGGAACGCTATATGGCCCTGGCCTTCGAGGCTCAGGTCGTTCCCGTGATCGTTCTGACCAAGGCTGATCTTTGTGAGATCGCTGACGACTATCGTGCCCGGGCCGAAGCAATAGCGAACCGGGTCCCGGTACGGATCCTGGATGCCCGCGGCGGCTCCCCGAAGGCCGTGTTGGCGGAATGGTGCGCGCCGGGCCAGACTTTGGCATTCCTAGGGTCTTCCGGGGTCGGCAAATCCACCTTGATCAATGGCTTGTCGGGCAATGGTGCCATTGCCACCCAAGGGATCCGCGAAGACGATAGCAAGGGGCGTCATACTACCACACGACGCCACCTCCATGTGTTGCCCAATGGCTGCACGGCCTTGGATACACCGGGCATGCGGGAATTGCAGCTCACGGACGCCAAGGAAGGGGTCGGGGACGTTTTTTCCGACCTGCGAGACCTGTCGGAACATTGCCGATTCAACGACTGTCAGCACGAGACCGAACCGGGATGCGCCATACTCAAGGCCATCGAGACCGGGGCCGTCGATGGCGACCGTTTGGCCCGATGGCGCAAGCTGGTTCGAGAAGAGCGTTTCAATGCCTCCAGCCTGGCCGAACGAAAACGAAAGGATCGCCAGTTGGGCAAGATGATCCGGCAGGTGCAATTGCAAAAAAGGCAGTAGCCAATGCCAAACATCCATCCGATCAAGGTCGCTCGATGAGCGGGCATTGATCGGAGAGAGTCATAAACCAATTCAACAGCGTTTGGCCAAAAGGTACCGAACCCGTTTGCGCAACAGGGGAACTCCAATTATCGCATAATGTATATTATGGAAAATAATAGCTGTCGTGAAAAGGGCCTGTAAATCAATTTGTTGGCGGTTTCTTGTGGGTTTGGACTGTCCGCGCTGTCAGGCGTCGATGACCAGGCCGTCATAGGCTAGGCGCACGCCGCGCGGCAGCTTGGCCTCCAGGGTATCGTGATCGACCTCGGCACTGAGGTGCGTCAGAAAGCCCTTCTCAGGCTGCACCCGTTCAATCCAGCTCAGTGCCCGGTTCACATGGGCATGGGTCTCATGGGGTTCTTCGCGGAATGATCCAACGATCAGTGTCGAGACCCCTTTCAGAATCTCGAAGCCATGATCCGGGATTGCCACCACATCGGTGCAATATCCCAGGTCACCCAGGCGGAACCCCATGGAATGGCTGTAACCATGGTCCTGGCGAAAACAAGTGATGGTCATGTCGCCGACTTCAAAATGATCGCCGTCGTGCAATTCATGGGCATCCAATGTTGGCTTGTAATAAAACGTGGCCTGGGGATTCAATGGTTCGAATACATAACCAAAGCGATGCTTGATGCTTTGGATTGTCTCATGGTCCGCATAGGCCGGCAGCGCCGCATCAATCAGTCGATTGATGGCGCGCAGATCGTCGATGCCATGCAGATGATCCGCATGGGCATGGGTAAAGAGAACCGCATCCAGCTTCTTCAGGCCCGATTGCAGGCATTGTTCGCGGAAATCCGGCGAGGTATCGACGAGAATGGACGTGGTGGCGGTTTCTACCAGGACCGACGGTCTCAGGCGGCGGTTTTTCGGATTGGATGGATCGCAGGCACCCCAACCTTGCAGCACACCCGGCGTACCGGAGGAACCACCGGTTCCGAGAAAGGTCACGCGCATAATGGGTGCTCCTTAGGCCACCTGTTCGATAGCCGGTATCTTGCTGAAAAGCCGAAGGAAATTGTACGTTGTGGCTTGGTAAAATCGATCTTGGTCCATTTGCAGTTCTATGGCCAAACGATCCGCCGTATGAGCCGTGAAAGCCGGTTCGTTGCGCTTGCCCCGTTTGGGCACCGGCGCCAAATACGGACTATCTGTCTCTACGAGGAGACGATCCAATGGCAGCCCGCGAACCGTCTCGCGCAAACTGTCGGCCTTGTTAAAGGTGACGATCCCGGACAGGGAGATATAAAGACCTAAATTAACAGCTTTTTCTGCCAGTTCCGGTCCGGAGCTAAAGCAATGGACGAGACCGGGGAAAGCCCCCTTTCGATGTTCATCTTCCAAGATGGCCATCATGTCGTCGTCGGCGTCGCGGCTATGGATGACCACCGGAAGCCCCGTGCGCCGAGCCGCCTCGATATGAGCCCGGAAACTTCGTTGCTGGGACTCCCTTGATGCATGCTCATAGAAATAGTCCAGCCCGGTTTCCCCCAGGCCGACCACCTTGGGATGATCAGCCAGCCTCACCAGGTGTTCGGCGGTGCATTCCGGTTCGCTTTCGGCGTTGTGCGGATGAATGCCGACGGTGCAGTAGATTTGATCATGTTCCACGGCCAAGGTCCGCACTTGATCGAACCTGGTTACATGGGTGCAGATGGTCAGCATCAGGCCGACCCCCGCCTCCGCCGCCCGCGCCAGGACACCGTCCATATCGTCATCGAAATCCGGAAAGTCCAGATGGCAATGGCTATCGACGAGCATGGAACGGGACATGGCGGATTTCCTATCGGCTACAAACGGCCAGCGCTTGAGTCACCGAGGCGGTGGTGGCCACAAGCCCTTGATTAAAGGTAGGCATGCCGCCGGCGCCTTGGCTATTGAGGAACATGGTCAGTGCCTGGGTCGGCACGGTGGCCGAAATGCTTTTCAGCGTGCATGAGCAGATGCCTTCGGAGGCACTTTTGGTGCCGGTGCACCAATCCAGGAACTGGGCTTCCTGAGCGGCACTGTAGTTGGCGTCCAAGGCCTGGCCCGGCTGTGCGATCAAGGCGGCGGCGGCCAAGGTGGCGGCGGCAATCCAGGTTTTCATCAATGCAATCCTCCCAAAAGAACTCCCGGTCAGGCGTTGTCCGCCTCCGGATCAACAAAACGGGGAAAAATCCCCTGCGGCTTATCCAATTCGACTCCCGCTTCCAGGGCGTGTTCGGGGCCCAGGAAAGCGAAAGTCCGATGATTCGGCGAGACCTTGAGCTGATCAAGCAGCTTTTCCATGGTCTGTGGCATGAACGGCTGCGCCACAATGGCCAGATGACGGATGCTTTCGCTCAGCACATAGAGCACGGTCTTCATGCGGTCGGGATCCGTCTTACGCAGCGCCCAGGGCGCCTGATGATCCACATAGGCATTGGCCGCGCGGATGACCACCCAGATTTTCTCCAACGCTTCATTGAAGGCCTGAAGGTCGATGGACGCCCGCAGATCGTCGATCAATCCGTGCACGGCCTCCAGCAGTTCGTTGTCCTCGGCGGTGAACTCGCCATGGGCCGGGAAAGCCTTGTCGCAGTTCTTGAACACCATGGACAGCACGCGCTGCGCCAAGTTCCCGAAATCATTGGCCAGTTCGCCATTCATACGGTTGACCATGGCGCTATGGGAAAAGTCGCCGTCGTTGCCGAAGGGAACTTCGCGCAGCAGGAAATAGCGCACCTGGTCCAGGCCATAGGTCTCCACGAGCTGGATCGGGTCAATGACATTGCCCAGGGATTTAGAGATCTTCTGCCCTTCATTGGTCCACCAGCCATGGGCAAACACGCGCTTGGGCGCTTCCAGGCCGGCGGCCATCAAAAAGGCCGGCCAATAGACCGCGTGGAAGCGCAGGATATCCTTGCCGACCATATGCACGTCGGCGGGCCAATAGGTGGCATATTCCCCGTTCTCGGTCTCCGGATAGCCAACGGCGGTAATATAGTTGGTCAGTGCATCGAGCCAGACATACATGATGTGGTCGTCGTTGTCGGGTACCGGCACGCCCCACTTGAAGGTGGTGCGGGATACGGACAAATCCTGCAACCCGCCCTTGACGAAGCTGATCACCTCGTTGCGACGGGTCTTGGGCAGGATGAAATCGGGATTGGCGTCATAATAGGCCAGCAGACGATCCTGCCAGGCCGACAGCTTGAAGAAGAAGCTGGGCTCCTCGACCCATTCCACCTCGGCACCGGAGGCCTTGGCGATGCGGGTGCCATCGGGCTTTTTCTCCAGTTCGGATTCCGTATAGAACGCCTCGTCGCGGGTGGCATACCAACCGGCATAGGAGCCTTCATAAATCTCTCCCGCGGCCAGCAGCTTCTTCCACAGATCCTGCACTGAAATCTTGTGGCGTTGCTCGGTGGTACGGATGAAATCATCGTGGGAAAAATTCATGAAATCCGCCAGATCGCGGAAATTCTGCGAGACCCTGTCGGTAAAGGCCTGCGGGTCGGTCCCGGCGGCCTGGGCGGATTTTTCTACCTTTTGCCCATGCTCGTCGGTGCCGGTGAGGAACTTGACGTCGAAACCGTCCAGACGCTTGAACCGGGCCAAAACGTCGCAGGCCAAGGTCGTATAAGCGTGCCCGATATGCGGCGCGTCGTTCACGTAGTAGATGGGCGTGGTGACGTAATAGGTGGGGGCCGACATAATAACCTCGGGCAGGTTTGGGTTCAGGTCCGCGCCGCCCCTTGAAGGGTCAGCAGCAGGGTGAGAAAGACCTGCTTGCGGTCCAAGTCCAGACCAGCCGCGCGGGCCAACAGATCATCGGTCTTTTCCCATACCTGAAGCCAGGGATCAAGAGCGCCCCCTTTCCCCGATAGGGCCGCTTGTCTCACTCGGCGTGACAACCACCAGCGAACCATGTCGCAGGCCACGCCAAAACGGTCGCCCGCTCCAGCTTTGACAAGGCTGTCAGCCAGTTTATGTAGATTGGGCAAGTCCAGGTCCGGCAAGCCATCCAGGATAGCCAATAACCCCTGCCCCAGTTCCAACCCCCCTTCGGCGGCCAGGGTCAGGGCGCGGGCGGCGCTGCCTTCGGCCAGAGCCACCAGGGTCCGCGACTCCTCGGAAGACAAATCCGGCATTTGTTTCAACAGCAGGTCAAGGATGATCGAATCGTCCAGCGGCTGCAACGTCAGCTTGCGGCACCTCGATCGGATGGTTGGCAGCAATCGCCCCGGAAAATGGGCAACCAGCAGCAGAATCGCTCGGCGGGGTGGTTCCTCCAAGACTTTCAACAGACTATTGGCGGCATTGCGGTTCATTTCGTCGGCGGCATCGACAATCACCACCCGCCAGCCCCCTTCCCGCGCCGTCTGGGACATAAATGAACCGACCCCGCGCACGTTGTCCACGACGATCTCGTCACGCAGCTTGCCGCTGCGTTGGTTGATTTCCTTTTCAACCACCAACAGGTCTCCGTGGGCTCCGGCGGCCACCCGATGGAACAACGGATCTTCGGGATCCATATGCAAGCTTTCGGGAATCATGGGCGGCAGAGCCTCGCCAAACAGGCCGCCGCCTTGAACTTCTTCTCCTTGGGACAACAAAAAGCGCGCCATGCGGAAAGCCAGGGTGGCCTTGCCAACCCCTTTAGGGCCACAGATCAGCCAAGCATGGGCCATGCGGCCACCATTGTAGGCATCGAGAAAGGCTTGTTCCGCCGCCTCGTGACCGATCAGTACCGCGGTTTCACGTGGCGAGGCCCACTCGGTCATGACAGATCCAGGTCCAAGCGATCGCGGACCGCCTTGAAGATGGCCTTGGTGACCGCATCCATTTCCAAAGAGGCGTCGATGATCGTGCAGCGCTTGGGGTCGCGACGGGCGATGTCTAGAAAGCCGTCGCGCAGACGTTGATGGAAGTCCTTGTCCATCCGTTCGTAACGGTCTTCGCTGCCGCCGCGCTGATGAACCGCGCGATGGAGCCCCTGCTCCACCGGAAGATCAAGAATGAGCGTCAAATCCGGTACCAGATTGCCCACGGCGACCCGGTATAGGCTCTCGATATCGTCGTCATCCATGCCATGACCATAGCCTTGATAAGCCCGGGTGGAATCGGCAAATCGGTCGCAGAGAACCCAGGTCCCGGCCGTCAGGGCCGGGTGGATCTTGCGCTCCACATGATCACGGCGTCCGGCGAAGTTGAGCAGGGCTTCGGTAACAGGATCCCAGCGGCCCGGGTCACCGGTTACCAACAGATGGCGGATTTCCTCGGCCCCTTCGGTGCCGCCGGGCTCGCGAGTATGCAAGACCACGATTCCTCGGGCTTCCAAAGCGGCTTTCAGGCGCGCGATCTGAGTGGTTTTACCGCCGCCTTCGCCGCCTTCGAAGGTAATGAAGCGGCCACGGCTCACCCGTTGCCCCCCCAAATCAAATAGTTTACGGCCGCGACCAGGCGGCCCAACGGCCCCAAGAGCGGCACATTCTCTCCCGCCACCAGCGGAATTTCGTGGACTTCGCTTTCCGGGGCGGAGATATGCAGGGTCGCCAAGCGGGTCCCCTTGACCACTGGCGCCGGAATTGGCTCTTCGTAAGATACCGTAACCTTCATTTTTTTACGCGCGGTGCGCTTGAGAGTAATGATCAGGTCTTCTTCGATAATTAAAGGCACCTGGCCCGCCTCGCCCAGCCAAACCGGCGCTTCAAGAACCGTGTCACCGGCGCGGAACAGATCGTAATTGCCGAACTCCCGGAAGCCCCATTCCATCAGGCGTTCAGCTTCGGAAGCCCGCGCGCGGACCGACTTCAACCCATTGACCACCATGATCAACCGTCGCCCGTTGCGCTGGGCACTGGCGGTGAGGCCATAGCCTCCCGCTTCCGTATGGCCGGTCTTCAGACCATCGGCGCCCATTTCCTTGAACAGCAAGGGGTTGCGATTGCCTTGGCGGATTTTATTGAAGGTGAACGAACGCTCGGAATAATAATGATAATACTCGGGGAAGCTGGCTATGGTCTCGCGCGCCAGAATAGAGAGATCCCGCGCCGTGGACCAATGTTCCTTGTGGGGCCAGCCTGAGGCATTCATGAAGTTGCTGTTGACCATGCCAAGGTCATGGGCCTTGGCCGTCAGCAGTTGAGCAAAGGCACTCTCCGACCCGCCCAGGCTCTCGGCCACCACGATACAGGCGTCATTGCCCGATTGAACGATAATGCCGCGCAGCAGATCTTCCACTTTCACTCGGGTGTCCACTTCGACGAACATCTTGGAGCCACCCATTTTCCAGGCTTTTTTGCTGACCGGAAAGGTATCTTCCAGGGACAAACGACCGTCCTTGAGCGCTTCGAGAAGCATAAAGACCGTCATCAGCTTACTCATGGATGACGGTGCCATGCGCGTATCCGGTTCCTTTTCGAACAAGACCGCTCCGGTGTTGAAGTCCAGCAAGATGGCTTGTTTGGCTTTGGTTTCTATGGCTTGCGCGCGAGGGGTCCATAGCAGGGCGAATGCCGCCAGGCCGAATACCAGATTGCGCAGCGTGGCGGAGGTCGACATACCCATCTTGTTCATTCCCATATCTTATTCGGTGACCAAACGGGCATCGGCAAAACCCGCGTTGACGACCCGGGCCAAAGCCCTTGCCCCTTGAGTGCCGGAAGAAAACGGTCCCACCCTGACCCGGTACCAATCCCGTCCATTGACCAGAATCTGGTGAACTTCCACCGGGCCGATGGTGGACAGACTCTCGCGGGCCCGATTGGCATTTTCATAAACCGAGAAGGCCGCGGCTTGCACATAGACTCCCGCTACACCGGGATTGACCTTGGGCTGAGCGGGCGGCGATGCCTTGGCCACAGGGGCCAGGGTCGGCGGAGAAAGAGTCTGCTGATTCACCTCTGCGCTGGGGCGGCCCCCGGAAACAATCGGGGAAACTACGGCGGTCCGGTCCTTTTCGGCCACGCCGATTCCGGCGTGGGCCCGAGAGGCCACCTGACGGCTTTTGTCGGCGATGATTTGGACCCGAACCCGGGCCGTGCCCTGTTTTTCGAAGCCCAGCAACTGGGCCCCTCGGCGCGACATATCGATCACCCGTTCATGGGCAAAGGGTCCCCGGTCATTGATCCGCACCACCACGCTGCGGCCATTTTCCAAGTTGGTCACGCGGACAAAGCTGGGCATGGGCAGGGTACGATGGGCGGCGGTCAATGCCCATTGATTGAAGATCTCGCCGTTGGCGGAGGTTTTTCCGTGAAAATTCGGGCCATACCAGGAGGCAACCCCGGTTTCGTCAAAATCGTAGTCCACCGCCGGGTAATACCAGATACCGGCAATCTGATAAGGCTTGCCGACCTTATAGGTACCGCCGTACTCGGTGCGAGGCTCCACTTCCGCCGGTCCTTGTACTTGTTTGGCCGTATGGGCGACAAGCTGGGTCGGCGCGCAGCCGCTGGTGGCCATGGAAAGCGCCAGGCCCGTCAGAGCGGCGATGCCCCAAAGGGGGCGGCGAAGAGTCTGCCAAGTTACCATCAGTTCCATTCCCGGGTGATCGCGAGCCAATTTATCTCTCCCCGCCGAAGCGGGCAAGCCATGCCCATCTAAAGTATCCCCATCCGTTCCAGAAGACCATGAGACGGGTAGCCGTCCGCGGGCAGATGATGGTGTCGTTGATAGGCCTTCACCGCCTCGCGGGTCTGCGGTCCGGCGATGCCGTCGGGCTTGCCCGCATCCAAACCCAATTCGTTAAGAGTGTCCTGCATCGCCTTGATATCCTTACGGGCCATGGCCTTGGTGTTTTTCGGTTGCGGAGTCAGGAATGGCCCTTTCCCGACCAATCGATCGGCCAGATGACCCACGGCCACCGCATAGAGCTGCGACCGATTCCAAACCATAATGGTGCGGAAATTCTGATAAACCATAAAAGCCGGTCCTTCGATTCCGGCAGGCAGGATCACCGAGCCTTCGATATCCACTTTGGGGAGATCGCGCCCGTCGAACCGGCGCACGCCCAATGCCTGCCATTCGGCCAGGTTTTTTTTGATCTTCAGGCCCGCCTGATCCAGGTTGAACCCATCCGGCAGGCTGACCTCCCGGCCCCAGGTTCGATCATGGTTCCAGCCTGATTTGGAAAGGTAGTTGGCCGCCGAGCCAAAGACATCTTCCAGGCTGCTCCACATGTCGCGCTTGCCGTCGCCATTGAAGTCCACCGCATAGCCGCGAAAGGTGGTGGGAATGAACTGGCAATGGCCCATGGCCCCGGCCCAGGAGCTTTTCGCCTCGACCGGGATATCCCCGTCTTGCATGGATTGCAGCGCCGCCAGCAGTTGGGCACGGAAAAACTCGGATCGCCGTTCGTCATGGGCCAGAGTGGCCAAGGCACCGACGAGGGGGAACGTGCCGGTATACTTGCCGAAGTAGCTTTCCAGGCCCCAGAAAGCGACCAAAAAGCGTTTCTGGACACCGTATTGGGCTTCCACCCGATCCAGCAGCGGGCCATGTTTGGCCAGCATCTCCCGCCCTCGGTTGATGACCGTGTCGTTAATACGCTTGTTCAGATAGGACCACAGGGTCTGGGTAAATTCCGGCTGCGAGCGATCCAACTCCAGCACCCGCGGCACTGGTTGCAGGTTTTTCAGGGCGCGGTCGAGGATTCCCTTTGAAACCCCTTTCCTTTGCGCCTCCTGACGCAAGCCCCCCAGCCAATCTTCAAAGGGCGCTTGGGCCGCGGCAGGATGGGATACGCCCCCCAGCAATGTCGCCAAGACCAGCGAACCAGCCAATTTCATATTGATTCTCACCATTTCTGTGCTCGAACTCTTGTTGCGTTAGGCCGGAAATAAGGCATTCGTGCGGTCGGTCAGGTAGTAAAACAACAGCCCCAGCCATTCATGCAGTCCAGCGCTCAATGCGCCGAATCCGATGCCTGGATTCCAAGATGGCGCGATATCTTCTCCTCCCCGGGTGCCATAGTCTACCGGATAGGCAATCACCGACCAGCCGGCTTGCCGAAAACAGCCCATGGCCCGGGGCATATGGATGGCGGAGGTCACCAGCAGCCATTTCGACCCCTCGCCCGGTTGAACCTTTTCGCGGGTCCGCGTGGCATTTTCCCAGGTATTGCGCGATTGATTCTCCAAAATGACCCGGCCCGGATCCATGCCCATGGAAACCAGCAATGGCCGCAGGTAGTCGGCTTCCTTGCGGCTTTGGTCAAACGGATCCCCTGAGCCGCCGGTAAAGACGATTGTTGCTTCGGGGTACCTCTGCGCCAGGCCTGGAAGCACCGTCAGACGCTCAGCGGCGCTGCCCAAGGCAACCTGCCCACGCGCTTCGGATAGAGGCCCGGAGATCACTCCGCCCAAGACAATGATGCCGTCCACCGCTTCCAAACCTGTTGGCGGGACAAACCGGTCCTCCAGGCTGACCACCAACCAGGGCCCCAGGGGCACCACGGAAACAAAGCCGATGATCAGCAAGGCGCCGACAATCAGTCCCCGACCCAGTCGGAACCATCGGGTCCAAAGCAGCAGCCCCCCAATCAGCACCAACAAAAAGGTGAGGTTGAGAGGCCCGACCAGAAACCAGAAAATCTTGGAAGCGTAAAAAAACAACCGGGCACCCGCTGCGGACTTTGGCAGAGTCGAGAATGCCCCAATCCCCTTAAAGGGGAGTAAACGGATAGGTCAGGTGCGCGTTTCGCTGTCGTGGGTGCCTTTGGTCGGCTCATCCCCATTTTTCTTTGGCATCGGCTGGACTCGACGAATGATAATATCGCCATTGGGCAAGATCTCAGGCGCCGAGTATTGGGGGATGGATAGCATCAGCAGTTCCAATGCCCCAAAGATTGTCCGAGCCCCCTCCTCCAGCATTTGCTTGGGATCCGGATCAGCGGCGCGGGCAGCGCAAGGGAGGCTCAAAGCCAGGAGCAATAGGCCGGTCGCGAGTTGTTTCGTGTGTATTCCATAGGACACCGTTGCGGTCCTCCTCCATCAATGGCGCTTGTTCTTTTCTAACATTGAGTGACCCGGCGAGGCGATTGGTTTCACATTCCTTGCGTCTTCCCTTGACGCTCGAGCCCAAATCTGGGACCTAAGGCCTCCGAGGATGGGTGGCCGAGCGGTTGAAGGCACCGGTCTTGAAAACCGGCAGAGGTTCGCGCCTCTCGTGGGTTCGAATCCCACCCCATCCGCCAGATTTCCACTGCTAATGCCCTAACAGGCTGCTTCTGTAATCGAGTCATTTGAGTTTATTATCCCCATAACATCTCCCTGGCATCCCCTCTCTATTCACTGCACTTCACTGTCAAACTCCACCACCAAAAGGTGGATTCCACCCTTTGGTGGATGAGTCACACCTGGCGAAGTGGTATGGTAAAGGTGGGTCTATCCAGGATTTCCGCAGTCGCGAGAGCCAATAGAATGACCTTCCTGTGATCTTGATCACTTCGTGACCACGGCAGATTTTGATAGACTTTCGATGAATTCAGGAAAGCGCCCTGGGACACAGGTCCCTTGGCAACCGGTAGACAAACCACTTGGCATGGGATCGGAATTAGTCATATGAAAACCTTGGACATGGACTTCGGCGGCACTTCGGGCAACGGGAGCGCCTTTACCGCAACGGTCGACGCGGGCACCGAACAGGTTGTTCTGCCGACGGAATTTGGCATGGCCACGGCGGAATACGACCGCGAGGGCTCGGACCTGATCATGACCGGCAGCAACGGTGACAAGGTGGTTCTGGTGGACTATTTCGCCCAGGACGAGGCGCCGGATCTGGCGACCGCCGACGGCGCGGTCATCACCGGCAGCGTGGCCAGCAAGCTGGCCGGACCGCTGGCTCCGGGCCAGGTGGCGCAGAGTGAAATCGCCGCCATGGAGGGCATGGCCCCCATCGGCCAGGTGGACACCACCACCGGCACGGTGACCGTGACCCATGCGGACGGCACCAAGGAAACGCTTGCCAAGGGCGATTCCGTTTACCAGGGCGACATTCTTGAAACCGCTTCCGACGGCGCGGTGGGCGTCATTCTGGCGGACAATTCGGTATTCTCGCTGGGCGAAGGTGGCCGCATGGTGCTCGACGAGATGGTCTATGACCCGGGCAGCCAGGAAGGCTCGGCCTCCTTTGCCCTTCTGACCGGCGCCGCGACCTTCGTGTCGGGCCAGATCGCCAAGTTTGGCCAGGATGCCATGGTGGTGAACACCCCGGTGGCCACCATCGGCATTCGCGGCACCAAGGTATTCCTGGAAACCGATGGCGACTCCATTCAAGCAGTGAACCTGCCGGAGAGCACCCTGCGCGGCGAGACGGTGGGCGAGATCGTGCTGATGAGCCCCTCCGGCGACACCCTGGGCACCATCAACAACCTGGGCGGCGGCTGGAACTGGACGCCGTCGGCCTCGGCGACGCCGACCTCGTTCCAGATGGACTCTGCGCAAATTCAGAACATCGTCACCCAGGTGAGCACCATCCTTCCGCGCACCCTGGAAGAGAAGGCCCTGGACGTGATGGACCGGTTGCAGGACATCCGCACCAAGGCGCAGGAAGCCCGCGAGAACGGCGACGAAGCCAAGGCCGCCGAGCTGGAGGCCGAGGCCGAACAGGCTGAAGCCGAATTGGAAGCAGCGCTCCAGGAAGTCGAGGAGAACCTCGGCTATGACGTCAACATCGAAGACGAACTGGGCCTGGGTGAAGGCCTCGATGAGTTCGATACCGCCTCGGGCGGTGAAGAAGACGGCGGTCAGGGCGGAGACCTGTTCGGTAGCCGCAGTGGCGATGAAATTCTGCTCGATATCATCAATCAGATTCAGGGTAATGATGATGGCGGTGGTGGTGGTGGCACCACCGAGGACACGGACGATGAAGATGATGGTGATGGTGACGTCACCACGACCGAGGGCGACAACGAAGACCTCCCCACCATTGACGACACCCCCATTCCGGAAGCGACGGTCTTTACCGGACAAGTGGTCGACGGCTACTTGGCCGATGCCCTGGTGTTCGTGGACGTCAACCTGAACGGTGTTTGGGACGCGGGCGAAGATTACACCTACACGGATTCCTCCACGGATTCCTCGGGCAATTATTCGCTTTCAACAACGCAAGAAGGCGTCCTGACCACCTCCGGCGGCACCGATACCCAAACCGGTCTGGCTTTTATGGGGGTTTTGAAGGCCCCCATGGTGGAAGGTGTGGCGACTCCGGTCATTACGCCTCTGACCACGCTGATTCAAATTCAGGTGGAGAGCGGGGTTGATCTGGCGACGGCACAGGCCAACGTGGCCAACAGCCTGGGGCTGACAGGCTATGACCTGCTCGACGCCGATCCGCAGGCCCTAGCCGAAGCGGAGGACGTGGAATTGATGCGCCAGTCGGTGATGGTCGCCAATATGGTCAATCAGGTCGCCGGTGCCCTACAGGGTAAGGGCGTGAGCCAAGCCGACGCCTTGAGTCAGGCCTTCGAGTCCCTCACCGGCTTGACCGATGGCGGCATTTTGGATCTGATCAATTCCGGCAATATGACCTCTTTGGTCAGCGATGCGGCCGCCGGGGCTGGCGTGACCATTTCCTCCGCGGAAGCACAAGCCGTGGGCGGCGTTCTGGCGGGCGCCAACCAAGCCATTGAAAATATCAACTTTTCCGACGACTCCGATGCCTTCCTGAATAGCCTGGCCGCGACCTCGGCCTATATCCAGGACGAATTGTCCCAGACCATTCAGGACGTCTCCAGCGGCGCATCCAGCGTAGACCTGTCGTTGCTCGCCGATCCCATGGCCATAGCCGAGGTCGCGGGCCGCACCGGAACCGGCGGTGACGATATTCTTATCGGCACCAACAACGAGGACAACCTCAATGGCCGGGCTGGCAATGATATCATCGACGGCGAGGCCGGGGACGACGTGATCCTGGGCGGCACCGGCAATGACGTGCTTTCCGGCGGCACCGGCAGCAATGAGATCGACGGTGGCGCGGGCACCGATACGGCGGTGTTCGCCGGTCAATTGTCCGACTACGAAATTCGCATGACCGAAGACGGTAGCTTCCAGGTCAACAAGCTGGACGAATCCAGCTCCGACCTTGTAACCGGCGTGGAGTTTTTCACGTTCGAAGGCGATGAAACGACATACGCAGTTGGCGACGTGGGCGCCATCCCCTTCTCGGAGCTTTCCGGAACCGAGGGAGATGACTTCCTTGTGGGCACCAGTGGTGATGATGTCATCGACGGTTACGGGGGCATGGACCTGATCGTTGGCCTGGGCGGCGATGATGTCCTGACCGGCGGTGCCGCCATGGACCTGCTGATCGGCGATGGCGACGAAATCAGCGGCTCCTCCATCAATCCGCAGCCGGGCGAATGGCTCGATATCGACGAATCCGGTACCCCGACGGGCTTCGAGGTTGGCGGCAACGACAGCCTGGAGACCGCACAGAACATCGACGGCACCTTCGTCAATGCCGCCGACCCGTTGGTTCAGGGGTCGGCACTCTATGCCCATGCATCAATCTATGGCACCGGTGACGGGACCTACGATTGGTACAGCTTCACTGTCGATGAGGCCGGAACCACCATGCTGTTCGACATGGATTTCGGCTATGACGATACGGACTTGAACGGAAATTCGGACGATTTCGATCCCTACCTCTACCTCTACGACGCCAGCGGCAACCAAATCAATTCCGACGACGACAGTTCGCCGCTCGATCCGGGGTCCGTGGACAGCTATGACAGCTGGCTGGTCCATACCTTCAGCGAGGCGGGAACCTACTACATGAAGCTCGCCGACTACCCGCAGTACGCCATTCCTGACGGGTCGGACTATCTGTTCCAAGTCACTGACTTTGGCACTGGCGACAGCGTCGGCGGCGATGACTACCTCGATGGCGGCGCGGGCGCCGACCTGATGCACGGCGGGATCGGCAACGACACCCTGATCGGCGATGGCCAGGACGCCATGCTGGGTGGCCTGGGCAACGACACCCTGACCGTTAACGCGACCAACAGCGACGGCAATATGCTGTTCATGTACGGCGACGGTTCCATGACCGAGGACTTCGGCGATTTGCTCAGCTACTTCGATTATAGCTTTGGCGAAGGGGGCTATGACTACGGGGAAGGGGGTTACGACTACGGTGAGTTCGGATACGACTACGGGGATTTCGGTTATGACTATGGCGAAGGCCAGGAGATTCCCTTTGATGAATGGTCCTTCATCGGTGACGAGTATGCCGGCGGCAACGACACCCTGACCGTCAGCGGCGACATTTCGGTCTACGAGGATATCGAGATCGGCGGTGGCTTTGGCAATGACAGCATCACCATAGGCGGCACCCTGAGAGCCGAGTATGGCTACATGGAAATCTGGGGTGGAGCCTATTACGGCGAAGGCGAGGGCGCATTTGCCGACAACGACGCCATCACCATCCAGAGTGGCGCCGAGTTGTTCGCCTACTACGATGTCTACATCGAGGGGAACGCGGGCAACGACACCATTGATATCTTCGGGTCCGTGACCTCCCAGTGGGACTATGTGGAAATCTACGGTGACGATGGCGATGACACCATCACCGTCAGCGCCGACGCCACCCTCACCGCCTACGACGATGTGGAGATCTGGGGCGATGACGGCGACGACATCATCACCGTGGCCGGGACCCTGACCTCCGTAGACGATGATATCGAGGTCCAGGGCGGCTACGACAACGACACACTGACCGTCAGCGGCACGCTGACCGCCGCGGATGACTTGGAAATAGAGGGCGATTCGGGCGATGACAGCTTGACCGTCAGCGGCACCCTGACCTCCACCGGCGCTGACGTGGAAATCTATGGCGACGACGGCGACGACACCTTGGATGTGAACGCGACCATCACCGCCTATGACGAAGTGGACATCGAAGGCGGAGATGGAGACGACACCATGAGCGTCTCCGGCACCATCACCGCCCAGACCTACGACGTGGAGATCGAAGGCGGATATGGCGATGACATCATGACGGTGTCCGGAACCATCGTCAGTGAAGACGATGACGTGGATATCGATGGTGGGTACGATAACGACACCATGACCGTTGACGCCACCATCACCGCCTACGAGGACGTGAGCATCGACGGCGGCCAGGGCGAGAACATCATCAACGTGACGGGCTCCCTGACCGCGCTGACCGACGACGTGGTCATCGACACCGGTTGGGGCGTGGGCGAAGGCGGCACCGGCCAGAATATCCTGACCGTGGACGCTACCATCACCGCCGACGACGACGTGGAATTCTCCGGCGGCGACAATGATGACACGATCCTGGTCGGCGGCACGGTCGCGGCCCACGACGACATTGAAGTGCTTGGCGGTGCCGGTGATGACACCATCTCCCTCAATGGTACCTTCAGCGCCATCGACGGCACCAACGGTCTTAACGACGAAGGCAACGACGACGAGGATATCCGCATCGAAGCGGGTTCCGGCGACGATACCATCGCCATGGCCGGTTCCTTTACCGCCTCCGACGATATCAAGGTGATGGGCGAGGATGGGGACGACACCATCACCGTCAACGGCACCTTGACCGTGACCGGCGACCCGACCAATACCGATACGGCGGATCAAGCGGTCAACGAGATCCTCATCGACGGCGGCGACGGCGATGACACCATCACCTTGCTGGCCGATGTGGACGGCGTCAGCCTGTCCGGTGGCTCGGGCAATGACATCCTTACCGGCGGTGCCGGGGATGACCTGATCGACGGTGGAGCGAACGACGACGTCCTTGATGGCGGCGACGGCGACGATACCGCCCTATTCTCGGGCACCATCGCTGATTATCAGTTCGCGGCGGTGCGGGAAGAAACCGTGCTCGACTTCAGCACCGGTGGTACCGCCGACTGGGATGTCATTCCACAATCCTACGGAGACAGCGCCCTCGTCGATGTGACCTACCGCTCCCTGTCGGTGGATGGCACCCAATCCTACGACACCATGTACTACTGGAGCACCGGATACAGTGATCTTGTGGACGTGGCCTTCGGGGACTACGACAACAACGAAACCGTGGGCCAGATCACGCTGGAATCCCAGCTGGGTGGCGCGATCACTCTGGACGGCTTCGACCTGGGCAACTGGGGTTCGGGTACCCTCGACATCACGGTGCAGATCCAGGATCTGGATACCGGGGATTGGTCCACACTCACCACCGTCGGGGTCGACCCGGCTTATGCAAGCCATGTGGATATCAATATGACCTCGAACTCCGGGTTCGTCATTCAGTTCGGTCCGGATGCCTACTATGGCGCCATCGACAACATCGCCTACTCCGTGGAAAGCAGCGATGTGGTTTCGGTGGTCGGAGCCGATGGCAGCGATGTGATCACCAACGTCGAAACCCTGAGCTTCGATGACGGCGATTACGACCTGTTCAGTGGCGACGATCTGGATAATTTCCTCACCGGCAGCAGTGGTAATGATCTTCTGCTCGGCGGTGCCGGGGCCGATACCCTGATGGGCGGCCAGGGCGCCGATGTTTTGGACGGTGGGGCTGGAGCGGACGTGTTCAAGTACCTGTTCGATAACATCGTGGACGAAGGCGGCGATACCATCCTCGATTTCGGTGCCGACGATTCCTTCTATTTCCACGGTTTCGACGGTCCGATGTTCTGGGGCTATACCAGCTTCGGCTATGGCGATAGCGGTAGTTCAGGTCCGATGATCAACGGTACCTTCTTCAACATGACCAGTGACGGTGTGGCCTATCAGGGAACCATCGGCAGCTTCGTTGATGAGCTTCCCTTGAGCGATGGGCAGTCGGTGTTCGTGTTCTACTCCGAAGGCACCGGCGACGATCAGACAGGTCACCTCTACTATGCACAGGGAGGCTCCAGCTCGAATTCCTACTCCCAGGTGGCAACCATCAATTTCGAGGACCAGGCGGCCGCAGAAAGCTTCGGCACGGGGAACATGGGAGCGGGCCAACGAGACGGAGAGATTCCGCTCAACTGATCCCACCCCAATGGACCGAAAACGGCGGCCTCGAAAGGTCGCCGTTTTTGTATCTATTCGGCCCTCGATCCCGTCGCGTTTGATCGGATTCGCCCCCCCCTGCCCATTGGCAGAAACGATCCAGAGGACTATCCTGGCGCGTGTCGGGACCCATCGGACCCGCTGGACAGGCGCGACCCAATTGGACTCAAACCCGACGTGGTTTAGTCTCCATGGCTCCGCCCCATATAAGGACATGCGCATTCGTGACCATCCAGTCCCAATCACCCTTGCCGACCCTGCATATTGATCTGGTGGTCGATACCATCTGTCCTTGGTGCTATATCGGGCGCAGAAGGCTGCAAAAGGCTGTGGCCCAGCGACCGGGATTGGATATCCGGGTGCGGACCCGTTCCTTTCTGCTCAATCCCAACATGCCCGACGAAGGCGTTGATCAGGTCACCTATATGTCCCGGCGTTTTGGCAATGAA
Organism: Magnetospira sp. QH-2; assembly: GCF_000968135.1. NCBI lineage: Bacteria > Pseudomonadati > Pseudomonadota > Alphaproteobacteria > Rhodospirillales > Thalassospiraceae > Magnetospira > Magnetospira sp. QH-2. The sequence continues at coordinate 1,905,550 of NZ_FO538765.1, read as the reverse complement.
CAGCGCATCGGACGCATTCTGGATGCGATCGAGGACGTGGGCCGGGCCGAAGAGATCCCGTTCAATTTCGAGCGGGTCGAGAAGGTCCCCAACAGTCTCAATTCCCATCGGCTGATTCGATTGTCGGCGGATTTGGGACGACAAGAACAGATCGTCGACGCCCTTTACGAGGCCCATTTCGTTGATGGCCGCGATATCGGTGACCCTTGGACCCTTATCGATATCGCCGCCGAAAATGGTTACGATTCAGAAATGGTGCAGGGATACCTTGAAGGATTGAATGGTGTCGAGCAGGTATTGACTGACAATGCCTGGGCCCATCGTCAAGGTATCAATGGGGTCCCAACCTACCTGTTCGAAGGCGGCCCTGCCCTGTCCGGAGCCCATGAGCCCCAGGTTCTGTTGCGTTTGATTGATGTGGCCAAGGAATTGGCGGGCCAAACCCTGCTCCGGGACGATTAACCCGCAGCCACTTCCGCCAGACCGATCATCAACCGCCGCACTCCAATCACCCGATGGTCACCCTGGGGCCAATTGCGCCGATAAACCATCTTGTGATCCGGGCGTAGCTTGGCGGTGCCGGTCTGCTTGGTAATGAAGGCCACCAGCCCGGCCGGATTGGGAAAGCTGTTTTCGTGGAAGGTCAATACCGCCCCCTTGGGCCCGGTATCCACCTTGGCCACATGGGCCTGTTTGCAAAGCTGTTTAATGACCACCGTCTGCAACAGGTTTTCCGCTTCCGACGGCAAGGGGCCGAAGCGATCCAACAACTCCGCCGCGAATCCCTCCACGGCATCCCGAGTGTCCAAAGTAGCCAGGCGGCGATAGAGTCCCATCCGTACCCCCAGGTCCGCCACATAGGTATCGGGAATCAGAACCGGGATGCCTAAGTTCAATTGCGGGCTCCAATCGCGTTCCATGTCGGCCAGACCGAGCCCCTTGGCCTCGGCCACGGCCTCTTCAAGCAGGTGCTGATAGAGTTCGATGCCCACTTCCTTGATATGTCCAGACTGTTCCTCGCCCAACAGGTTTCCGGCGCCGCGAATGTCCAAATCGTGGCTGGCCAAGGTGAATCCGGCGCCCAGAGTGTCCAAAGTCTGCATGACTTCCAGTCTTTTCTGCGCTCCGGCTGTCAATTTCCGACCCGGCGGCAGAGTCAAATAGGCATAGGCGCGCTTTTTTGAACGACCGACACGGCCCCGCAACTGATACAATTGAGCCAGACCGAAGCGGTCGGCGCGATGCAGGATGATGGTGTTGACCCGCGGCAGGTCCAAGCCGCTCTCGACGATGTTGGTACAGAGCAAAAGATCGTATTCGCCATCGGTGAAGGCGGTCATGGTGGCGTCCAAATCCGTCGGCGTCATGCGTCCATGGGCCACGGCCACCCGTATATCGGGAACAAGGCTGTGCAAACGTTCCTGCTCGCGGCCCAGATCCTCGATCCGTGGACAGACATAGAAAGTCTGGCCGCCGCGATAATGTTCGCGCAGGATCGCCTCGCGCAGCACCACAGGGTCTTCCGGCGTAACGAAGGTGCGCACGGCCAAGCGATCCACCGGCGGCGTGGCGATCAGGCTCAGCTCCCGCACCCCGGTCAGGGCCAGTTGCAGGGTTCGCGGGATCGGCGTGGCGGTCAGGGTCAGCACATGCACATCGGACTTGAGCTGTTTCAAACGCTCCTTGTGCTTGACCCCGAAGTGCTGTTCCTCGTCGATGACCAATAGACCCAAGTCCTTGAATGTGTTGCCTTTCACAAATACAGAGTGAGTACCAACAACGATATCGACGGTCCCATCGGCGAGCCCGGCCTTGGTTTCCTTGGACTCTTTCGCGGTCACCAGGCGGGACAATTGCCGCACCCGCACCGGCAGATCCTTGAACCGTTCGGTGAAGGACTTGTAGTGCTGCCGACTGAGCAATGTCGTCGGCACCACCACCGCCACCTGCTTGCCCGCCATGGCCGTGGCAAAGGCCGTGCGCAAAGCCACTTCGGTCTTGCCGAAGCCAACATCGCCACAGACCAGCCGATCCATGGGGCGGCCACGACCCAGGTCCTCGATGGTGTCATGGATGGCCCGCAATTGGTCGTCGGTTTCCACATAGGGGAAACCGGAACAAAACTCGTCGTACAAACCTTCGGGGAGACTAAAGGGCTCGGCGGATTTCAAGGCCCGCTGGGCGGCGATCTCGATCAGCTTGTCGGCCATGTCACGGATGCGCTTCTTGAGCTTGGATTTGCGCGCCTGCCAGCCCACACCGCCCAGCTTGTCTAGCTGAACACCATCCGTTTCGGATCCGTAACGGGACAGAGTTTCAATGTTTTCCACTGGAACGAACAGCTTGTCGCCGCCATCATAGATCACCCGCAAGCAGTCATGCGCCGCCCCGGCCACGTCGATGGTTTCCAGGCCTTCGTAGCGCCCGATTCCATGCTCAAGATGGACAACCAGGTCTGTTTCACTCAGCGTCGACGCTTCGGAAATAAAGTTTTCCGCCCGAATACGGGTCTTGCGGGCCGGACGCACCAATCGATCGCCGAGAATGTCCTGTTCGGTGATGACGGCAAAACCCTTGCCGGTGAAGCCGCGCTCGAAGCCGGCCACCTCGATGACCAGATTGCCGTCTTTCCCATTCAGGAACGAGGCCCAGCCGCGTCCCTTGGCGAATCCCTCGATCCCGTGATCGGCCAGCACATGGAGCAGGCGCTCCCCTGCCCCTTCGGTCAAAGCAACCAATAAAATCCGCCGCTTTTCCTTCTTCAGGTCCTTTAGGTGTTCAGCCAGGGCGTCAAAAACATTCTCCCCCGGACGCGAGCGCACATCGCCAAAATCCCGGCCCATGCGCCCATCGGCCGACCCGGTGCCCAGACCATCGGGCAGATCAAAGGGTGAGAACTGAACCGCCCTCCCATCTACTAGTAGATCCCGCCAAGTGTCCTCGTCAATATAGAGTCTTTCCGGAGGCAACGGTCTGTAGGCGGGCCCCGCCGCCAGGCCTTCTATACTCAAGGCATCCAGACGGGCTTGATAATGCTCGCGGATTTGTTCCGCCCGCGCTTCTACCGCTTCATCCAGCTGATGGTCCAGCACCAACGGCCAGTCGCCCAAATAGTCGAACAGGGTTTCCATGCCCTCATGAAACAAAGGCAGCCAATGCTCGAAGCCGTCGGCCCGGCGTCCGGCGGAAATTTCCTCGTACAACAGATCCCGCGTGCCCTCGGCCCCAAACAGATCCCGATAGCCGGTGCGGAAGCGGGCGATGGATTCCTCATCGAACACCACTTCGCCAACGGGCTGCAGCGTCAGGCTGTCCACCAAGCCGATGCTGGTCTGGTTGACTGGGTCGAAGGCGCGGATCTTCTCCAACTCATCGCCGAAAAAGTCCAGCCTTAATGGCGCGTTCAGCCCCGGCGGGAACAGATCGACAATCCCCCCGCGCACGGCATATTCCCCGGCCTCCATCACCGTTCCGGTGCGGTGATATCCGTTACGCTCCAAAAATCCGGTCAGCTTGTCCAGGGGCAGATCGTCCCCCGGCTTGGCGGTCAGGGAACAGGCGGCGAAGACGGCGCGCGGCGGCAGCTTCTGGGTCGCCGAGGAGACCGTCGCCAGCACCACGCCTACCTTTCCGGTGTTCTGGGCCAGGGCGGTCAGAGTGGCCAGTCGGCGGGCCACCACCTCGCCCTTGGGCGACACCCGGTCATAGGGCAGGCAATCCCAAGCGGGCATCTGCAAACACGGGATGTCGGGGGCAAAAAAGGCCAAGGAATCGGCCATGCGCGCCATATGGGCCTCGTCGCGGGCAATGAACAGCAGCGGACCATGCTTGTCGGCCAGACGCGACAACAGCAGGCCGTCAAAGCCTTCGGGGGCGCCGCCCAGCTGCAGACGCCCGGTCAGTTGAAAAAGGGAATCGAGGTGTATCAAGGCTTCAGGTTATTGTCTTTAAAGGCCCGCAGGCGTTTCATCAGATCATTGTCCAGGGCCGCCGGAGGCTCTTGCTTGCCGGTGATCCAGTTCAGCAGATCGTTGTCCCCTTCTTTCAGAAGCGCCTCGAATTGATCGACCAGAGTCTCGCTCATGTCGGCCATGAAGGCATTGGCAAAACCGCCAAGCAACAGGTCGGTTTCCTGCATGCCCATATGGTTGGCGCGAAAGAGCAATCGTTTGCGGCGAGGATCCAAGGCAAAGGTTCCGTGTACTGTCCGAGTGGTTGGCCCTAGGATATAACGGTAAGCACCGTTCCTGTCAGCCACCGAAAACGCCATGCGCCCCGAGATCCTGTTTCCCTTGTTCAAGCCCCTGACCGCCCTGGATGGCGTCGGGCCGCGCATTGCCAAGCTGATCGAGGGCCTGGCAGGGCCCCATCTGGCGGACCTGCTATGGCATTTGCCCAGCGGGTTGGTGGATCGGCGGTTCTCGCCCAAGGTCGCCGAGGCGCCGCCGGGAGCCATCGCCACCCTGACCGTCACGGTGGATCACCATATCCCGCCGCCACGCCCCAAGCTGCCTTACAAGGTGTTCTGTTCCGATGACACGGGCACCCTGACCCTGGTGTTCTTCCATGCCCACGGGGACTACCTGAAGCGGCAATTGCCCGAAGGCACGACCCGCTTGGTCAGTGGAAAAGTCGAGGTGTTCGGCAACGACATTCAAATGCCCCACCCGGACCACATGGTGCCACCGGAAGACGCCCACAAGGTGCGCATCGTCGAGCCGGTCTATCCGCTGACCGCAGGGCTGACCCTCAAACGCTTGCGCCATGGCATCGAAGGCGCCATCGCCATGGCCCCGGACCTGCCGGAATGGCAGGATGCCGCCTTCCGGACCCGGGAAGGCTGGCCCGATTGGCGGACCGCCCTGGGACAGGCCCACGCGCCCGAGGAGGCCCAGGATCTCGAACCCCTCACGCCGGTGCGTCGACGACTGGCCTATGACGAGCTCCTGGCCAATCAACTGGCTCTGGCCCTGGTTCGATTGAACATGCGTCGGCTGAGCGGCCGGTCCATCAACGGCGACGGGTCCCTGCGCAACAAGCTGATTGATGCCCTGCCCTTCGATCTGACCGGCGCGCAGCAACGCTCGGGCCAGGAGATTGCCGCCGACATGGCCTCAGACTCGCGCATGCTGCGGCTGTTGCAGGGGGACGTGGGCAGCGGCAAGACGGTGGTCGCCCTGGCCGCCATGCTCAATGCGGTGGAATGCGGCTCCCAGGCCGCCCTCATGGCGCCAACGGAGATTCTCGCCCGCCAGCACATCAAAACCATCACGCCTCTGGCGGAAGCCCTGGGGCTTCCGGTGGTGCTTCTGACCGGGCGTGAAAAAGGCAAGAAACGCCAAGCCATTCTCGATTCCCTAGCTGACGGATCCATCCCCCTGGCCATTGGCACCCATGCGCTCTTTCAAGACGATGTGGCGTTCAAAGATCTCGGCATGGCCATCATTGACGAGCAACACCGCTTCGGCGTCCATCAGCGCCTGACCCTGGCCGCCAAGGGGCGGGCGGTGGATGTGCTGGTCATGACCGCCACGCCGATCCCCCGCACCCTCATGCTAACCGCCTATGGGGATATGGATGTGTCGCGGCTGGATGAAAAGCCGCCGGGTCGCAAGGCGGTGAGCACGCGTGTTCTGCCCAATTCCCGTCTCGAAGAGGTGGTGGCGGGGATTCGTCGCGCCATGGACTCTGGCGCCCGGATCTACTGGGTCTGTCCATTGGTGGAAGAATCGGAAACCACCGATGCCGCCGCCGCCGAGGCCCGCCACGAGCATCTCAAGGAAGTGCTGGGCGACCGGGTCGGTCTGGTCCATGGCCGTATGAAGGGTACCGAGAAAGACCGGGTCATGGCCGCCTTTGCCTCGGGGGAGCTGTCGGTGCTGGTCGCCACCACGGTAATCGAAGTGGGGGTGGACGTGCCCGAGGCGACGGTCATGGTCATCGAACATGCGGAACGCTTCGGCCTGGCGCAATTGCATCAGCTCCGGGGCCGTATCGGGCGCGGCGAGCGGGAGTCTTCCTGCCTCTTGCTGTATGCCCCGCCCCTGAGCGAGACTGCCCGCAAACGGTTGGAAGTCATGCGCGAGACCGAGGACGGATTCCGCATCGCCGAGGAAGACTTGAAGCTGCGCGGTGCCGGGGAGCTATTGGGAACCCGGCAGAGCGGCCTGCCGGAATTCAAGCTGGCCGACCTATCGGTCCATGGGGACCTGCTGGCAGCGGCGCGCGACGATGCGCAATTGATTATTGATCGGGATCCGGACCTGAAGAACGAACGCGGCCAGAATCTGCGTACCCTGCTTTATCTGTTCGAGCGCGACGCGGCGGTACGGTTTCTGCGGTCGGGTTAGCGGTCCGCCAAGGCCAACTTCGCGCCCAGGGCGGCGAAGCAGCCGGCAAAGCCATAGCGTAGCCAGGCCATCACCCGGGCGTTGCCGATCACCCGCTCTCTGACCGTTGACGCCAACAGGCCGTAGACCACGAACACGGCAAAAGTCATGGCCATAAACACCAATCCCAGGCCGATCATTTCCATGGTCGGCGTCGCCGTGCCCGGGCTCACGAACTGGGGCAGGAAAGCGAAGAAAAACAACGATAGTTTGGGGTTCAGAATATTGATCAGAGTGCCTTTGATGGCGATATCGCCATAGGACCGCGCCCGGGTCTCCCGTTCGACCAAAAGCCCGCCCTTCTCCCGCAAGGTCAGCCAGGCCAAATAGAGCAGGTAGAGCACCCCGGCGATCTTCACGATCTGAAACAGCACCGCGCTGGCATGCAGCAGCGCCGCCAGCCCGAGCACAGCGGCCAGTAGATGCGGCACGATCCCGATGGTACAGCCAAATGCCGCCGCGATACTGGGTTTCGAGCCGCGTCCCAGGCCCACGGCCAGGGTATAGAGAACCCCGGTTCCAGGGGCTAAGACCACTACCAACGAGGTAATCAGGAATTCAGGACTCATTGCTTTCCAAGTCTGTCTTTTTGACCGGCGTCGCGGCGGTGCCCGGTTCATGCGTCGGCGCCACGGACCGTTTGGAGACCAGGACGGGGGCATTCTCATGCTCGCGCAACGTATCCACGTCCTCGTAAACCTTGGCCGAGGTCAGGGGCTTGGCCTGTTGTTCCGCCGACCGCCGATCCGGCGGCGTGACAATGCCGCCGGAAATGACCATCTTGATGGCCTCCTCCACCGACATATTCAACGGGATGAGATCGGTCTTGGGCACGAATAACAGAAAACCGGATGTCGGGTTGGGCGTGGTGGGCAGGAAGATATTGACGCATTCCTCTTCGGTGAGGTTCTGCACTTCACCCTCGGTGCGGCCAGTAATGAAGGCCACGGCCCAAATCCCCCGGCGCGGATATTCCACCAGCACCGCCTCGCGGAAGGCCTGTGAACTCTGCGCCAATACGGTTTCGAGGATCTGCTTGGTGGCGCCATAGATGGTGCGCACCACAGGCATGCGGGCTAACAGGTTCTCGGAGAATTTGAGAAACAACCGACCGACCACGCCCGCCGTAAAGGCACCGATGAAGATCAGGACGACGACGATAACGATCAAGCCCAGTCCCGGCAGGCCAAACGGCAGATAGGTCTCGGGATTGTATTTATCTGGGATCAGCGTGCCGACCCGCTCATCGACGAAATTGATGAACAAATAGGCCAAGTATACGGTAATGGAGATCGGCGCCGTGACCAGGATACCGGCAAGCAGATAGGCCCGCAGGCGCTTGGCCAAGCTCATTTGAATAGGGCTCGTTTTTTTACTCTGGGGTTCCGTGGTCTCGCTGCTCATGCCTTCATCCCTTCGCAACCGCATCATTTGCCGGTATCGCGGCCCATAGGTCAATGCCTAAACGTAAAGCATGGCGGGATAATGGCGGGTATTTACAGTGAAAATGCCTAAAATTCAGTCTTTTGCCTTCTCATTGCTGAGAGTGCGGATGCTGCGCACGAAGATTCCCATTAGGGTTTTGATGAACGGATCGGCCTTGGAGAGCTTTTCCATAAAGGTGCGGCGCGGTATTACGACCAATGTCGAAGACCCCTCTGAACGAGCTGTGGCCATGCGGGGCTGGTCATCCACCAAAGCCATTTCGCCAAACACGCCGCCGGGATTGATTTCACCGATCAGGCTGGGGACTTCCACTTCCTCGCCATTCTCGTCGACTTCCTTCTCGCCAAGACGCTTGAGAATGGAAATCTTGCCTTCCTGGAGGATATAGGCGCGGTCACCCTTGTCCCCTTCCCTGAACACCAGTTCCTGGTCATAGACCACTTTTCGGTCGAGCACTTCTCCGCGCATGAGCTTTTATTCCCGGCCAATAGATCCCTGGTCACGCCATTCCATTATCTGCATGATACGACAAGAATTTCAATTTTTCCGCATTCCTGGTGAAGACTTCATGCCCCCTGCCCCTACCTCTGCCGTCGGCGTTGTCGTATGGAAGGACGACCGGGTCCTATTGGTTCAGCGAGGTCAGGCGCCACATGTCGGGCAGTGGACCCTCCCAGGCGGGCGACAGAAATGGGGCGAAACCGTTGCGGAAGCCGCCGTGCGCGAAGTCCGTGAAGAAACGGGGATCGAAATTGATCTTGTGTGCCTGATTGATGTGGTGGACTTGATCGCCGACGACCATCATTTCGTTGTAACGGAAATGGCCGCCCGTTGGCTTTCCGGTCGTGCCCGAGCGGGCAGTGACGCTGCGGACCTGATTTGGGCGGAGCCGTCCCAATGGGCCACATTGGGCCTGAGCGAAGATGTCCGACGGGTCATCAAAGCGGGAGCGGAGCGTCTCAGCAGCGCAACCCGATGATGGAGATGTCGTCGCGGCGCACTTCGGCGCCCTGATAGTCCAGGAACATCTTGTAAAGACGTTCTTTTTGATCCACAGAAGGCTGCCCATGCTGCGCTTCAAGCAAAGCGACGAGGCGTTTCTTGCCGAACCCACGACGGCGCTCGCCTCCCACCTGATCGAAAAACCCATCTGAAATCAGGAAAACCTCCGTGCCTTGCTTCAAAGAGATCACATGACTGTCATAGGTTTGGTCGGATTGAACGCCGCGATAACCAATTCCCTGTTTCATCCCCCGAACCACATCCATGGTTCCATCTTTACAGACGAATAGATCGAAACGGGCGCCGACGAAATGCAGGTCCTTGCCCCCCGGCGTGATGTAGCAGGCCCCCAATTCCAATCCATCATCGGATTCGCCCGAGTGCTCCACCTGGCCAAGGGTTTGCTGGACGAACTGGTTCATGCGTTGGATCAACAGGCTGGCATCGCCCTCGGGGACCTCCAGTTTAGCCCGCTCCAAGGCCCCCGTGGCTACGAGCGTCACAAAAGCCCCGGGGACTCCATGGCCCGTGCAATCGGCCAGCATGACCAACAGGCCCTCGCCCCAGGGCTCGCACCAGTAGACATCACCGCTGACCACATCCCGGGGCTCCCAAAGGACAAAATGGTCCCTGAACCAGTCATTCAGGATCTCGGTGTTGGGTAGGATGGAACGTTGGATGCGACTGGCGTACTGAATGGAATCGGCGATCACGTCGTACGCACCCTGTAGCTCGGTGGTGCGCACCTGGAGACTTGCCTCCCGCGCTTTGACTTCCTCGACAAAGAACTTGAAGCTGTTGGCCATATCGGTGATTTCGTCGGCCCCGCTGGTATCAATGGCTGCTTCGGAGCCATCCACACGGGCCAGCATGGATTGTTGCAGCCGCTTCATGCGCCGGACGATGCGCCGGTTGATGAATAGGTTGATCGCAATGGCCAATACCAGGGAAAGCAAGGCCACCAGTGCGATCACTTGGGTCAGGTTTCCCGCCCGGTCTTGCATGGCTTGAGCCTGAGCCTCGGCCTCGGCGCTCAGTTCGTGCGAAATCTCCGTGGACAGGGCAATCATTTTCTCGATGATCACCAGTCGCTTGGCGGCCCCGCGCACCCGCATCTGAACCCGCATGAGGCTGAGTCGGTCAATGAACATCCCATTGACGCTTTTCAGCAATTCTGGGATTTCCCAAACTGCAGAGGACAGGGTTAAATTGAGTTCCTTTAAGAGAATTTCGAATTCCGAAGCGGAAAACAGAAATCCAACCTTCGACTGGATAATTTCCTCGGGCACAGTGGTCGAAAGAGAAACAAATGCATGTTCCAAAGTGCCATACAGCTTCTCCGTCACCCGTCGGCGCTGTTCCAGGGTCAGAATGCTCTCATTTTCCAAGTAGGCATCCAGGCCGGTGGCCCTCTGGGCCAGCGTGACAAGGCTGGCGCTATAACGGCGGAAACGGGCTTCGGCGTTGATGACCTGTGCGACCAGGGAATCCAACCGCTCCACCGTCTGGCGGATCTCGCCGATCAGATGGGTCATGCGAGTCCGGCGGGTCGCATCGATGCCAGCCTTATCCAGGTTGGCCACCGTCTGAGTCAGTTGGTCCAGGTCCCCCGATAGCTGAAAACTCAAGGATTGGAGTTCAAAGGGTTGGCGCAGGTTGGCTATCCGTCGGGCGGTCGATTCGATGGATTTGGTCTGGCGGGTCAGGTCCTGTGAAAGCGCCAATACGGGAAGGGTGGTTTGGCTAATCTGACTGAGATTGCCGCTCATACGCGAAAAAAAGAACAACGCAACCAAAAGCGTCGCAATGGACAGAATGCTCAAGCCGAGCAAGCCGGCCCGCAGGTAAAAGGCCACGCCCCGGCGCCGTGATTCTTCATTCATGGCCCCGTCAGTCATCAATGATCCCCCAATCATCGACTTTCACCGGATCGGCCACTGGACAACCTTCCTCGTCGTCATAGACTGCCACACGGACACGGTTGGTCATGATCTCGAAGGCTTGGTTTTCCACGTGGTCTTGCATGTCCTGAGACACCAATTCGATGTTGTTTTCGTCCAGGGACCAACCGATGGCTCCCTCGGTCAGCCCCAGATGTTGGGTGCCTGGATACCAGCGCCCTTCATCCAGGTCCAATAGCGCCCGGTAGATGGCAACGTCCAGGCGTTTCAGCATGGAGGTCAATACATGGCCTGGTGCCTGGGCGTTCTGATTGCTATCAACACCAATGGCCAGCACCCCGGCTTGTGCCGCGGCTTCGATGACCCCGTTTCCGGAAAGCCCCGCGGCGTGATAGATCACATCGGCCCCGGCCGCGATGATCTTTTGCGCGAGAACCTTCCCTGCACGCGGATTCACAAAGGCTGACACATCGTCCCCAATCATGGCGGTGATGATCTCTATTTTGGGATTGGCGCGATTAGCGCCTTGGCTATACCCGCAACCGAAATTTCGAATCAGCCCGAGATCCTGTCCGCCAACAAAACCGATTTTGCCCGTTTTGGAGGCCATGGCCGCCATCGCACCGACCAAATAGGACCCCTGCTCCTCGCGGAAAATGATCGATTGCACGTTGGGGGCATCGATGACAGCATCGACAAGAATGAACTTGGTTTCGGGATATTTTGGAGCAACTCTGGAAAACTCATCCGTGAAGCCGTATCCGACTCCAATGAGCGGCGAATGCTTGGCCGCCAGGGCGTCCCGTATAATCCGTGGATAATCCACGTCGTCATTGCTTTTATCCTGAAATCCAGGAGAGAAAGTCTTAACATCTACTCCCTTGATTTCCGTGAAGGATTTAGCGCCACGATAAGCTGATTCGGTAAAGCCACCATCGAATAGAACGTTGGTGTCGAACAAGATGGCTGGTTTGAATGGCGGCGCGGCATGACTTTCACCGCCAAGAATAAGCAGCCAGATGAGCAGCGGAGCAAACTGCCCGATCGCGACAACACCAATACGCAACACGTCGGCCCCCTTCCCCGCTCTTGCACCGGGAGGCAGAATAGGCCGAACCTTCCGTTGAGGAAACCGTTCGATATCAAGGAAACGTGAAATTCAACAAAAACCGGGAACGACGAATCCCGCCGCTCCCGGCATCTGGTTTAAGAAAGGTGCTGCTTGAAAAAGGCCACCGTACGCTCCCAAGCCAGCTTGGCCTGCGCCTCGTTATAGCGCGGGGTCGAATTATTGTGGAACCCGTGGCGCGTGCCCTCATAGCTGTGCATCTGGTAATCCGCGCCATGGGCCTTAAGAGCGGCTTCGTAGTCAGCCCGCGTGGCATTAACCCTTTTGTCGTCCTCGGCATAATGGACCAACATGGGCGCGCGGATCTTGGCCACATCCGATGTCATGGGAGCCCGTCCGTAAAAAGGCACCCCGGCATTCAAGTCCGCGCCCATTTCCACGGCCAGAGAATTGACCACGCCACCGCCATAGCAAAAGCCGGTAGCCCCCAGTTTGCCATTGGATAGAGGGTGTTTTTTCAAGAACTTGGCGCCATTCAGAATGTCGGTAAACAGCTTTCCTTTGTCCAAGGTTTTCTGCATCACCTTGCCGTCATCGTCATTGCCAGGATAGCCGCCGATGGGAGAGAGACCATCGGGCGCCAAGGCCAAAAACCCTTCCGTCGCGGCCCGCCGCGCCACATCCTCGATATGGGGGTTGAGGCCGCGATTCTCATGGATCACCAACACCGAAGGGAAAGGCCCTTCTCCGCTCGGTTGAACCAAATAGCCGCGCATCTTACCGGATGTTCCCCCAGGAGACTCATACTCCACGTATCGCGCCTTGATGCGTTGGTCGGTGAAGGAAATGGTCTGGGCCGCCGCATAATGGGGCAACAGAGCCTCGGCCATGGCCAACCCGGTGCCTCCGATCACGGCAATGGCCGAGGCGCGGCTCAGAAATTCCCGCCGGGTCATCTGGCTATGGCAATACTCGTCATATAGATCATAAATTTTTGGATCGATTTCTTGCTGGTCCATCGGTATCTCCCGTCGATATCCAGAAACTGTGGAGTCAGACTCCGGCCCCCGCCCATTCCGGCGGGGATTCATCACATATGGGAGAGGATTTGGGAATTTCCCGTCTTTTTTCTAGTCAGTCTTGAGCCCGAGAACATAGGCATTCATTTCCGCGGCCGGCATGGGTGGACTGAAGAAATAGCCTTGCACTTCATGACATTTGTAGTCTCTGAGAATTTGAAGCTGTTCGGCGTCTTCCACCCCTTCGGCAACCACCCGGCGGCGCAGGCTTTGTGCCATGTTGATGATTGTGCGGATGATTTCCGCATCGTCCTTGTCCACGGCGATATCGGCGACAAACGAACGATCGATCTTGATGGTGTCGATGGGGAATTTTTTGAGATAGCTGAGCGATGAGTAGCCGGTCCCGAAATCGTCCATGGCCACATGCAAGCCCATCTCATGCAAAGCACCCAGCACCTTGATCACCGGGCCATGATCGGACATCAGCATGCTTTCGGTGATTTCGATTTCCATGGACTCCGGTCCAATCCCGGCATCTTTCAACACTTGCTCGAAGATACCGATCAGCGCCGTATCCCTTAGTTGACGCGCCGAAAGGTTCACCGCCACGCGGATCGGTGGCAGCCCCTGCTCGATCCACGCGACATGCTGACGACAGGCTTCCTGCAGGATCCAGACTCCGACATCCACCACCAAACCAGTTTCTTCGAGCACCGGGATAAAACGGCCCGGCGGCACCAAACCGATTTCAGGGTGCTTCCAACGCATCAGCGCTTCAACACCGGTCAGGCCATCGGTTTCCAGGCCCATCTTGGGCTGGTAGTAGAGCACGAACTCTTGCCGTTCCAGGGCATTGGACAGTCCGTTCTTCATGAACAGGCGTTCCTTCACCTCCTCGTTCATGTCGGCAGTGAAATACTGGAAGTTATCCTTGCCCTTCTCCTTGGCCCGGTACATGGCGGCATCGGCATGTTTCAGCAGATCCGTAGCGTTTTCCGCATCATCGGGGAATGTGGTGATGCCGATGCTGGCCGAGACGAAGGCCTCCTGTCCTTTCAGAATAAAGGCCTGGGACAGGCTATCAATGACCCGCTGGGCGACGATGGGCGCATCATATTCATCGCAGATTTCTGTCAGGCAGATCGTGAACTCGTCCCCTCCCAGACGGGCCACCGTATCCGAGGTCCGGACGCAATCCAAAAGCCTTGCCGCCGCTTGGGTGAGCAAGAGGTCTCCCAACTCATGTCCCAAGGTATCGTTGACCAGCTTGAAGCCATCCAGGTCGATGAACATCAAGATGACCTTGCGCTCCTGGCGTTTGCCGAGCAAGAGAGCCTGATTGAGACTCTGAAGGAAAGAGCTGCGGTTGGGAAGTCCGGTCAGGGCATCGTAATTGGCCTGATAGCGAATTCGTTCCTCGTCTTGCTTGCGTTGGGTGATATCGGAAACCAGCACCGCATATTGATGGATCTCGCCTTCCTCGCTATGGATGGTGGATATGGCCAGGCGTTGGGCATAGCGTTCGCCGGTTTTGCGCTTGTTCCAGATCTCGCCTTCCCAATGGTCCTTACTCTCTATGCTCTCCAGCATCTGGGCATAGAGTTCCTTGTCCCGCTTCAGCTTGGTATGGAACTGCGGCTTCTTGCCCATGATCTCATCGGCGGAATAGCCAGTGATACGGGTAAAAGCCGGATTGGCGCTGGTCACCCGAAATTCCGGATCAGTGAGCACCACCCCTTCGCTGGTGGCCTCGATCACGCGGGCCGTCAGGCGCAAGCTTTCTTCAATTCGACGTCTTTCGGCCACTTCCTGGGTCAGGGCCTGAGTCCGCTCCTCCACCCGCCGCTCCAGATCATCCTGAGCCAGGCGCAAGGCATCCTCGGTCTTTCTGCGTTCGGTTATATCGCGGACCAAGGCGGTAAAGAGCTTCTCCTTGCCTTGCCGTAGTTCGCTTAGGGTGATTTCCAATGGGAACTTAGTGCCATCCTTGCGCAAGCCTTCGAGAAGACGGGCATGTCCTTGCAATGGACGCCCTCCGCCCTTCAAATAATTCTTTACGAATCCGTTGTGACGGACGCTATGGGACCGAGTCATCAAGCCATTCACGCTTGCGCCCATCATCTCGGTCTGAGAATAGCCGAAGATGCGTTCCGCGGCCTTGTTGAAGGCCTGAATTTCTCCTTTGGTATTGGTGGTGATGATTCCCTCGGCCACCGTATCGACGATACCGCGCAGGCATTCCTCGCGCTCCCGCAACCGATTGGCTGAAAGCAGCCGTCTCGTGATGTCACGGGCTTGAACCATATAGGCGCCGACCACGCCGACCGGGGTCACGCCCACTTCCACATCGATCGTCTTGCGGCTGCGATAAAGGAACTTCATGGGGATCACGTCCCCTTCTTCCGACAAGGCACCAAGGCCCCCATCAATCAATGCTCGGTAATCTTCGTGGACGATGTTGGAAAAAGGTTTGCCGACAACCTTGGAAAGCTTCTTCCGTCCGATCATCTCCAATCCGGCCGGATTGAGGTAGGTGATAATCCCATTCTCACAGGCACAAAGGAAGCTGATGGATCTCTCTACAAGGTCCCGAAATCGGGATTCACTTGCCGATAGGGCATCCGCGGATTCCATATGGAGAGAAAGGTCATGGGCGATCAAGGCAACTTTGTTAGGAACACCCTCGACCTTTTGCAGACTGGCCTCCACGGCGAAGGCAGCCCCTTTGCGCGGGCGCAACCGGAGCGACCGGTTTCTGCCGTCGCTCAATGAAGATATATCGAAATCATCCCCGACAACCAACAAAGCCTCAGGGGTAACGCCCGTCATATCCGATAGATTCTTGTAGCCCAGACGGGTCAAGGCGGCCTTATTGGCTTCGACGACGTGACCGTCGGCAAAACAGACGATCAGGTCTCTGACCGATGATGTTAGCTGTTCCATCCAGGTCGGCGTCTTCTTGGCCGACTTTTGTTTCCTGGCCATATTTGATTCGCAGGCCTGCGCCGCCCCTATTCAATCGAACGGTTTATCAACAACACCAATTAGTTATGTCATGAATCAGGGCCGAGAGACCAGCAAAACCTTCGCCCGCGCGAAAAGCGGGGTCTATTCCGGGATCTTTTCAATCAATTCCGCCAACAGGAACCAGAAGAATTCATCGCCTGGATAGCCGGGAATTCGCCCCACTTCCTTGTTATCTTGGATAACCACAAAGGTCGGCGTGAAATTGACCGGGGACTTCAGTTCCAGATCGGCAGGCAGGTCTTCATGTACATCCAAGCGGGTCAGCGGCAGGACTTTCGCCTCGTCGGTCTTGTCATAGATCGTACCGATCTGATGCTCCCAAGCCTGGCACCAAGGGCAGCCTTCCTCATGAAACATGAGCAACTGAGCCGCTTGGACAGGACTGGATAACAGAAAAAGCGCAACAAGAATGGCCCCTGCCACCCCTGTCGCGCTCAATCTATTCATCAAAAATTTCAACCCCTTAGGAGGTCTTCTTGATCATAAAGGTGTAGACACCACCGTCTTCGGAGCTGTCCAGCAACTCGTTACCGGTGGAGCGGCAGAAAGCCTCGAAATCCTTCACCGAGCCCGGGTCGGTGGCGATCACCTTCAGGGTTTCACCGGCCGGCAGATCCTTGATGGCTTTCTTGGCTTTCAGGATGGGCAGCGGGCAGTTCAGGCCTTTGGTGTCAAGTTCTACGGTCATAGGTTTTCCTCTTTCCTGTTATCCCGGGGCAGACCCCGGTTTTCCTGGTGGCAGCACGGGTCTACCGCGACCACCTTCCCCTAACGTTACGGCGAAGTCCGCCGCGTGCTCAAAAAACGGAACGCACACTCTAAAGCGAGCGCCGGTTCGTGCAAGCCCTCAAAATGATCGAAGGCCCGATCTCTTTGATCTGAGATCAGATGAACAGGTTGATTTCCGACTCCGTGGCCACTTCCACCCAAGTCGCGGCACCGGCAAACTCCAGTCCATCGATCAATTGCTCATGCTTCAGTTCGAAAAGATCCACGGTCATCTGGCAGGCAATCATCCGGCACTCCAGATCCACGGTCGCTTCCCGCAGTTCTTCCAACGAAGCCACGCCTTTCTTTTTGATCAGGCTCTTCATCATGCCGGAAGCCATGCCGTCGACACCCGGAAGCATGGAAACCATGTTCGGCATCGCCATATGCATGCCCATCATCGGCATTTCCATACCCGGATTGCCCAGTGTGGAAATCTTCAGGTGGCTCATGTCTTTCTTCAAGAGTTGCAGCCCATAGAAGGTAAAGAACAAGGTCACTTCGACGCCAAGACTGGCGGCCGTGGTCGCCAGGATAAAGGGCGGATATGCCCAGTCCAGCGTCCCCTTGGTCACAATGATGCTCATCTTCTTGCCGTCGGTATTGCTCATCACGTCTCTCCCTAACCCATTGCGTCTATAGGTGAATTTTCCCTGCCAGCCAGCGCTACCGGCTAGTTTAGCGTTTCCTAATTAATGGCACTCTAATACATTTAACCTCAGGGATAAAAGGAAATTGTGAACCCAAGGGGGTGCCAAGAACCTCAAAGGTCGTTCAAAGATCATTTCACTTGATCCCAAGGGCACTGATTGTAATTCATTTTATCCGGTCAGACCAACCGAAACAGACGACCGACAAATTTTTTCGAATCCGGCCAGCCATCATGTGCCACATGATTCTTTCGTTCATCGACGAACCATTTTAGGCACAATCTATGTAAAATTTCCCAGATAGCGCATCAATCTTACGTTATTGCATTGCGTTATAGCGGAAAATTACGACCCAGATTCAATATTTCGGTTGATTGGGCAGCCGTGGGCGACTAGTTTTCTGTGCAAGGGCCCATTGGCCTGTTCAAAAAACCATACGGCTCAAACAGTCGTGAAATACATTTGGGAGGAATTATGCGATCCAAGGCCATTCTTGGCGCCGCTTTGGCGCTGACCGTGACCGCTTCGGTGCACACCGACGCCCGCGCCGCTGATACCATTGACTTTTTCGTGGTTGGCGAAGGCATCCCCGAATACCTTGCTGGTGTGGCCGGAGATGCAGCCAAAGGCAAGAAAACCGCTGTTGCCCGCAAGAAAGGCAACTGCCTTGCCTGCCATAAAATGCCGATTCCGGAAGAACAGTTTCACGGCGAGGTCGGTCCCGACCTGGCTGGTGTGGGAAGCCGCATGAGTGAAGCCGAGCTTCGTCTGCGTATCGTTGATCCCAAAATCACCAACTCTGAATCCATGATGCCCTCGTTCTACCGGATCGAAGGCCTCAATCGGGTGATGAAAAAGCATCAGGGCAAGACCATGCTTTCCGCTCAGGAAGTGGAAGATGTGGTTGCCTATTTGAAGACCCTGAAGGAAAATTGACCGCTCGACCAAGAGCGACAACGCAAGAAAACGAGGAGAGTTAGTAGCATGTCCGATCAATCCAAGACCTCTATGGCGGTAAGCCGCCGCGGTCTGCTCGGTGTGTTTGGTGGAGGCGCCCTGGCCGTGGCCGGTGCAACCCTGACCCCCAAATCCGCCCAGGCCACTCCCGACAAGGCCGCCGAATTGGCCAAGAAGTTATCCGGTAAGATGCCCGCTGGCGGTGACGCGCGCGTGTCTCTGAAGCTGCCGGAGATCGCCGAGAACGGCAACACCGTGCCGGTGACCGTCAAGGTCGAAAGCCCGATGACCGCCGCTGATCACGTCAAAAAAATCCACATCATCTCCGAGGGCAACCCCAACCCGGGTGTCTGCTCCTTTACGCTCTCCGCCGAATGCGGCAAGGCCGAAGTGGCCACCCGTATCCGCATGGCCAAGACTCAGAATATCGTGGCCGTAGCCGAAATGAGCGACGGATCGGTGATTTCGAACAAGAAGGAAACCAAGGTGACTATCGGCGGCTGCGGCGGCTGATTTCCCTCGGTTCGATATTGGTTATTCTAAGGAGTAAGACCTAATGGCTTTGCAGAAACCCCGCGTGAAAGTACCGAAGAGCGCCAAGAAGGGCGACACTTTCCAGATCAAGACCATGATCAAGCACGACATGGAATCCGGCCTGCGCAAGGGCAAGGGTGGCAAGATCGTGCCGCGCAAGATCATCAATAAGTTCGATGTGACCTTCAATGGCAAGCCGGTGTTCGGCATGTCTCTCGAAGGCGCTGTGTCCGCTAGCCCCTACATCGCTTTCTTCCATCGGGCCACGGAAAGTGGCGAGTTTAAGATGACTTGGAGCGAGGAAACCGGTGAATCCGTCAGCGCGACCAAGAAGATCACCGTTAGCTGAGCAACCGGAAAACCGGATGCCGTGAATAAAAATTGGGAGGAACACGTCATGGGGCAGATTAAACTGGGAATTATGAGTGCATTGGCCGGCATCGTGCTGGTCAGTGCCTCGGCCCAAGCCGGCCCATTCGACAACATCATGAACGATGAGCGGATCAAGAATTACATCGTCGGCGACAAAGAGTCCGGCTATGTCTATTCCACCGTAGAGACCCGCGATATCCAGGAAGACGACTTCGAAAACCCCGCTTTCCAATGGATCGAGGATTCGCAGGAAGACTGGGATGAGGTCAACGGTTCCAAGGGCAAGGCCTGCGCCAGCTGCCACGGAAGCGTGGAAACCTTCAAGGGTCTGTCGGTCACCTATCCGAAGTACTACGACAAGCACAAAAAGCTTGCGACCCTGCAAGATCGCATCAGCGAGTGCCTGACCGAACGGATGGGCGCCAAGGATTGGAAGTGGGAATCGGACCCGATGCTGGGCATGGTCGCCCTCATCAAGCTGCAATCTCGCGGCATGCCGATCAACGTCAAAGTGGATGGCGAAGCCAAGCCGTTCTTCGAAGCCGGACGCGACTTCTACTTTCAGCGTCGTGGCCAGATGGACCTGTCTTGCAACATGTGCCATATGGACAATCCCGGTAACATGATCCGCGCCGACTTGCTGAGCCACGGCATGGGCAATGGTTTCCCGACCTTCCGCCTGAAATGGCAGAAGCTGGGGTCCATCCAACGCCGCTTCACCGGTTGCAACAAAAACATTCGCGCGGAACCCTACAAGCGTGGTTCCGACGAGTACACGAACCTGGAGCTGTTCGTCATGTGGCGCTCCAACGGTCTGCCTTCGGAATCCCCGTCGGTTCGCCGCTAAGGTTCTGGACGACTGAAGATTAGGGACGGCAATGCAAGCCAAAGGCGCGCGCCGTCCCTTTTTCGTCCCTATAAATACAATATTTCAGAGAGTTGCGAGGTTCCGATGCTCACTCGACGCGATTTCCTACAGGTCGCCGCTGCCACCGCCGCCTTTGCCGGTCCCTTAGGGGGGATCTCTCATGCCGCCGCGCGGGGCAAGATCACCCAGGACGAACTGCTGAAGTTCGATTCCACAGGTCAAGTGACCTTGCTGAACTTCACCGATATCCATGCCCAACTGATGCCATTGTACTTCCGCGAGCCGTCGGTCAATCTGGGCGTTGGTGAAGTCCATGGCCTGCCGCCCCACATCACCGGCGAGGCCTTTCTCAAGATGTTTGGATTGCAAGCCGGGACGCCCGAGGCCTATGCCCTGAGCAGCACCGATTTCGCCAACCTATCAAAGGATTATGGACGGGTCGGCGGACTGGCCCATATGGCCACGCTGGTCAAGGCCATCCGCGCCGAGCGCCCAAACAATACCTTGCTGATCGATAACGGCGATACCTGGCAAGGCTCCTACACCGCCCTGAAGACCCGCGGCGAGGACATGGTCAAGGCCATGAACGCCCTGGGTGTCGATGCCATGACCGCCCACTGGGAATTCACCCATGGCGCCGAGCGGGTCAAGGAATTGGTGGATATGCTCGAATTCCCGTTCCTCTGCGGCAACGTGGTGGATAATGATTTCGAGGAGCCGGTGTTCGAGAGCCATGCCTATTTCGATCGCGGCGGCGTCAAAGTCGCGGTCATCGGCCAGGCGTTCCCTTACACCCCGGTGGCCAATCCGCGCTTCATGATCCCCGAGTGGTCCTTCGGTATCCGTGAAGAGACCGTACAGGAGCATGTGACCAAGGCGCGCGATGAAGGCGCCGATCTGGTCGTGTTGGCCAGTCATGACGGCTTCGACGTGGACCGCAAACTGGCCTCGCGGGTCGAGGGCATCGACGTGCTGCTGACCGGCCATACCCATGACGCCATTCCCGACGTGATCAAGGTCAAGGATACCCTGATGGTGGCCTCCGGCTCCCACGGCAAGTTCCTGGCCCGCCTGGACGTTAAGGTGGAAAACAAAAAAGTGGCCGACTACCGGTTCAAGCTGATGCCGGTGTTCACCGATGCCATCACCCCGGACCCGGAAATGGCCAAGCTGGTGCATCAGATCCGCGCGCCCTACGAAAAGGACGTCAACAAGGTCCTGGGCCGCACCGATTCCCTGCTGTATCGCCGGGGCAACTTCAACGGTACCTTCGACGATCTGATCTGTCAGTCGATCATCGAAGAGCGCGATTGTCAGATTTCCCTGTCGCCAGGGTTCCGTTGGGGCTCGTCCCTGCCCCCGGGCTCGGACATTCTGGTCGAGCATGTCTATCATCAGACCGGCATCACCTATCCGGCCTGCTACCGCTCGCAGATGAGCGGAAAAACCATCAAGGACATCCTTGAAGACGTGGGCGACAACCTGTTCAACCCGGATCCCTACTACCAGCAGGGTGGCGACATGGTGCGTGTCGGCGGCATGGGCTTTACCTTCAATATCCACGAGAAAATGGGTAGCCGGGTTTCCGACATGACCCTTTTGTCCAATGGTGAAAAGGTCGAGGCCTCCAAGGACTACACCGTCGGCGGTTGGGCATCGGTCAATGAAGGCACCGAGGGTCCGCCCATCTGGGACGTGGTCTCCGACTACATCCAACGCAAGAAAGTCATCGACCTACCGCCCAATCGCAGTATTAAGGTCGTCGGCGCTTAAGCGCGTTCGTTTCCCCCGTTACTGCCCCGCGCCTCTCCTCTGAGAGCGCGGGGCCCCCGTTTGTCAGGAGTTCCCGATCATGGGCATGGACGTTTCCTACGGTACGGCGATGGTTGCCGGTATCCTCACCTTCTTGGCCCCCTGCATTCTGCCGCTTGTGCCAGCCTACCTGTCGTTCATCTCCGGCGCCTCGCTGGAAGACCTGACCGACGCGGATTCCAAGCAGCGATCGGAAACAACCCGCCGGGCATTGATCTCCGGCCTGTTTTTCGTCCTCGGCCTGAGCTTCGTGTTTGTCAGCCTGGGCGCCGGAGCCACCACCATCGGCGGCTTCATGGGTCAGCACAAACGGGAATTCGCCATTTTCGGCGCCATCTTGATCATTATCTTCGGGCTGCATTACATGGGCCTGTTCAAGATCGGATTCTTGAACTTCGAAAAGCGCTTTCACCTGGAAAACAAACCAGCAGGGGTGATCGGCGCCTTTTTGATCGGTATGGCGTTTGGCTTCGGTTGGACCCCCTGCGTCGGACCGGTATTGTCGACCATTCTCATGCAGGCGGCCATGGGCGAAAGCATTTGGGACGGCATTATCCTGCTGTCCATCTACTCGGCCGGACTGGGCATTCCATTCCTGCTCGCCGCCGCCTTTGCCAGCCGCTTCATGTTATTCCTGGCCAAGTTCCGCCGCCATCTGGGCAAGATCGAGATGGCCTTGGGCGGTCTGCTGGTGCTCACCGGCGTGCTTATTCTCACCGGTGGGTTGAACAGCATCAGCAATTGGATCCTGGAAGCCTTCCCGGCCTTGCAGAAATTGAGCTAGTTGCGACGTGATTGAGGGGCAATTACCCCTTTCAAATAGGGCCGTCGGCGCTATGCTTCGACGGTCGCACTTTGGGAGGATCTGGACGTGACCGATAACGCAAGCCTGGGCCTGGGCAGCTATCCTTGGACCCGCATGCGGCGCAACCGCAAGACCGAGTGGGCCCGGCGCATGGTCCGCGAAACCAGGATGACCGCCGACGATCTGATCTGGCCGGTCTTTGTCCTCGAAGGCGACAAAGAGCGTCAGGCCGTGGCCTCCATGCCCGGCGTCGAGCGGCTTTCCATAGATCTACTAGTAGACGAAGTCGGTGTGGCTGTGGATTTGGGCATTCCGGCGGTCGCGGTATTCCCCTATACCGACCCTGCGCTCAAAACCCCCGAGGCCGCCGAGGCCTATAACCCGGAAAACCTGGTCTGCCGGGCCGTGCGCGCGGTAAAGGCGGCCCATCCAAACATGGGCGTGATTTGTGACGTGGCGCTGGATCCTTATAATTCCAATGGCCATGACGGCATTGTCCAAGACGGCGTGATCCTCAATGACGAGACCAACGAGGCTCTGTGTCGGCAGGCCGTGGTGCAGGCCGAGGCCGGCTGCGATATCAACGCGCCTTCGGACATGATGGACGGGCGCATCGGCGAGATCCGCCAAGCCCTGGACAATGCAGGCCAACAAGATGTGCAGATCATGTCCTATGCTGCCAAATATGCGTCGGCCTTCTACGGCCCGTTCCGCGATGCGGTGGGCTCCGGTGGTGCCCTGAAAGGCGACAAGAAAACCTATCAGATGGACCCGGCCAACACCGACGAAGCCTTGCGCGAAGTGGCCTTGGATATAGCCGAGGGCGCCGACCTGTTGATGGTCAAGCCCGGCCTGCCCTATTTGGATATCATCCGGCGCATCAAGGACAGCTTTGCTACGCCCACCTTCGCCTACAATGTCTCGGGCGAATATGCCATGCTCAAGGCCGCCGCCGCCAATGGCTGGCTGGACTATGACTCGGTGATGATGGAAAGCCTTTTGGCCTTCAAGCGCGCCGGGGCGGACGGGATCTTCACCTATGCGGCGCGGGAAGCGGCCAAATTGTTGAAGACAGGGTAGCTACTCCTTCAACAGCTTTTTGATCAGCGCTTCCGCCGTATCGGTATTGAAGCCGCCAAACTCCTGGAATCGCAGGCGGCCCTTCTTGTCGACGATGGCCACTTCTGGCGTGCCGCCGGTCTTCCACCGGCGCATGGTGATGGGATAGTGATCACCCTTCTCGTAGGCGTCGATGCCCACCAGGTTGGTGATGCCCTTGCGCTTGATGAACTTGCGCAGTTTTGCCGGGGTCTGGACCGAATGGCCTTCAAACACCGTGTGGATGCTGACCACCTGCAATGCCCCTGCTTCCACGGCGCCCTTGAAAGTTTCGGTCTGCCATTGGTGCATGAGCGGAATGGAGAAGCTATTGCAGCCTGGACACCACATCTGAAAGAACTCGATGACCACGACCTTGCCTTTCAGGTCGGCCAGGGTACTCCCCTCCCCGTTCAGCCATTCCGAGACCGTCCAGTCCGGGGCCATGGGTGGGGCGGATTCCATTGCGCGCGCTGGAGTGGCGACGGTGAACAGCAACATTAGAATGAGCAGCAACAGGCGCATGGTCGGACCTCCCAGGATTTCACGATGGTAGAGTTCGAGGTCCGGATCGGGAAATCAAACTGGTGTGAAGGGAGTGTGAGTTGTGAGGTGGCCAAGGTCGTGCTCTGCGCATCGAAGCCCCTACTTCGTCCCGGGAATATACGACGGCTTGATCAGTATCCACTCACGCCCGCCGATCTTCCCGCCGATAGGCCCCGTCGGCTCCCTGGAAGAAGAACTGGACCTCGTCGTCCTCGAACAGTTCGGGGGTGAGCTTTTCGTTCAGTGAGCGGATATGGCCGATGAGGTTGAGAAGCAAGGCGCTCATCAAAGGGTCGGCGCCGCCGATGAGGACGCTCAGGACCATTCTGGGGATCACAACACAGGTGGCCTCAACGGTCGCCGTGGCGGTGGCCATGCGCGGCATGCTGGAGATCAGCGCCATCTCGCCGAACAGGCCGCCCGGGTCGATTTGGCCGAGCACCTGCTTGTCCGCTCCCTCGTTGACCGAAATCTCGATGGCGCCCTTTTCCACCAGGTAGGCGATCTCACCGTCGTCCCCTTGCTTAAAAAGAACCTCACCGGGCGCGAAGGTTTGTCGATCCATGAACGTCCCCCCTTGCTCAATTACCTTTCCCAGTGTGGCACAAAAGAAAACCCCGCACCATTGAGGCGCAGGGCTTCTTCATTCCTTGATCAAATGTCGGGCCTAAGCCTTGCCCTACTTCTTCACCGGCAAGGTCTGTAGCTTGGCCAGCACGTCCTTGGCGATGGTCGGCGGCATGGACGCTTGCCAGGCGGGCATATAGTCACCCGGATGGCCATGGAACATACGATGCAGCACCTTCCAGGGGCTGTTGTCGGCGACCCGGCCCAAGGGCGGCATGGTGCGGATGGCGCGACCGTCCTCACCGTGACAGGTCGCGCAAAGGGTCAAGAAATATTCCGGACTGGTGTCCTTGTTGCCCTTAGCCTTTTTGGAGGTCGGGTCGATGAACTCGTTGACCTCCACCTGCCCCTGGCTGATGAAGTTGGCCAGGTCGGTCATATCCTTGTGCTTGAGAAAATCGTCCATGCGATGAGTCTCATCGGTGAGGATTTTCTCGATCGCCAGCGGATGGGCCCCGGCCAGATTGCGGATACCGCGAATGCCGTTGTTGCCTTTGTAGTCCCAGCCATGGCACTCCACGCAGCGCCAGGTGTTGCTGCCCACGGCAATCTCGACCCCCGTGGGAAAGGACGGATGCGGGTCTTCGGGGAAGCGCCGATCGATTTCCTTGGCCCAGTCGTCATAGAGCTTACCGCCCCGGGAAATGGAGGCCAGCCGATCATGGGACGGCAGGGTCTGGGTATAGGCCAGTACCGACAGGATGGTCGGCAGACTGAAAGCTCGCAAAGCCGGCATGTCATCACCCGGGTGGCCGTTGAGCATCTTATGCAACGACTGCCAGGGATCGGTCCGAGCCACATCACCCACCGGCGGGATGGTATCCATCATGCGCCCGTCGGCCCCATGGCAGCTCACGCAGATGGTGGAGAAATACACCGACGACGCCGCCGGTTTGGCCTTGGCCCGGCGGGTCACCGGATCGATGACCTGATCCACGTCGGTCTGACCATTGACCACGAAAGACGCCACATCAAGCAGGTCTTGGTCGTCCATCATATCGCCGTAGCCGTGCTTCCCGTCGGTGAGGATCTCGATGACCTCGCCGATCTCGGCGCCTCTCTTTCCCGCAATGCCCTTGATCCCCGTATACTTGGGACCGGTATGGTACATACCCTCGGATCCCTTGTAGTCCCAGCCATGGCAGGTAACACAACGCCAGGTCTGCCAAGGTTGGTCGGCATAGAGGCCTTCCTCGGGATAAAGCGGATGGACCTTGCGTGGCTTACGGGCTGCGGTTTCGCGAGCCCAATCATCGTACAAACGCCCCCCGGCAGCCACCGAGGCCACCAGATTGTCTTCATGGGTCTCGCCGGAAGTCATGGACTTGGCGGTAGCCGGTTCGGCGAAATACGCCCCGGCGATCAGCAACGCGGCAGCCGCTAACAGGCCTCCACTCGCCACCGATACAGTGCGGCTATTGAACATATCTGAGCCTTTCCTCATCAATATCAGGCTTGTCTAATGTAACACGATTGGTCGGGCAAGGTATTATCCTTCATACCCTTCCGGCATTTCGTGCACGACGCCCTTGTGACATTGGATGCAATGACCGCCTTTCTTTTGCGCCTCGCTGTGTTTACGGCGGGCGCGGCGTCCCTGCTCATCGGAAAGCATGTCCTCGAAATCGTGGCAATTGCGGCATTCCCTGGATTCCGTGGCCTCCATCTTGGCCCAAACCCGCTTGGCCATGGTCAGCCGCTCCTTTTCATAGAGCTCTGGGGTCTCGATATGGCCCATGATCTCGCCATACACGTCCTTGGCCGCCATGACCTTGGCGATGAGCAGATCGGGATAGGTATGGGGTACGTGGCAGTCCGGGCACCCGGCCTGAACACCGACGGTATTCTTGTAATGGAAGCTCTTTTTGTACTCCGCCAAAGGATAAGACATCGAATGGCAGGAGGTGCAAAACTCCATGGTATTGGTGTGGGCGACCACAACATTGAAGCCGACGATGCCGACAAACGTCCCCACGACGCCGACGATCAGCCCCCAGCGGACACCGGGATTTTTCAGCCAATTCCAGATCATACGCACTGTATCGTTCCTCTCTGCAATGGCGCGACCCGACACACCTCGCGGTCGGCACCAACGTGTTCCTGGATCAATTTTTTCTAGTTTGTTTTTGTTATTGCTGTTGGGACGGAAGGCCCCTGCCCCCCTTTGGGGACAAGGGCCCTCGCCAAGTCAGTGGATAGCGTCAGGAAGCGTCGTTGCGCCCCCGACCCGGCGCTTATCAGCCCCAGGTATCCTTGACGATATTGTCGTACCAGCTGTAGGCGAATTCCACCTCGCGACGACGCGCCTCGGCGGACGCATCACCCGGAGTCAGACCACCAGCACCCTTGACCGGAGCAATGAGGTCCTCGGCCTTGTTGTACTTGTAGACAGCCGCGACCGAGAAGCCATAGTCCTTACCGGCAATGGAGTAGCAGGTATTGACGTAGGACGGATGCCCCATCTCCATGCCTTTGAGGGCAGCGTTGATGGCGGCGGCACAGACTTTGCCTTGCGAGTTGGCGGAATACCCGGACTTGGGCATCTTGGTCGCCACCGAGGCATCGCCGAGCACGTGAATGCCCTTGTGTACCTTGGACTCGAAGGTCACCTTGTCCACATCGCACCAGCCCTTGGCGTTGGTCAGACCGGCCTTGATGGCGATCTCACCGGCCACTTGCGGCGGGATGTAGTTGATGACATCGGCCTTGACGGTCTCGAAGTCGGTGGTGACGGTCATGGTCGAGGGATCGATGGACTCAATGGCCCCGGCTTCAGACGCCTTCACCCACTTGATGATGCTGTTGTCGGTGCCGTAACCATACAGGTTCTTCCAAGCTCCCATGAACAGGCCGAACTTGGAGAACTTCTCCTTGCGATCAATAATGACGATCTTGGACTTCGGCTTGTGGTTTTGGAAGTACATGGCGATCTGGCTGGCCCGCTCGTACGGCCCGGGGGGGCAGCGGAACGGATTCGGCGGCGCCACCATACAGAAGGTGCCACCATCAGGCATGGCTTCCAACTGCTTGCGCAATAGGGCGGTTTGCGGACCGGCCTTCCAAGCATGCGGGATCTTGTCGAACATGCCATCGGACACGCCGCCATAACCATCAAGCTTAAAGGAGATACCCGGAGCCACGACACAATGGTCATAGGAGAAGGTCTCTCCCCCCTTGGTCATGACCTTCTTGCCCATGGCATCAATGCCGGTAACCATGTCCTTGACCACCTTGATACCCATGGACTTTAGGCCGTCATAGGTGACGGCAATCTGGTCCATGGTGCGATCACCAGACAGCACTTCGTTGGACAGGAAGCAAGTATGATAGGTGGCATTGGGCTCGATCAAGGTCACGTCGATGGCCTTGTCGGCGATCTTCAGGTAACGGGCAGTGGTGGCACCAGCCACACCGCCGCCAACCACGACAACCTTGCCCCCAGCGGCTTTCGCCACATGCGGGGCGGCAACAGCGGCTCCAGCCACGGCGGCAGCGCCACCGGTCAGCTTGAGAAATCCGCGACGATTAAAATCAGTCATTGATACGTGTCTCCCCTTACTTACGGCTGCCGTAGAACTGAACAACGGCCTCCACGCCGTCTTTACCGTGCTTATCGTGGAGATCCTTCAACTTGCCCTTTTTCTTGCGGCGTTCCTTGGCCGAAAGCGAGGGGTTGGTGTCCAGGTTACGCGCACCGGAGGCGAAATCCGCCAGGTTGTTGCGCAGGTACGGCATCAACTGACCGGCCAGGATCGGGTAATCCTCGGCGGCATAGCCGTCTTTCTCGTGGCAGCCTTCACAGAGATCACGGGTAATCTTCTGGCCCATTTCGACCATTTTAGCATCCGACTTCTGTTTGGCGACGCGTATGGTCTTTTTGCCGGCGAAGAACTTGGCAATAGCCTCGAGTTCCTTTTCGGAATAGCCCTTGGCGATCCGGCCCATGATGGTCGAGGGGCGTTCGCCGCTCTTGTACATCATAAGCGCTTCTGTGAGATAAAGGTCATTCATGCCGGCGATGGACGGCGATGCCGGCCCATAGCTGTTCCCGTCCGGGCCATGACAGCCGTTACAGGTATTTGCCAACATGCTTGCTGACGCCATGCCACCGTGGCTATCGGCGTGAGCGATCCCGGTACCGGCCAGGCCGCTGAAAAGAACAGCTGCGAGGGCGGTACGCAAAGCGGTCTTGGACACCATTTTGCCTCCCTGAAAAACAAAGTTTATGTAAGGATTCGATACCACACTGAATTCGGGATTAAAACACAAAAGTATAATACTTATCAAAATCATCCCCCGAATTAGAAATATAAATCCAGAATTAACAACACATATATCCAATATTTCTAATTTTAGAATTATCTAATATTCATACAAATTCTTGCCTTTTCCTGCAAATGACAGAAAAAGGGCGTCCCTCAGGACGCCCTTCCCCTTTATTCACCGTGAAGTCGAACAGAATTCGACGGTAATCAATTCACCTTCGGGTCCAACTTACCGGCCTCGTAGTCCATGAACATGGTCTCGAGGCTGATGACCTTGATTCTGTCGGCATTGCCGGCGGTCCCAAAGGCTTCGTAGCGGGCCTTGCAGATATCGGTCATGGCATCTTGGGCCACCTTCAAGAACTTGCGCGGATCGAAGTTAGCGTTGTTGTCGTGCAGGTGCTTGCGGATGGAACCGGTAGAGGCCATGCGCAGATCGGTATCGATGTTGACCTTGCGCACACCGTGCTTAATGCCTTCAACGATTTCTTCCACCGGAACGCCATAGGTCTCGCCCATGCCGCCGCCATACTCGTTGATGGTCTTCAGCCAGTCCTGCGGCACCGAAGAAGAGCCATGCATCACCAAATGGGTGTTGGGAATGCGGGCATTGATCTCCTTGATCCGGTCAATGGCCAGGATATCCCCGGTCGGCGGACGGGTGAACTTATAGGCGCCATGGCTGGTGCCAATGGCAATGGCCAGGGCATCGCAATGGGTCTTGCTGACAAAGTCGGCCGCCTCATCGGGGTCGGTGAGCAGCTGGGAATGGTCCAGCTTGCCCTCGGCCCCCACGCCGTCTTCGGCTTCGGCTTCACCGGTCTCCAAGGAACCCAGGCAACCCAGCTCGCCTTCGACGGAAACACCGCAGGCATGAGCCATGTCCACCACCCGACGGGTGGTTTCCACGTTGTACTCATACGACGACGGAGTCTTGCCGTCTGTCATCAGCGAGCCATCCATCATCACCGAGGAGAACCCGGATTGAATAGACCGTTGGCAAACCGCCGGAGAGGTGCCGTGATCCTGGTGCATACACACCGGGATGTGGGGGTACTCTTCGATCGCCGCCAGGATCAGGTGACGCAGGAACGCCTCGCCAGCATATTTGCGGGCACCGGCGGAACCTTGCAGGATCACCGGGCTGTTGGTTGCGTCGGCAGCGACCATGATCGCCTTGACCTGCTCCAGGTTGTTGACGTTGAACGCCGGGATGCCATAGC
Organism: Magnetospira sp. QH-2; assembly: GCF_000968135.1. Lineage (NCBI taxonomy): Bacteria > Pseudomonadati > Pseudomonadota > Alphaproteobacteria > Rhodospirillales > Thalassospiraceae > Magnetospira > Magnetospira sp. QH-2. Next base: position 1,875,169 of record NZ_FO538765.1, on the reverse strand, counting down.
TGTTCTCGGCCGCGTGGTCGAGAAGCTGACGCATGGAAACGAGAGGCATATTTAATCTCCTTTACAGACTGTTACAGTCAATTCCTACAGTCACACCTTAGATAAGGCTTTTTGCTTCGGCCGCCACCGCATCAGCCGTGATACCGAAGTGCTTGTACAGATCGGGCGCCGGGGCCGAAGCACCGAAACCGGTCATGCCGATAAAGCCGCCGTTGGAGCCCAGGTACTTGTCCCAGCCCTGCTGAACCGCCGCTTCGACCGCCACACGCGCACCGCCCGTCGCGCCAAGAACCGAGTCCTTATACGCTTGATCTTGCGCATCGAACAGTTCGAAACACGGCATGGAAACAACCGCCGTCGGCACGCCATCGGCCTGCAGCTGATCGCGGGCCGCCATGGCCACGGAAACCTCGGAACCCGTCGCCATCAAGGTGACCTTGCGATCACCGCCTTCGGCTTCGCGCAGCACGTAGCCACCCCGAGCGCAGAGGTTCTCGTCGGTGTGTGTCACACGCACCGCAGGCAGCCCCTGGCGGGAGAGAATCATGCCCGACGGGGTGCTCTTGGTGGTCAAGGCCGAGGCCCAGCATTCGGCGGCTTCGATCACATCAGCCGGACGATAGACGTTGAAGTTCGGCAGAGCGCGCAGGTTGGCGACGGTTTCCACCGGCTGGTGGGTCGGACCGTCTTCGCCGAGACCAATGGAGTCATGGGTCAGCACGTAGACCACCCGTTGTTCCATCAGCGCCGACAAACGCATGGCGCCACGCATATAGTCGGCAAACACCGCGAAGGTGCCGGAGTACGGAATGAACTCGCCGTGCAGAGCCATGCCGTTCATGACGGCGGCCATGCCGTGCTCGCGCACGCCATAGTGCATGTAGCGTCCGCCGTAGTCACCGGGCTGAATGGCGTTCATGAACGAGGTCTTGGTGTTCACGGAACCGGTGAGGTCAGCGGAACCACCAATCATTTCGGGCACCGCGTCGGCCAGCACTTCCAGGGCCATGCCGGAAGCCTGACGGGTTGCCTTGGTGGGCTGCTCGTCGGCCATCTTCTTCTTGTAGTCATTCATGGCCATTTCCCAACCACCCGGCAGATCACCGGATTGCAGGCGCATGAACTCGGCCTTCTCGGCGGAACCATTCAGACGGCCTTCCCAGGACTCGCGGGGGGCGCTACCGGCGGCACCAGCGGCACGCCAGGCGGCCAGCACGTTGTCGGGAACGGTAAAGGGCGCGGCATCCCAATTCAGGGCCTTGCGCATGCCGGCGATCTCCTCGTCGCCCAGCGGGGCACCATGGGTATGGTGCGAACCGGCCAGGGTCGGCGCACCGAAACCGATGGTCGACTTGCAGCCGATCAGGGTCGGCTTGTCAGAGGCCTTGGCGGCGGTCAGAGCGTCTTCGATGGCCTTGGGATCATGGCCGTCGATGCTCATCACGTTCCAGTTGGACGCGGTGAAGCGGGCCAGTTGGTCGTCGGACAAGGTCATGTTGGTCTTGCCGTCGATGCAGATCTCGTTGTCATCCCACATCACGATCAGCTTGTTCAGCTTCATATGACCGGCAATGGATAGGGCTTCCTGGGAAATACCTTCCATCAGGCAACCGTCGCCGGCGATGACGTAGGTGTAATGGTCGACCAAGTCGTTGCCGTAGCGGGCATTCATCATGCGCTCGGCCAGCGCCATGCCGACCGCCATGGAGATGCCTTGGCCCAGCGGACCGGCGGTGGCTTCGATGCCGGCGCCATGGCCGTATTCCGGGTGACCGGCGCAGCGGGAACCCAACTGACGGAATTTGGACAACTCTTCCATGGAGAAGTCCTCGACACCCATCAGGTGCAACAGCGAGTACAGCAACATGGAGCCGTGACCGGCGGACAGAATAAAGCGATCCCGGTCGGCCCATTTCGGCGCACTCGGATCATACTTCATGAACTTGGTGAAAAGCACGGTGGCGACATCGGCCATGCCCATGGGCATACCGGGGTGGCCGGACTTAGCCTTCTGTACAGCGTCAGCCGCCAGAAAACGGATGGCATTGGCCATTTCTTGATGTGTAGCACTCATGACTTGACGTCTCCTCGTTTTCTCTCTTGGTCTTTAATTGGTTTAAGGTCTCGCTTGAACTCTTAGACAGCATGGTGACCGAGGGCGGCCTTGACCATGTGATAGGTAATGAGCAACTGCGACAGGGCCAAAGGATGGCTCATGGCCTGTCGATTGCTTTCGTCGGTGAATTTCCCCACATTCTCCCTCAAATGCCGAGCCTCGGGAATGAGGTGCCAAAGAAGATCCTCCATGGCCTTGGCCCGCCGGTCGTCGATCTCCCCAGGAATTTCCAAAACGTCAACCGGCTTGCCGTCGATATCCCTTTTCAGGTCCAACCGCAAGCCAGACTTCGCCCCGGCATCAAGCAGCGGGGTCAAATCCGGATGCGGCAGGGTGGGTCGCAGGGTATGACGGACGTTCAAATGGGCGCCGGTTTCCTCCGAATGCCCTTGTGGCGGATAGAACTGTACCACGATGTCGGCGAAAGTCCGCTGCGGTTGGATAAAATCCACACTGTCGGCGCGGCGCTTCTCCAGAATCGCCCGCACCTGTTCCGCCGTGTAGCCACGCTCGGATGTGTCCCGTTGTAGCTTCCATTTGACCCGCAGGTCTTCTTGCGGTTCCAGGTAAATCTTGACGTCGAAGCAATCCCGCTGAGCCTTTGTGGAAAAGGCTAGAAGACCCTCGACGATAATGTATTCCCGAGGTTCCACCAGTTCCGGCGGCGCCTGAGTACCCGACCCGTGATCATAAACCGGCTTCAACACCGGCTGCCCGGAGCGCAGCAATTGCAAATGCTGTCCGGCAATTTCCAGATAATTGGCTTCCGGATTAAGCGCGGTGAGTCCTTGGGCCCGGCGTTCGGCGCGGGAAAGGCCGTGATAGTCGTCGGAACAAAGGGAGAGAACGCGATCGGGACCCAGAATCTGAGCAATCCCCGCTGCAAGCGTGGTCTTGCCCGATGCCGAGTCGCCGACGATGCCGAGGATGATCGGATGATCGACCCTACTCTCGAACGGCATGGTTCCCCCTACCCCTTCTTATTCATCAAGATGGCGTGGGACTCCCCTCCCGGCCATGCTCAAGGTTTAGCCCCCTACCCGAATGGATGGAACACCCCCGGGGGCGGGCGGTCAAACTCTTCCGGAGAGGCCCACCCCCACCCGTGAGGGCGGGCACGCCCCACCCCTTTTATCCCTCGCTGCCTCGGGCATTCAGATAGCAGGCAACCGCCTGGGCGCGATTGTGGACGGTCAGTTTGCTATAGAGATTTTTCAAATGGAATTTCACCGTATTGAGGGAAATATCCATGTCCGCGGCGATCTGGGCGTTGGTCCGTCCTCCGGCCAATGAGGCCAGCAGTTCATGTTCTCGCGCCGTCAGCCCGGCCAGGGGATCATCCACGGCCCGATGAACATCGATGAAAGGAAACATCATGCGGCCCTCGGAAACCGCCAGCACGGTTTCTATCAGCTTTTCTGGTGGCTCGCTCTTGGAACAGAATCCGGCACCGCCCAAATTCATGACCTGACGCGGCACATCCACGCTGCCATTGCCGCTGTAGACCACCAGACGCGGACCATCGGGCCGTTCGCGTAGGGCTTCGAGGACACCCCGCCCATGCAGATAAGGCATATCCCAGCCAATGACACCGATGGTGAAGGCAAGCCGGTCCACGGCTTCCATGAACCTTTCGCCATCGGCACAGACGGCAACAAGATGAAAACGCTTGTTGTCCCCAAACAAACTGGCCAGGGCCGTCTGTACCAAGGGGCTCTTATCGGCGATCACCAGATCGATGGGCGGTATTTCTGTGGAGTCGCTCACGCTTCCTTCCTTTCCAGGTTCCCGCCTTCTTTCGGGTGGGTTCGAGGGACTGACCCGTGTGTGTACCCCTCCACAAGGGTGGTGGCAAGGGGAGTCCTACCCGTTTCTCCCCTGTTTGGGTAGGAACACCCTGAAATTACAATGAATATCTGATTTGACACATATAAGAAAATACTAATATTATAAAGATTCTTAAAAACAGGAGTCCTCAAGGATTCCCTAGAAACGATCCAAGGAAGGAAGGCGGGCATGGCGGCACGGTTTTGGCCGGTCCCCAAGCGTGAGGTTGTCGATACCTCACCGGAGATCGCGGACGATATCAAGTATAGCACCTGCTACATGTGCGCCTGCCGCTGTGGCATCAAGGTTTACCTGAAAGACGGCAAGATCCGGTATATCCAGGGCAACCGCGAGCACCCCACCAACAAGGGAGTGCTTTGCGCCAAGGGATCCGCCGGGATCATGACCCAATACTCCCCGGCCAAGCTGACCAAGCCGTTGCTCCGCGTCGGTGAACGGGGCGAAGGCAAGTTCAAGCCCATCGAATGGGACGAAGCCCTGGAAATCGCCACGGGTTGGTTGAAAGATGTGCGCGAGACCGATCCGCGAAAGCTGGCCTTTTTCACCGGACGCGACCAAAGCCAGTCCCTGACAGGGTGGTGGGCCAGCCAGTTCGGCACCCCCAACTATGCCGCCCACGGCGGGTTCTGCTCGGTCAACATGGCCGCCGCCGGTCTGTATTCCATCGGCGGGTCGTTCTGGGAGTTTGGCGAGCCCGACTGGGACCGAACCAAGTATTTCATGATGTTCGGGGTCACCGAGGACCATGATTCCAATCCCATCAAGATCGGCCTGGGCAAACTGAAAACCCGTGGCGCCAAATTCGTTTCGGTCAATCCGGTCAAGACCGGCTATTCGGCCATCGCCGACGAATGGGTGGGGATCCGCCCCGGCACCGACGGCCTGTTCGTCATGGCGCTGATCTATGAACTGCTGCGCGCCGACAAGGTGGATTTCGAATATCTGGTCCGCTACACCAACGCTCCTTGGCTGGTAATCGACGATCCAGGCGCGGCGGATCACGGACTGTTCCTACGCGACGATTCCGGCAATCCGCAAATCTGGGACGCCGAGAACAAGGAACTCGCCGATGCCATGGACCCGGAACTGAAACCGGCCATGGTCGGCCACTACGACACCCCGGACGGGCGCAAGGCGGTGCCGGTGTTCGAGCTGCTGGCCAAGCGCTACACCGACGAGCAGTACGCGCCCGCCGCCGTGGCCGAGACCTGCGGCCTGAAAGCGGAAACCATCCGCCGCCTGGCCGCTGAACTGGCCCATGTGGCGTTCAAAGAACAGATCGAACTGCCCATCCGCTGGACCGACTGGGCCGGTCGCGAGCATGACAAAGTCATCGGACGTCCGGTGGCCATGCATGCCATGCGCGGGATCTCGGCCCATTCCAACGGCTTCCATACCTGCCGCGCCATCCATATCTTGCAGGTCCTGCTGGGCTCCATCGAATGTCCCGGCGGATTCCGCTACAAGCCGCCCTTCCCCCGCCCGGTGCCGCCGCCGCAGAAACCAACCGGCAAGCGCGATCAGGTGAAACCCGGCGAAGGCCTGCCCGGCGCACCGCTTGGCTTCCCAACCGACCCGGAAGACCTTTTGGTGGATCCCGACGGCACGCCGCTGCGCATCGACAAGGCCTATTCCTGGGAAAATCCGCTGTCCAGCCACGGGCTGATGCATATGGTCATCCGCAATGCCTGGAAGGGCGACCCCTACCCCATCGACGTGCTCTTTATGTATATGGGCAACATGGCCTGGAACTCCTCCATGAACACCAAGGGTGTCATGGAAATGCTCCGGGACAAGGACCCGAAAACCGGCGAATACAAGATTCCCAAGTTCATCTATGTGGATGCCTACGAATCCGAAACCGTGGCCTTTGCCGATCTGGTGCTGCCCGATACCACCTATCTGGAACGTTGGGACTGCATTTCGTTGCTGGATCGGCCCATCTGCGAGGCCGACGGTCCCGCCGATGCCATCCGCCAGCCGATCATTCCCCTGGACCGGGACGTGCGGGCTTTCCAGACGGTCATGCTCGACTTGGGCGCCCGTTTGGGTCTGAAAGGCATGACCAATGAGGATGGCTCGGCCAAGTATCCGGGCGGCTATGAGGATTATATCGTCAATCACGAGCGGGGCCCGGGCATCGGCCCGCTGGCCGGTTGGCGGGGGGAGAACGGCACCCACCACGGACGCGGCAAGCCCAACCCGGATCAGCTCAATCGCTATATCGAAAACCAATCCTTTTGGGCCTATCACCTTCCCGAGGAGCACAAGTTCTACAAATTCGCCAATGCGGGTTATCTGGAATGGGCGGTGGACTTCGGTCTGTTGGGGTCTGCCGAACCCATCGTCATGCAGCTCTATTCCGAGCCCATCCAGAAGTTCCGCCTCGCCGCCGAGGGTCACGGCAAGAATCAGCCGCCGGAACAACATCGGCAACGGGTCAAGGACTACTTCGACCCGCTGCCCATCTGGTACGTACCCTTCGAGGAAGCGCGCGTCGACAACGACGCGTTTCCGCTACATGCCCTGACTCAGCGGCCCATGCAGATGTACCATTCCTGGGGCTCGCATAATGCCTGGTTGCGCCAGATCAATACCGCCAATCGGCTTTATATCCACCGGGCCACGGCCTCGAAACTGGGCATCAGCGATGACGACTGGGTCTGGGTGGAAAGCCACCACGGCAAGATCCGGGTACAGGTACAACTGGTCGAAGGCGTCAATCAAGACACGGTCTGGACCTGGAATGCCATCGGCAAGCGCTCCGGTGCTTGGAGTCTCGATCCCAAGGCTCCGGAAAGCCAGAAAGGCTTCCTGCTCAATCACCTGATTTCGGAGCTGTTGCCATCCAAGAAGGAAAAGGACGAATACGCCTATTCCAACTCCGACCCGGTGACCGGCCAGGCCTCCTGGTTCGACCTGAAAGTCAAAGTGACCAAAGCGGCGCCCGAGGAGCAAGGCAGCACCTGGCCGCAATTCGATCCGCAACCGCGCATGCCGGGGGGCCGCAAAGCCCCGAAGAAAAACCGTTTCGGCCACTTCTTCAATCCAAAGTCCTGGCACAGGAAAAGCAACGGGGAGGAGACCTGACATGACCAGCCTTCCCGAATATCCTTCCGGACGCCGCCTGGGCTTGGTTATCGACCTGGATATCTGTGTCGGCTGTCACGGCTGCGCGGTGCATTGCAAGGAATGGAACACCGGCGGCCATCCTGCCCCGCTGACCGATCAGGATGCCTATGGCGCCGACCCGGTAGGCGTATGGCTGAACCGTATCCATACCTTCGAGGCGGGAGAAGGCGATGACTGCCGCACCATCCACTTCCCCAAATCCTGCCTGCATTGTGAAAATGCCCAATGCGTCACCGTCTGCCCCACCGGCGCCTCCTATAAACGCGAGGAAGACGGCATTGTGCTGGTCAACGAGGATTGGTGCATCGGCTGCAAGCTCTGTTCCTGGGCCTGCCCCTACGGCGCCCGCGAATTCGACGAGTCCGAGGGGGTGATGAAAAAATGTACCCTCTGCGTCGACCGTATTTACAACGAGCATATGCAAGAGATCGACCGGCAACCTTCCTGTGTCGTCACCTGCCCCGCCGGTGCCCGGCATTTCGGGGATCTGGGCGATCCCCGTTCCGAGGTTTCCCGTCTGGTGGCCGAACGGGGCGGCTACGACCTGATGCCGGAACTGGGCTATAAGCCGACCAACAAGTACCTGCCACCGCGCCCGCGCAAGGACCGCGCCCGGGATATCGGCGCGCCGCGTCGTCTGGTGCCCATGGGCAAGACCGAGCGTCTGCTGGCCCGCTGGCTCGACAAGCTGTTTACCCGCTGACGGAAAGGACACCGAAACCATGCATCCCGCCTATTCCGTCATCTTCTTTACCACCACGTCCGGCGCCGGTTACGGCATGCTGACCATCATGGGCTTCCTGTCCGCCGCTGGCGCCCTGCCCGCCGACTTCTGGTTTGGCCTGGTGTCCTTCGCCGTGGCCCTGGGTACCGTGTCCGTGGGTCTGCTGTCCTCGACCTTCCATCTGGGTCATCCGGAGCGGGCCTGGCGGGCCTTGACCCAATGGAAATCCTCCTGGCTGGCGCGCGAAGGCGTGGCGGCGGTGCTGACCTTCCCGGCGGCAGGGCTGTTCGCTCTCGGCTGGCTGATTTTCGAGGATAACTATGGCCCCTGGGCGGTGGTCGGTCTGGCCACGGCGGGCATGGCCATGCTGACCGTGTTCTGCACCTCGATGATTTACGGCAGTCTGAAGACCATCCATCAATGGCACAACATCTGGGTGCCGCCTTCCTACACCATCCTTGGCGTGATGACCGGCGGGGTCTGGTTCAATGTGCTGGTGGAATCTTTTGGCCTCAGCAACCCCTATATCTCCGGCTGGGTGCTGGCCACGGTGGTTGCCGGCTGGGGCGCAAAGTTGATGTATTGGAACTTCGTCGACAACACCGAAGCCATCAGCACCCCGGAAACCGCCACCGGCCTGCGGGTCTATGGACGGGTGCGAGCGGTGGAGAGCCCTCACTACGTGGACAATTATCTGCTTCGGGAAATGGGCTATGAAGTGGCGCGCAAGCATGCCGCCAACCTGCGCGGCGTGACCCACCTGTTCGCCTTTGCCCTGCCGCTGTTCTTCACCGCCCTCACCGTGGCCTTCGGCGACACCTGGATCTCGCTGGTGGCGAGCATCCTGGCCGGTCTATCGGTGAGCCTGGGAATTGTCGTCGAACGCTGGCTGTTCTTCGCCGAAGCCAAGCACACGGTGACCCTGTTCTACGGCGCCGAGGCGGTCTAAAGACTTTAATCACCGCCCCGGCTCGTCGACCCATTATCTGATATTGATTTCCACCCGACGGTTGCGCGGCTCGTCCACCTCGTCCGCCGTGGGAACAATCGGATCGTTCTCGCCGTGGGAGCGAACGGTCAAGGCCTCCGTTGGCAAGCCCGCGGCAACCAGAAGGTCTTTCATGACCACGGCCCTTTTCCGTGCCAGTTCGGCATTGAGGGCCGCGCTTCCTTGCCGGTCCGTATGACCAATCACGGAAACCCGGGCATGTTTACGATCCTTGGCCGCCTGGAGGATCTCGGAAACCCGTGCCTTGGATTCCGGCGTCAGGGTCGCGCCCCCTGTCTCGAAATAGAGTTTGAAGAACAGCGGAATGGGCGGATGAGCGTCCAGAACCTTTCCGAACTCGCTATTGATCTCTTCAGCCGTCAGGGTCCTGGGCGCGGACGGCGCTTCCTCGGTTCCGGCGAAGGTCGTTGCCGATCCGGCCTGATCGAGAACCTGTTCGCCCCCGTTCGTCCGCACCACCACCCGCCCCACGGAGCCATCTTCCTCGGCCAGCAAAACCACCATGTTGTCATCGGGCTGCAAGAGCCCCACGGCACCCGCGAACAGGGCAATGAGAATCCATTCAATCATATCATTTTTCCTTATTCACCACTGGCCCGGACCACGAAGCGGGTCCCGCGAATACCGATGGTGGCCACCGGGGTGTGCACGGCCACATTCTCCGGTGCCAGCGAGGCAATGGTCCCGGAAACATAGGCCAGAGTCCCCTTCACCAAGCCCAAACCCATGCCCAGGTTATCGGTGGCTGGATCGAACACGAACTCATTGATCTCCAATTCACTGTCCGAGCCCAAAGACAAGGTCGTGGCATCCTCCAAGGTAATGCCCAAGGCACTATCCCCGACGGTGGAAACCTTGTCGTTGAGATATATCAAAGCCCCTTCATCCAGGGTCAGGCGTTGATCCCCTCGGACCACATAAGTGTCGCCCTGGGTGACCTTGACCTGCCCCACAAGGACAGGCCCGTCCGCCGCAATCGCCACAAGGCCAACGGCCATGAGGGCCATCATGCCAATCACGCCGCCGATCAGCCGAATCATTCCATGCATTTTCTGGTTTTCCTTATGTGCATCATTCAATTTGGTATTCTTGCTTATCGCCTTTCATGGGCACAAAGTAACCCGGATTAAACTGTGGTTATTTCGCATTCGTAATATCTCTTGGATGGCCGGTGTTCCTGCCAACAAAGACCGAATTCACCATCACCATACCCAACCTCTTTCTTGACCCTAATTCGTTACAAAATCCGTGTCCAATAACGGTTTGCAAACTGGACACGGTGTGTTATCCGTTATTTCCACATGATCACGGTGAAAGAGGTGAAATTTTCCTCCGATCCGCGAGACATACCGGATAAAGCCGGAAATCAAACAAGCACGTAACGAGCGACGACTGGGAGGAACATATGAATTACAAACAGAGCGCCCTTTGTGGGGCTGCCCTGGCTGTGGTTTTCGGACTCGCGGGGACAAATTCCGCCAAGGCCGAAGACATGGCGCGGGCAGAGCTTCTGGCATCCAACTGCTATAATTGCCATGGACCCAATGGGGAATCCCTCGGCATTATTCCCGCCTTGAAGGGGATCACCGCCGAGCGGATGATCGGTTATATGGGCGACTACAAAGGGGACACCAAAACGGCCCCGATCATGAACCGAATTGCCAAGGGTTATTCCGACAAGGAAATCAAGGCGATCGCGGAATATTTGGAAAAAATCAACAAATAATACTTTAGGGAGGAACAGACCCATGGCACGTACAAGCCGCAGGACATTTCTGCAGCTCGCGGGCACGGCGGGCGCCGTTTCCGCCTTCGGAATCGCAGGTTGCGGAGAAGGCGCCGCGCGCGTCGTCGTCATCGGCGGTGGCTTTGGTGGCGCGACCGCCGCGAAGTACATCCGCAAATTCGATCCGACCGTTCAGGTCACCTTGATCGAACCGAAAACCCATTTCACCTCTTGCCCTTTCTCGAACCTTTATCTCGGCGGCATCCGCAGCTTCGACTCGATCACTTTCGGGTACGACAACCTGCGTGACGATGACGGCGTGGTCGTGGTGCACGAGACCGTCACCGGCTTTGACCCCGACAAGAAGATGGTCATGACCGACAAGGGCAGCTCGTTCCCCTATGACAAACTGGTGGTCTCGCCAGGTGTCGGCTTTAAGTGGGAAGAAACTCCGGGCTATGACATGGCGGCGGCACAGCTCGTCCCCCATGCCTGGAACGGTGGTCCGCAAACCAAGATCCTGCATGATCAACTGCGCGCCATGGATGATGGCGGCGTTGTAGTCATTGCCCCGCCGGCCAATCCGTTCCGCTGCCCCCCGGGGCCGTACGAGCGGGCCAGCATGATCGCTCACTACCTGAAGTACAATAAGCCCAAGTCCAAGGTGCTGATCCTGGATTCCAAAGACAAGTTCTCCAAGCAGGGCCTGTTCATGGAAGGCTGGAAGCAGCATTACGGCGACATGATCGAATGGGTGCCGCGCTCCAAGGACGGCAAGGTCGTTTCGGTCAATGCCAAGGACAACGTGGCGGAAACCGAGTTCGAGAAACACAAGGCAGCGGTGCTCAACTACATCCCGCTGCAAAAGGCCAACGACATTGCCTTCACCATGGGTCTTGCCGATGCCAAGGGCTGGTGCCCCATCGATCACAAGACCTTCGAGTCGACCTTGCAAAAGAACGTCTATGTGCTGGGTGACGCGGCCACGGTGAACGGGATGCCGAAATCCGGCAACGCCGCCAATACTCAGGCCAAGGTCTGTGCCGCGGCGGTTGTCGATTCTCTGGCCGGTCGCGAACCGGGCGTGCCGACCACCACCAACACCTGTTACAGCCTGATCACTCCGACCCATGGCATCTCGGTGACGGCGGTGTATCAGCTGACGGACAAGGGCTATCGCGGCAAAGCCGGTTCCGGTGGTCTGTCGCCCTTGGGTGAAGGCGCCAAGTTCCGCAAGGCCGAGGCCAACTATGCCCGCGGCTGGTTCGCCAATATCACCAATGACATCTGGAGCCGCACCTGATTTTCAGGTCGAGGCCCACTCCAGACGATGAACAGCGGGGGCCGAAGGGTCCCCGCTTTTTCATCGGTCCCCACAAGGAGGTATCTATGTTTCGACGTTCCATTTTGGCTCTGGCCGCCTTGGTGTTGCTGACTCTTCCGGCGCAGGCTGGGGGAATCCTGCGTGATGACGGCGTTCACACGGAGTCCTGGTTTAAAAACCTGTCGTTCCTGGATCTCAAGGAAGACCTGCAGGAAGCCCTGGACGCCGGCAAGAAAGGCCTGGTGCTGGTCTTCGAGCAAGAAGGTTGTGGCGCCTGCCAGCGCCTGCACGAGGTCAACTTTCAGGAAAAAGAGACCATCGATTACGTATCCAAGAATTTCGACATCATGGTCATCAACATGTATGGCGCCAACGAAGTTACCGACTTCGACGGCGAGGTGCTGGCCGAAGCCCGGTTTAACGAAAAGCTGATGGTCAACTTCTCTCCGACCACCGTATTCTTCGGTCCCGAAGGCAAGGAAGTCTTCCGGGTGCCCGGTTACCTGGCCCCGAGATTCTATCTCAAAGCCTTTGAGTACGTGGTTGACGGCGGCCCGTCCAAGGGTGTTCTGTTCCCGCGCTGGCTGAAGCAGCAACGGGACAAGGCCAAAGCGGCCAACAAGTCATCCTAACCAACCCGGAGGCCCCTGCCTTGAGCGATAAATGGCACGACCGCTTTCTGCGCCTCGCTCATGAGGTGGCCTCCTGGTCCAAGGATCGCAGCACCCAGGTGGGGGCGGTGTTGATCCGCGATGACCGTACACCAATCACCTTTGCCTACAACGGATTCCCTCGCAATATCGATGACATGGTTGAAGAGCGTCACGAACGCCCGACCAAATATCAATGGACCAGTCACGCCGAGGAGAACGCCATTTGCAATGCCGCGCGGATGGGCGCGAGCACACATGGCAGCACCCTCTATGTTACCCACTACCCCTGCTGCGGCTGCGCCCGCAAGATCATCCAAGCGGGAATATCGCGGGTGGTGGTGGATGGCGCGACCATGGACGGCCCCTTCATGGAGCGATGGGAGGCGGACATCAAGACCTCCGACACCATGTTCGAAGAGGCCGGGGTGTCCGTCGTCGTGGCCACCCATGCCAAAACCGACTGATCAGGCCGCGACGTCCAGCGCCTCGGTGATTAGCTGCATGCGTTCACGAATGACCTCGGCTTCCGGCCCGTCTTCTTGATCCAGGGCGTCGCAGAGCTCACGGGCCAGCCGAACGGCCTCGAAATCCTCACCATGCTCATAAGCCTCGGTCACGGCATCCAACATTTGGTTCCATTCTGGTTTCGGTTCGATCAGGGTTTCCATGGACATTTTCTCCGATGCGCGTTTTGACGGGTCAGGTAATCGTTTTCACAATCGCCCCACAAACATTATATAATTCTAATATACTGTCAATTAGGTTTTCCTAATACAATAGGCATTTCCTTTAGATAAAGCCTCTTCCCGGTCACGACAGACCAACAAATCACTTCCGATCCGAGCCTTGGCGGCGGGGATGGTTGTGAACCAAGGACAATGGTAGTCAATCTTGTCCCAGCCCCTTAAGATCAGCCCATGAATCAGCCCAGCCCCTATGGATATGAAACCGCCCTGCGCGACGGTGTGGCCAAGATCGTCGCTGGATATATGTCCGAGGGGTCTGCTGACATCACCGCCCTTTCGCGGGCTCTCATTGATTTGGCGGAAGCCTACCTGGCGACCATCTCGGCCCAACAACCCCCACCCCGGCCCTTGGCTTGCAAGGCAGGGTGCCATTTCTGCTGCCATAACTTTCAGGTTCACCTATCCCCGATCGAACTATTCGGCATTGTCCAGACCCTCCGCGCCACCTTGAACATCGAGGCGTTGGTTCCGTCGCTTCAAAGCGCCCTGGCGATGCGTGAGGCGGCCTTGCGCGAGGACACGGGTCAACTCTTCTTCCCCTGCCCCTTGTTGGAAGATGGAAAATGCCGGGTCTATGCCGCCCGCCCGTTCATCTGCAGGGGGTTCAATGCCTATGATGCCTCGGTCTGTGAACAGCGCAAAATCGATCACCAAGTCGATCTGGCCATTGAGGGCTACGGCCACCCGTTGCGTATCGCCCAATGTCTCTTGGCTGGGATCGAACTGGGGCTGAAGCGGGAAAAACGCACCGGTCACGTACTCGACCTGACCGGTGCCCTGTTGATTGCTTTCACGGAACCAAACGTCGAAGCCCGTTGGCAGGCTGGAGAAGACCCATTTGCCGCAGCCAAGGGCCTGAGCCCGCCAACGTAACGGAGAGAGCGCAGCAACGCCTCCCCGGTTTCCTTTCCTCTTACTGAGCCGCGGCGGCCAGCTTGATTTCCCCTTCGTGGTGCAAGCCGGTCAGCCATTTTTCAATGGTTTCGTTGGCCGGATTGACCGGGGCTTCAAGGAAGCTGATCACAAAACGGTTGCCCATATCCGCCACGCCGATAGAACGCGGGCGCACCGCCAGAACTTCCGGATTGGGCAGCTTGAACCCGAAGCAGAACACCACCAAGCGGGCAGCCTGAATCTCATCGCCGATTTCGCCGCCGATACGAGTGGTGTGGTCATAGTGATCGAAACTGCCGATATAGGATGCTTTCGGCGTGTCATTGATCATTCGCTTTAAATAGAGAATGATTTCATCGACCGTCTGATACATGGTCTCGTCCTTGCCGAGATCGAGAACATATACCGGATAATCATTGTGGACCTGGACTGCTTCCATGGCACAAACCCTCCCAAACTCATGAACCTCAGATACGGACGATGTCTCGCCCGCTTCACCGGCAACGATGCCCAATATTGCCACCGGTGCCCCTGTTGCCTTTTTCACATTTAATTGCTGCAAATTATAGCCGACCTGCTTGAAGGCGAAAATACCCTTGCGTTAATATTATGACATTATGTTCTAGTAATAAGTTCGCAAGTATTTGGTTTGATAAGATCATTAGACTACATGAATATAGATTTTATTCATTTCGGCCTCGGAAGTACCTCACCATGGCGGTTCTGGACGGCAAAGACTCCGGTCTCGACCAACCTGAACCGAACCTGAACGGCTCTCTCAGGGGGGCTTCAGGGGACTCGTGCCAGACTACGCTCCATGACCCCTTGTCCCCACGGAGCCAACCTGATGATCCGAGCCTTTCGCCGCCGCCCCCTGCACTGGACCCTCGCCATCGCCTTTCTGCTCGCCTATGGGAGCGCAGAAGGTCCGCTGATCGTGCATCTGAGCTTTGGCTATCTGGTCGCGGCGGCAACGGTTCCCGCCATGATCAAATGGCTGCGCAAACCCCGCCGGGCCAAGCGCACGTCATGGGGCTTGGTGGGTTCGGCGTTGGTATTGGGACTGACGGTGGCGGTTCTAAGCGGTCTGGGCGCCGATACTTGGGGCGGCCTGTTTGAGGATCTTCATGAAATGCTGGTGCAAATTCCCCTGATTGCGGCGGGGTTGCATGCTCTATTGGCCTTGAAACCGGTGATCCGAAAAAGATTCAAAGCCATGCGGTGGGCAGACCGGTTTTCATCGGCCCAATACCCGCGAGGTACCATCCCCACCTCTTGGACGATCATCCGTTGATCGGCGCGCAAAAAAGCCCGATCTGGCTGGACCGGGGTTCCCAAAGCCTTTGGCGTTTCATACGACCCATTTCAATGGTCTCCGGTGAGTCGAACCGCCAGGAAAGGTCCCGAAGGCGATGCGGCGCATCGGTGAGGGAGCTTGACGCCGCGGGCGGCCACCGGAGACCACCCTGCGGGCCGATCCTTTTGCCTAGAGCGTGTCGTGTTTGATCGAATTCGATCGAACATGAAAAACGTGATCGATTCAAAAGTCTATGAGACGAACCCGTATGTTGAGACTGGCGGAAGATCCTTCGGAAGGCCGCGCCACTGGACGCCGCTGCCGACAATATAGAGCATCCCGTTCATGACCGCCCACATGTCGGTCCTACGGGCGCACAAACCCAAGCCATTGAAAACAGGTTTCTGGTTTCGAGTTGGGCTCTTATAGGCATTATATCATTTACTGCTTTCTTCATTCAGTTCGATGTACAGGATTTCACCCTTGGCAGATCCCATAAACAGGCGCGGAGATTTTGGTGCGGGCACAATGAACGGGCGTAGTCGCTCATGGAATGAAATGCTCCTGCGTTCTTTTCCAGTCTGGGTGTCCAAAATATGCAAGATGTTTTGCATATCGAGAATATAAAGAGCCGTTCCTCTGGCGACCAGTTCGGCCAACACCGGAGCCCAGGGACGTTTGGTCCGTTTCTTGTTTGGGAAGTAATCGGATTTCGTGCGCCAATTGACCTTGCCGCTTTCCACATCCAGGCAATAGACCCAACCCGTCGGTGACCAAAGGTACGCCGCACCCTCATGTACCAGATGCGAATTGATAAAATTCCCCGAATACCAATCCCATTTGAGCGTTCCGGTCGTGAGATCGACACCAAAAAGATTGTCTTTGTAGCCGCCAGCCACCAAAACCTTGTCGCTGACATGCAATTGGCGCAGGTATTGCCACTTTTTCGCATTGTCCAGGGTCCATTTGACGGCGCCGGTATCGTAATCCAGAGCGTACAGTATGCCGTCACCAGGACCGAACAGAATGGTATTTCCCTCGAAAACAGTCGGAGCGTACCAAATACCTTTTCTTTGATGTGTCGCGCGCTCCCAAACAACTGCGCCATCTTCCCCCAACGCTGTCATCATGGGACCCACGCCCAGGAAAACTCTTTCGTCGTGAACAAGAGGGGTCGCCACGGGCTCGAACGGGTCGTTGGGGTTTTGTTCCGGATAGAGGGACCAAAGAACGTCACCGGTATGCCGTGCGAGTGCGATGATAAATTTTCGCCCGGTCACAATAACGGCATTGCCCGTCAGACGGGGCCGGAAGTCCGCGCCATCATCAAGTGTATGCCGCCATATCCGCGTTCCTGTTCGTGTATCCCAAGCCTCGACACTGATATCACCGGCGACATAGAGCACGTCGTCATCATAGGTGACGGGACGAAGGGATGTGTTGTCCGTGGCCCAACGCGCCAGAACTGAATACGACGTTTGTTCGCCGCTTTTCTCTTGGGCAATCGCAACCGACGACGCCGCGATCGTCAGCATAAAAATACCGAGAACGCAGCGACGCCAGAAGTGACGCGGTTTCCTTTTGAAACCGGATTCCGAATGCATGGGCGCTAGTTGCACTTGGCGCCGTGTTCGATCCATTCAAACATCACATACATGTTGGGATGGTCCCGGTTTTCACTGGCCCCAATACCACCGGGCATGCGGTTTTCAACCAACCGCAGGTAAAGCTTGCTTTCCTTCGCCTTGCCGGGAATGACGATTTTCACCGGCGGCAATCCTTCGGCCGCCTTGGCAATGGCATCCGCACCCAGCATTACGCCTTTATGGGATGTGAGATCAAGCTCGTGGAAGCTCGGTGGCTCCTGGTTGGACATATGGCATTCGACGCAGGACTGTTCACCACCGAAAGCCTCGGGATTCTTGAACGACGGCAAGACTTTTTCTTTGAACAACTTGTCGTTCTTGGCGCCGGTTTCGATCCATTTCTTCACGTCCAAAATGGCCGGCAAATCCTGAGGCACGTCAAAACGCACACCCAAGGGCATGCGGTTGTCGCGCATGCGGCGGCGGAAGCTGCCTTCTTTGAATTTACCGGGAACGACCATCGGGCCAGAGACCGCGCCCTTGTGAATGCCTTCGCAGGATGTCAAATCAAGCCCCGCCGGACTTTTCTTTGGATCATTGGACGTATGACACACCACGCAGGCCGCGCCTTCGCCGAATGCGTTCGGCAACCGCATCAACGTTGCGATGTAGTCGTAGCCAACATCGATGTCATATTCGTCGAGGACCTTCATGACCGCAGCATGCGTGTCCTCCATATCATCGTCTTCTTCAGCCAATGCTAGAGAAGCGCTTGCAACAAAAGCCGCGGTTGCGAAACTTGCCACAGATAAACTCATAAGCCTTTTGAATGATTTCATTTTTTTCTCCCCTTGGTACAGCAGGATTCTTGTCCCGCCTCATTGTATGCGCTAACAAACGCAATACCTTTTCAAACTGCCGACTGAGTTCAGCATGGAGGGAACTCATGATTTCTACGATGTTACCATGAAGGGACTGAACGGTCAAAAACACAAAAAAAACAGTCTATTTCGTCTAAGTTAGGGTGGGAAAATTATCGTCCTATTGGCGGAATTCTGCGTGACAATTCCCGCAGGCCTTGAACAGGGACTTGTTCACTTTTGCGACGGCGTATTTGTCTTTTTTCTTGATGGTTTTTATGAGTTTACCAGCCAGGCTCCTCGCTTTATCGAGCATCTTTTGGAATTTTTTTGGCTTTTTCCAAATATTTTTTTTCGTCGACGTGCTCTCACTGCCTTTGGGAAAAAGCTTGTCGATATCGTCCAAGGTCTTTTCGATGAATTCGGCCTTTGCGAGGACCCGCTTCTTCTCATATGGGAAAAGGCCACTCGTCTGCTGGCCGATATTGGCCACGGCGGCATCCATATCCTTCATCAGTTTAGCACGTTCCTTGGAACAATCATCGGCCGACGTGGCTTGGGCGTCCGCGAAAGAAATAGTGGCAATTCCCAATATCGACACCGAAAAGAAAAATAATTTAACGGAACTTGGCATGATGCAACCTCCACTCTCACATCAAAGTTCATGTCCATCTCGAAAGGGCCGCATCCCCTTAGCCCGAATTATTCACGGGCCCCAGCCGAGAAAGCTGCCGAACGTAGCTTGAATGGTCGAATTATCGTAGAGTTCATGGGGTGCACACCCAACCCACGACACCAATTTCATCTACGGTCGCAATGAAGGAATCTAACCCAAATCTGCCCGATTTGTCACCTGCCCGGCCTCACCGAAAGCCAGGTAGCGGTAACGCTCGTACCAACGGTACAACGTGGTCTTGGCCCCCATTTCCCAGATAAGGCAACCGACCTAACGACGCTGCGGCGCTATTCTGATATAAAAATCAATGCGTTGCTGTCGGGCTGGAAGGTGTGGAATGGCTCATCTGGCGGATGAAAGCGAAACTCAGGTCCTGAGGCTAGATTTTGACCGTCGGCTGAAGCTGGAGTTTCATGGCACGAAGATCACTTCGGATGCCGGGCTTTTCGCTTTTCGAGACCTTGACGAAGTTCTCGGCCTGGCCGAAATCGCAGGAGATAAACTCGCGGACCAAATCCGGCATGCCCTGTCATCGTCGCCCCGCCTGATAGCGGCACACGCGGCTGGGTCCACTAGCGCGTGTCGGGTCCAATCGGACCCGCTAGACACGCGCGACCTTATTGGAATCGATCACGTTTTTCATGTTTGATCGAATCCGATTAAACACGACGTGATCTAGACGCAGAGGCATCGCCCCTGTTTGCTATAAATGCCATAGCAAAAAGGCTCCACCCGATCTGTCCACAGCGTGTCCATAAATGACTTAGCCCCACACGACGGTGGAGCTAAGTCTTTGAAAAAATGGGGCGGGCGATGGGATTTGAACCCACGACCCCCTGGACCACAACCAGGTGCTCTAACCAACTGAGCTACGCTCGCCACAAGAGGCGCCTGTTTAGCCCTTGGCCGCTGAGGCGTCAAGGGTTTTGCAAAGCCTCGACAGCCACGATCTCCCCCGACCACAGGCGCCCATAATAAAGGCATTCGCCTAAAATATAATCACATAATTGCCCTTAAAATTGTCCGGCATTCCGTTAGAATGCGTCCGCACCGGGGCTTTCCCGATATTTTGTAATCATGCTCCCGGCTGGCACGCATTGTGCTAAGTAGGGGCCGGACCGAAAGGTTCAGGCACCTCTCCTCTCGGAGAGACGCAGGAAACGGCAAGGGGATATCTATCCATGAAGAAAATTGAGGCGATCATCAAACCCTTCAAACTGGACGAGGTGAAGGACGCCCTGCATGAAGTCGGGCTCCAGGGCATTACCGTTGTCGAGGCCAAGGGGTTTGGCCGCCAGAAAGGCCATACGGAACTCTATCGGGGTGCCGAGTATGTGGTCGATTTCCTGCCCAAGGTGAAAATCGAACTGGTGGTGGACGACGATCTGGTCGAACGCGCCGTCGAAGCCATTCAGCAGGCCGCCTATACCGGCCGCATCGGCGACGGCAAGATTTTCATTTCCACCATAGAAGACGCGATCCGCATCCGGACCGGTGAACGCGGCAAGGACGCCGTCTGATCCCATCACGACCAATCATTATCCATCGTTTGAAAGGTACCAAACCATGACGCTTAAGTGCGAAACTTCCGATGACGTCCTGAAGGTCATCAAGGACAACGAAATCAAGTTCGTCGACCTGCGCTTTACCGATCCGCGTGGCAAGTGGCAGCATCTGACCATGGTGTCGGATTTCATCGACGATGACGCTTTCGCCGATGGCATCATGTTCGATGGCTCCTCCATCGCCGGTTGGAAGGCGATCAACGAGTCCGACATGGCGCTGATCCCCGATCCGATTTCCGCCGTCATGGATCCGTTCGCCGCTCAGAGCACCATGATCATCAACTGCAACATCTTGGAGCCCGGCACCGGTCAGCTTTACAACCGCGACCCGCGCTCGGTGGCGACCAAGGCCGAAGCCTATCTGAAGAGCACCGGCATTGGTGATACCGCCTACTTCGGTCCGGAGCCCGAGTTCTTCGTCTTCGACGACGTGCGCTTCGACGTGTCCATGAACCGCGTCATGTACGAATTCGATTCCGAGGAAGGCCCCTATGTCACCGGCAAGATCATGCCCGAAGGCAATATCGGCCACCGCCCGCCGGTCAAGGGCGGCTACTTCCCGGTTCCGCCGGTGGATTCAGTTCCCGACCTGCGGGGCGAAATGGTTGCCGTGATGCAGGAAATGGGCCTGACCATGGACAAGCATCACCACGAAGTGGCGCCGTCCCAGCATGAGCTCGGCATGACCTTCTCCACCCTGGTACAAAGCGCCGACAACGTGCAGACCTATAAGTATGTGACCCACATGGTCGCCCATACCTATGGCAAGACCGCCACCTTCATGCCGAAGCCGGTGATCAACGACAACGGCTCGGGCATGCATACCCACCAGTCCATCTGGAAAGACGGCAACCCGATCATGGCCGGTTCCGGCTATGCCGACCTGTCGGACAACGCCCTGTACTACATTGGTGGCATTATCAAGCACGCCAAGGCGTTGAATGCCTTCACCAACCCGTCCACCAACTCCTACAAGCGCCTGATCCCGGGCTTCGAGGCTCCCGTGCTGCTGGCCTATTCGGCCCGCAACCGTTCCGCCTCTTGCCGGATCCCGTTCTCGGCCAACCCCAAGGGCAAGCGCGTCGAGATCCGCTTCCCCGACGCCACGGCCAATCCGTACCTGGCCTTTGCCGCCATGATGATGGCTGGCCTCGACGGCATCCAGAACAAGATCCACCCGGGCGATGCCATGGACAAGAACCTGTACGATCTGCCGCCGGAAGAGCTCTCCGAAGTGCCGACCGTCTGCGGCAGCCTGCGCGAAGCTCTGGAAGCCCTGGACGCCGACCGCGAGTTCCTGATGAAGGGCGACGTGTTCAACAGCGACATGATCGACGGCTATCTGGAGCTCAAGTGGGAAGAAGTCTACAACTTCGAGCATACCCCGCACCCGGTCGAGTTCCAGATGTACTACTCGTCCTAAACGGACCCAACACTGCGTTACCAAGGGCGGGAGCAATCCCGCCCTTTTTTGCCGCCGACGCCCCGCGCATAGAATTACTCGCGATTGCCGCACAAAGGCCCGCTTGCACTATAATCTACTTTATCATTGAGTATTATATAATTAAGTGGCTATAATTTCGACTAAATGAAAAGGGATACCAGGGAAGTTCCGATGAATTTGTTGCGTTGGGCATTGGGCGCGGTCGCGGCCCTTGTCATTGGTCAGACGTCAGCCCAGGCAGTCGAACGCCTTACCATAGCCACTGGGCTCAAGCCGCCGTTCGTTACCACTGAGGCCGAAGACGGATTTCTTGAGGAATTGGCCAAGGAAGCCTTCCGGCGTGCGGGATTGGACCTACGCGTCATCGTGCTTCCGGCCGAGAGAGTGCTGCGCAACGCCAACGATGGTTTGGAAGACGGCTGTTTGCTCCGTATCAAGGGGCTGGAAAAAACCTATCCCAATTTGGTTCGCGTGCCCGAAAGCCTGATCAATTCCCAGTTTGTGGGCTACACCACCGGCAGGAAAATCCCCGTGTCGGGCTGGGGCTCCTTGGCCGGGCAAGCGGTGACATATATCACCGGTTGGAAGATCTTTGACAACAATGTCAAACAGGCCGAACAGATCATCAAGACCCGCGACGCCAATCAGATGTTCGATATCCTGAGAGCCGGTCGGGCCGACGTGGCTCTGTACGAGCGCTGGCAGGGATTGTGGGTTGCCCGGCAGATGGGCCTGAAAAACCTGGCCATTCTCGATCCACCGTTCGTCGATCTGAAGATGTATATGTACCTGAATAAAAAACACCAGCACCACATCCCAAAAGTCACGGAGGCGCTGCGGGAAATGAAACAAGACGGCAGCTATCAGGCCCTCTATGATCACATACTGGCGCCGCTGGATTCCCCGTGACGCGGGTGGATTTTTCCTTATTTAATCCGCTTTCGGCTGCCGTTTACAAAAGTGACTTTTTCATGACCGGCGCTTTTCACCGTTAGGACCCCTATCGTGTTTCTCAACATCCTCAATCCTCAGCAAAAATCGGTGTTCCTGGCCCTTGCCATGAAGCTCTGTCAGGCCGACGGCAAGATCGTTGCCGAGGAGCATTCCCTGCTGGGTGCCATACAGTCTGAAATCGGCTGGGACGTGGTACCGGATTTGGCCACGGCACAGGGCAATTTCCGCCTGGATGTGTTCGATAGTATGAAAGCGCGGACGGTTCTATTGCTGGAGATATCCCTGGTCGCCGTCTGCGATGGACAGGTGCCGCCCGAAGAGCAGGCCATCTTGTCGCAAATCCGTGACGCCTATCATTTCACACCTGAATTTGCCGAACGGACATTGCACTGGGCCCGGAGCATCGCTCCGCATGTGGTCGCCGGTTGGGAAACCGTGCTAATCAGTCCCGTAGACGCCGTTCTTCCCCATACCGATTAGGATTAACCTCGCCATGACCAACGAGAACGAGCAGCGGAAGCCGGATCCGCTGGTTACCTTCATGATGTCTTTTCTGTCCGATAAAGCCTCTGCCGGGGGGCAGGAGATCGCCCAGGCCTATGCCAAGGAACAGACCAAGGATCACGGTAAACCCGTACCCTGGCGCCGCTATTTCCAAGCGGTCAAACAACAGGCCCTACACCAAGCCCGCGCCGGTACCCTCGAAATTCTGCACAAGGGAAAGCCCATTGACCCCACCGAGGTTAAAGGTGTGGTGCGCTACCGGCTGAAAAGCTAGCAGGCGCTGGTGGCCGACTTGAATAGGGCGAGAATATCGCCTTCCTGCTCGAAGTGAACCCGGAACAGGTGGCTATCGGCGGAACGGGCGCGGCGGCGCTGTTCCTCCTCCACGGACCAATCGCCCATGCAACGACCTTCCAGCAATTGTTCTACCTCTGGACGGGTTTCCCGCGTTGCGTATCGAACCTGATATCGATAATGGCCCATAACAATCTCTCCACGAATAGGCACAGTTGAGTCACTGTTGCCATATTCGCGCATTGACGGTTACGGTTCGGTTAATGCTTCAGTTCGTCGGAACTAAAGTCTTTCGCCTGAATCCAAGCAGGCGATGGACTTGCTTGAAAACACCGAATACCAGCATCCCAACCAAAGCGGCTTCGACGACGAAGGCAATGCAGAGCCAAGTCACAAGCAGACCGACAAATGCATACGACAAGAAGGTCATGGCACACCCCTATTCACCGTGCGGCGTCCCCCGACTCGCCCAATAAGGTTATATTATAACCCTCCTGGGTTCCGGCGTCGAGAGGATACTTCCTGCCTTGGTTACGGGCGGTTTGGAATCAGCACTCGAAATGGCTTGCCGCCAATTCCATGTTTGCTATCGCGCGCCATGACATCGACATGGTCGACACCTGGCGGGATCCGGACGCCGCCCAAACTGCGGGTAAAGGGTTGTTCATTCACATGGGGGTGCAGCAAAGTCCGAGTCCCTAAAACCTGACCGTCCGGTGCCACGATCTGCCACTGGTTGGCGTAGTGATCCCAGCCTTCATCCCCATGGCGCAGGGTCACATCGAAGCGATAGCTGCCATCTCCGGATCGAACCACATCGGCATCGACCACGCGAACCTCGCCAGCCTGCGAACCGCTGGCCAGTAAGCCAATGCAGATACCCAAACCCAAGGCTCGCCTATTCCAGCCCATTTCCATCCTCCTTTGATCGCCGCCCTTGCTCGTAAGGACTTTGCCACAGCTCTCCCCCCAACATCCCATCACATCGCCGAGAGCAAATGTTCTTGTTGTATTCTCTTTTGGGCCATGATACATCTTGGGTCAATGTGTCGCTTTTGTTCTCTTTTGCCCGGAGGCATGAACCATGTTCAACTGGACTTTCGCCAAGGATTTCATTGGTTTGACCATTTTTGGTTTGGGGGCCTACGCCTGGCTGATTATTGGTGCGCTCTATTGACTCGTCACAGAGGCCCCATACCGGACACTGGGGGCAGCTTTCGCTTGGCGCCATTCCCATCAATGGCCACATAGACGAAAGTGCCCTCGGTGACCATCTGTTCATGGCCGCTAAGATGGCGCTGTACCCAGGCCTCCACATGCACCGACAGAGAGGTCGTCCCTTCCCTTTGGACCAGACCGTGGCAGCTGACCACGTCCCCCACGCGCACGGGCAGGTGAAACGCCATGGCATCGACAGCCACCGTCGCAACCCGCCCCCCGGCCCTTTCACGGGCAATCAGACTGCCGGCCACGTCCATTTGCGCCATCAACCATCCGCCGAAAATATCGCCATTGGGATTGGTATCGGCGGGCATGGCCAGGGTCCGAGTGGCGGCAATGCCGTGCGGTCCGGGTTCAGTTTGATCGGTCATGGTGGATAACCCTATCATTCCACAAGATGTTGAGGGACGAATGACCCAAATACCCCTTATCCTGCTTGTCACGTCAAGACGGGTTTTCTAGGATAGCGCACCATACGGAATGAGGCAGCCCCCATGAACGATCTTTTCCAGGCGGACGGCGCGACCACCGGCGGCTATTCGGCCAAGGACATCGAGGTCCTCGAAGGCCTGGAGCCCGTCCGGCGGCGTCCGGGCATGTATATCGGCGGCACCGATGAGCGAGCCCTGCATCACCTGGTGGCCGAAGTATTGGATAATTCCATGGACGAGGCCGTGGCCGGGCATGCCAGCCGCATTGAATTGGAATTGGGCGTGGATAACCGCGTCACCGTGCGCGACAACGGGCGCGGCATCCCGGTGGATAAACACCCCAAGATGCGTGAAAAATCGGCGCTGGAAGTGATTTTGACCACCCTGCACTCCGGCGGCAAATTCGGCGGCAAGGCCTATGAGACCTCCGGCGGTCTGCACGGCGTGGGTATTTCGGTGGTCAATGCCCTGGCGGAAAAGCTGGAAGTTGAAGTGGCCCGTGACCGGGAGCTCTGGGCCCAGAGTTACGAGCGCGGCAAACCACTGACCAAGCTGCGCAACATGGGCGCGACACAGAACCGGCGCGGCACAACGGTGATTTTTCAGCCCGACACGCAGATTTTCGGTCACCGTCTGCATTTCAAGCCCTCGATCCTGTACAAACTGGTCCGCTCCAAGGCTTACCTGTTCCGTGGCGTCGAGATCCGCTGGTCTTGCGATCCGTCTTTGCTGAAAGAAGAAGACAAGACCCCGCAACAAGCCACCCTGCACTTCCCTGGCGGTCTGTCCGATTTTCTGGCCGCCAGCCTGGACGGACGGGCCATGGTCACCCCCACTCCCTTCGCCGGAACCGCTCAGTTTCCGGACAATGCGGGTAAGATGGAATGGGCGGTAGCCTGGCCCGAGGATGACGAGGCCTTTTTCAATTCCTACTGCAATACCGTCCCCACCCCCCAGGGCGGCACCCACGAGACCGGCCTGCGCACCGCCCTACTGCGCGGCCTGAAGGCCCACGGCGAGTTGGTCAACAACCGCCAGGCCGCCAAGATGACCGCCGACGACCTGGTGGGCGGTGCCTGCATCATGCTGTCGGTGTTTATCCGCGACCCGCAGTTCCAGGGCCAAACCAAGGAGAAGCTCTCCACCGCCGAAGCCTCGCGCCTGGTGGAAAATGCCGTACGGGACCATTTCGACCACTGGCTGTCCGGCGATCCGGACGGGGCCAAGGCCCTGTTGGAGCGCATCGTCGATCGGGCCAATTCCCGCCTGCGCAAAAAGCAGGACAAGGAAATGAAGCGGGCCTCGGCCACCAAGCGCCTGCGCCTGCCCGGCAAGCTCGCCGACTGCTCGCGCTCCATCCAGCAAGGCACAGAACTGTTCATCGTCGAGGGTGACTCCGCCGGAGGCTCGGCCAAGCAGGCCCGCCGCCGCGATACCCAAGCGGTCCTGCCTTTGCGTGGCAAGATCCTCAACGTCGCCTCGGCCTCCGCCGACAAACTGCGCGGCAACCAGGAACTGTCCGATCTACAGGAAGCCCTGGGCTGCGGCACGCGGGACAATTACAGCGAGGAGGCCCTGCGCTACGAGAAGATCATCATCATGACCGATGCGGATGTGGATGGTGCCCATATCGCCTCCTTGTTGATGACGTATTTCTTTAGAGAGATGCCGAAACTGATTGAAACTGGACACCTTTTTATCGCCCTTCCACCTTTGTTTCGCATCGCTCAGGGGGGCAAGGTCTTCTATGCCCGCGACGAGGCGCACAAGGAAGAATTGATGGCCAAGGAGTTTTCGGGACGAGGCAAGATCGAGGTCAGCCGCTTCAAGGGACTGGGCGAGATGCCCCCGGCACAGCTCAAGGAGACCACCATGGACCCGGCCTCGCGGATCCTGCTCAAGGTCTCGGTCCCCATGGGCCATAGCGAGGACGAAATCGAGGAAGCCAAGGAGACCGCCTCGCTGGTGGAACAACTCATGGGCCGCAAGCCGGAAGCCCGCATGGCTTTCATCCAGGACCAGGCCAAGTTCGTCGAGGACCTGGACGTCTAAAACTAAATTACTGACTGAATGACCCGTTTCAAAATCTCGTGTGAGCGAGCGTGCATGTAGGGCTTGTTATAGGCTGAACTGGCCAAAGCGACGACCATCTGGAGATCTGGAACAACGTAGATCTTGTTGCCGCCATTTCCAGAGGCAAAGAAACATGCCAGCTTCTGACCGTTCCGGTCCATGGCTAGACACCACCAATGATAGCCGTACCCTGCATGCTTTTCATCGGGGAGCAAGGTCCGGCATCGAGATACCTCTCGCACCCAATCCTCTGAAACGATCGTGCGCCCGTTCCAAGCGCCACCATTGAGCATCATCTGCCCCAACTTGAGCATATCCCGTCCACTTAGCGCCATAAACCCCTGCCCGGCGGGGGTTCCCTGGGGCGAAGATTGCCAGAGAAGGCTGTGGATCCCTAGTGGCTCGAACAGATATTGCATCGCATATTCCAGCAAGGGCTGCTCCGTTGCCGCTTCGAGCAGCCCCGCCAGGAGCATGCTGTTGACCCCGGCATAGGCCCATTTCTGGCCGGGCTCGGCGCTCATTGGCAGATCTAGCGCATAGCGGATCCAGTCGGGTGAATTGAGCATGGCCTCTTCATTTCCCGGTGTCGCTCGATCATTGTCGTCGGCGTCCAGACCGGACCTCATCATCAGCAGGTCCCTGATCTTGATTGACGCCTTCCGATCATCCAGGTCCCGAAGCGGTTCATAGCCATGGAAGTAGGGTAAAACCCGGTGGTCAACGGAGGGAATCACGCCTTGATCAATGGCGATCCCAACCAAAGTCGAAGTCATACTCTTACCCGCAGAGCGGATATCGTGCAGGCTGCCGGTATCGTAGCCATTGAAGTAACCCTCGAAGGCCAACCTTCCATGCCGTGCAACGAGCAGGGAATGAAAATCCGAATGGGCGTCCTTTTCAATGGATTTAACAACCGCCTGAAACGTTTCTCCGTCCAGGCCTGCCCGATGCAGAGACGACACACGCCAACCGTCGCCCAGAAACCGAGGCTGATTTTCAAAGTTGCTTAACACCGACATCGCTCTCCTGTCCCTTTGACCGAAGGCTTTTCATCCCCCTTCGGGAACGATCGTGCCACAAGCCATAGAGCCTCCACCACTCCCTTTAAAAATACACCCCTGCGGCCCATAATGGTCGAACCATGAGGCGCCCCTTAACGGATGACCGATTAATTTGTCTTTTGATATCTGGACTCTGAATCTATTTGTTCGCGTCGCCGCCCTAGGTGCCATCGGGCGAGCCGGGGCCGAGTTCAATCTTTCCACCACCAATGCCTCCCAACGCATTCAGAAACTCGAAGCCGATCTCAAAGTCAAATTGCTCAACCGCACCACCAGAACCGTCTCGCTGACTCCGGACGGCGAACTGTTTCTCGAACATGCCAAGCGGATTCTCGAAGATGTGGAAGATGCCCGCACGGCGCTCTCCCATAGTGCGCAATCGGTTTCCGGGACTTTGCGCGTCACCGCCTCGGCCTCCTTTGGGCGATCGCATATCGTGCCTTTCGTGCCCGAGTTCCTGCGGCTCTATCCCCATGTGATGCTGGATTTGAACCTGACCGATACCGTTGTGGATATTGTCGAGCAGGGTTTCGATCTCGCCTTTCGCATCGGTGAGTTGGCGCCGTCAAGCCTGCTGGCACAGAAGATCGACGAGAACCCCGTACTCCTGGTGGCCGCACCGGCCTATCTCGCCCGTTCCGGAATCCCAGAAACACCGCGAGAGCTGGTCAAACATGCCTGCCTGACTTTGGGAAAAACCAATAGCTGGCAACTGATTGGCGAAGATAGCGCGGTTCATGATATTCCGGTGTCCGGGCCCGTTAGGGTCGATCTTGGCGATGCGGTTGGGGAATGGTCGGTGGCGGGATTGGGCATCGGCCAAGCCTCCCTTTGGCATGCCGGGCCGGATATCCGAGCGGGACGGCTGGTTGCTGTGTTGCCGCGCTACCGGGTCTGGCCCGAACGCAAGATCTGGGCGGTGCGCCCCCCTGGTCGGTTAATGCCCGCCCGGGTCAAGGCGTTCCTCGACTTCATGCAGGCGCATATCGTCAAAACCAACCAACAGCGTTATGGCGACCTTTTGTAGGGGCCATTATACCATTCAGTGGGATAATGATTCCCGAAATCATCAGATAGTTATGATCAATGGGATGCGTATCATGCGGACCAGAAACCAATGGAGACCGCATTATGGATACCGCTTCCCCTCTCAATGATGTCCAGGCCCAGATCCTTGAGGCCTATCATTTTCGCCATGCCACCAAGGTATTCGACGCCGAGCGCAAAATCAGCGACAGGGAATTCGATACCATCCTCGAAACAGCGCGCCTGTCGCCCAGCTCTTTCGGCATGGAGCCTTGGCAGCTTCTGGTCATCCAAACCCCGGAGAAGCGCGAGCTGTTCCGGGATTTCACCTGGGGTGCCAATGGCGCCACCAATGGCACCGCCGGGCAGTTGGGCACCTCGAGCCATTTCTGCATTTTCTTGGCCCACACGGGCGCGACCATGACCCACCATTCCGAATATCTACAGAACCATATGAAAGAGGTCAAACAGCTTCCCGAGGATGTCATCGGCTTCATCAATGGCGCCTATCAGAAGTTCCAGGATCAGGATTTCAAGATCCAGGGAGACCGGCAGATCAGCGACTGGTCGGCCCGCCAGGCCTATATCGCGCTGGGCAACATGATGACCACCGCCGCATTGATGGGTATCGACTCCTGCCCCATCGAAGGCTTCGAGGTGGACAAGACCATTGCCGTATTGGAAAAGCATTTCAATATCGATCCGGCACGCTACAAGCCTGCTGTCATGGTCGCTTTCGGCTATCGCGCCGATGGGCCCATGTTCCCCAAAACCCGACGCGAAATGGCCGATGTGGTTAGCTGGGCCTGAACAATGACGAAGAAAACATCCTTTCAGGCCATCAACCGAGGCTACAACACGGTTTTCCAACCAAACCGCCTGAGCCTCGGATTGGTGGTGCCGCTGGAGACCTATGCCCAAGGCCCGGTACCGACCATGGCCCACCATTTGGAAAGGGTTCAATGGGCCGAAGAACTGGGGTTTTCTGCTCTTTGGTTGCGGGATGTGCCGTTCAACGTGCCCTCCTTCGGCGATGCGGGCCAGATGTTCGATCCCTTTGCCTACCTGGGCTTTCTGGCCGCCCGGACGGAGCGCATCGCTCTGGGGGTCGCCAGCATTATCCTTCCCCTGCGCCACCCGGCCCATGTAGCCAAGGCGGCAGCCAGCGTCGATGTGTTATCCGGAGGACGCCTCATTCTGGGTGTGGCCTCGGGGGATCGACCGGAGGAATATCCGGCCCTCAACCTGCCCTTCGACGATCGCGGCGCGCTGTTTCAAGAAAGCTTCGACTATATTCAACGCATGTGGGAAGACGCTCCAACCTTCGAGAATCTTCATGGCAACCCTTATGGGGGCATGGATATGCTGCCCAAGCCATTGTCGGGAAAACTGCCGCTTCTGATCACCGGCGGCAGTCAGCAGTCTCCCGAATGGATCGCCGCGCATGGGGATGGGTGGATCACTTATCCGCGCAACATTTCCACTCAGGCACGGATCATCCATGACTGGCGGGCGCGGGTCAAAACCGCGGGTGGACCAGAGAAACCGGCCCTGCAATCGCTGTATATCGATCTGGTTGAAGATTCGAATGCCCCTCCGGAGCCGATTCACTTGGGGTTCCGATCAGGAATCCGGGCACTTCGAGACTATCTAAAATCGATACAGGAGATCGGCATTAACCATGTGGCCCTAAATCTGCGGTTCAACCAGGCCGACATCGAGTCCACCTTGAAGCGCCTGGCCGATGATCTCATGCCGGACTTTTCCGGCTAAAGGAGCAAGCATAATGCAAAAAACCATTCTCTTGACCGGCGCCACCGATGGAATCGGATTGGAAACGGCAAAAATGCTGGTCGGGGCAGGTCACCGCGTGCTGCTGCACGGACGCAACCCGGCGAAATTGGCACAGGTGGAAGAAGATCTCTCGGGTATCCCCGGTGGCGGGCCGCTGGAATGCTACAAGGCGGACCTATCACGACTGCCAGATGTGGAAGCGCTCGCCCAGGCGGTGATCGACAAGCATAGCAGCCTGGATGTCCTGATAAACAATGCAGGCATCTTCAAAACCCCCGATCCCATCACCCCAACGGGGCTCGATGTGCGCTTCATGGTCAATACCATCGCCCCCTATCGGCTGACCCAACGGCTGTTGCCATTGATGGGATGCGATGGGCGGGTGGTCAATCTGTCTTCCGCCGCCCAGTCTCCGGTCGATCTTCGGGCCTTGGCCGGTGGGGTCGAACTCTCCGATTTCGAGGCCTATGCGCAGAGCAAGCTGGCCCTCACCATGTGGTCACGGACCCTGGCAGAGTCGCTCAAGGAGAGCGGGCCCTTGGTCGTGGCCGTCAATCCCGGCTCCATGCTGGCGAGCAAGATGGTGAAGGAAGGCTTCGGTGTGGCCGGGAACGATATCCGCATCGGCGCGGATATCCTGATGCGCGCGGCCCTGAGCGATGAATTCGATGGCGCTTCGGGCCAGTACTATGACAATGATTCCCGGTGCTTCGCTCCTCCCCACCCTGACGCTCTCGACGCAGGACGATGCCAAGAGGTTGTGCGCGGGATCGAAGCGGTATTGGAGAAAGCGCTGTAGTTCCCTTTCCCAAGGCCATCGGACTATTCAAACGCCGCATCTTGCTGCGCCATGGTCTTTTCGATGAAGCCGTCGGCTCTCATGGATTTCAGGGCGCTGCGGAATCTGTCCACCATGGATGGCGAATTGGCCAGCCCCCCGGCAAGCCAGACGGGACTGGCCTTGACTGGTTGGCCAAAACGGATCTTCTGGCGATTGATGATGTCGATGCCTGCAAAGATATACTTCGCCTCGGCGATGGAGCCGTACCAGGCATCCAGTCGTCCGTTTATCAGCATGCGGACCAGGGCCTTATCGTTTGAAACCGGCACCAGGTTGGTAAAGCCCTCTTTTATCAGTTCCTCCTCCATGGAGGTTTCCCGCCATACGCCCAATCGCTTGAGGGTTCGAGCCTCGGCCTTGGTATCGACCGCCGTACCCAACGAAACAAATCCGAAAGTCATATCGAACAAGGGAGCGATCCAGGCGAAGCGATCCTCTCGTTTGGCTGTGCGAGAGAAGGGCACAATCAAGGTATCAGACCCCGACTCGGTTTTCCCAACGGCCCGGCCCCAAGGAACAAACCGCTCATCCAACGTGATGGCTGCGCGTTTCGATGCTTCTCGGGTGAGTCTCAGAGAGATCCCTGGCTCGCTCTCATCGAGCATGGTTTGACCGGGAATTTCAGTCATATACAAGGTCGCTGGCTCCGCGCTCCAGACCGTTTTCTGCAGCAAAAGACCGCCAACAAGCAAGCCAAACCCGAAAGTTATCAGTGATCTCAATTTCGTACCCCGCTTGCATATGAATGATCGGTGGCGGTGAACGCCTACTGGTAGCGGCTCAAAATAGCCCTTGTGGTTCCATCCGCTGCCATGGCCGCCAATGCCGCATTGAGTTTTTCCGTAAGACCCGCCGCCTCGAAACCGATCAGATTCTTCGGCACACCAATGTGATTGGGATCCAAGGAAATCGGTGTATCCGATGGCTTTAGTTGCGCGAAATCCACCCCTTGAAGACGCGCCAGAAACTTCGCGGCGGCAATGTCGCCCGGGATAATCGCGGCATCGAGGCGCCCTTTGATCAGCATCTTGAGGCTGACCTGTTTCTCACTGTCTTCAAATAGATTCAGTTGAGGCCGGACGCGATCAAACTCGCCCGCGTAATAGCTGGCCGTGGGAATCCCGATGTGCTTTCCAATCAGGTCCTCAAAGCGGAAGAAAGGAAACGGTCTGGCTGCAGCCTGCCACAGCAAAACACGATCAATAAACATTGAGTCACTAAACAGGTACTTTGCCTTCCGCTCTTCCGTCACCGAAAAAGCGGTGATGATACAAAGACCATCAAGAGCTGTCTTCTGTGCCCGCTTCCAAGGGAAATTCAAGATGCGCGACCTATAACCGGCCCGGCGCACCGCTTCGGCAGCAACCTCGATAGCGTATCCCTTGGGATTTCCCGAAGAGTCCACATAGTGCTTCGGATGCCCTTGAGCTCTGGCGCAAATGGCAAGATCCATCGCCGCCGCCGGCATTGCCCCTCCCAGAAGGGCGAGAACAAACAGAATGACACGAACCCCCAAGGCATCCCCCTTTAGAACACTTCACCCATCGCGTCTGGAATGATACCCGGTATTCTGGGTGTCCGCACCCATTCTCCTATGCCACCATCCTCACGGAAACAGCGGCAACTGCTCCAATCCTTGGGTTTCCGGAAAGCCGCACATCACATTCATACTTTGCACCAATTGCCCCGAGGCCCCCTTGACCAGGTTGTCGATGGCGGAGAGGACGATGGCCCGTCCCGGCAGCCGGTCCTGGAACACCCCGACCATCACATGGTTCGAGCCGCGCACATGGCGGGTGGACGGGGAATGGCCTTCGGGTACAATGGTAACGAAAGGCTCGTCGGCGTAGCGATCGGCCAGCAAAACGCGCAGGTCGTCCGCCGAGGCTCCGTTCCGCAGCTTCACATACATGGTCGCCAGGATGCCCCGATTCATGGGTACCAGGTGCGGCGTGAAAGCAATGGTCATATTCGTGCCGGAGGCCCAGCCCAAGCCTTGCTCGATCTCAGGCGCATGGCGGTGTCCGGCCACGCCATAGGCATGGAAGCCCTCGGACACTTCCGTATGGAGCACCCCTTCCTTGGCCGCCCGACCGGCCCCGGAAACGCCGGACTTGGCATCGATGATGATATCGTCGGTATCAATCAGACCTGCCGTCAACAACGGCACCAGGGGCACCTGGGCCGCCGTGGGATAGCAGCCCGGCCCAGCGACGATCCGCGCGCCGGCAATGGCTTCGCGATGGATCTCCGGAAGGCCATAGACCGCCTGCTCTTGCAAATCGAGGGCACTGTGGTCGAGACCATACCATTGCTTATAGACGGCGCCGTCCCGTAGCCGGAAATCCGCCGACAGATCAATAACCTTGATCCGTTCGGGCAGCTTGCGCACCAAGCCATGCATGGTCCCGTGGGGCAGACAGCCGAACACCACATCGATCCCCGACCAATCCACCTCGTCGATGGTGATCAGGGTCGGCAGATCGAGCATGGCGAATTGCGGAAAGACCGAGGCCATGGTTTGTCCCGCCTTGCGGTCGGCTGTCAGGGCAGCCAGTCGCACGCCGTCATGGCAAGACAAAAGCCTTACCAACTCGGCACCGGTATAGCCACTGGCACCTAGGACAGCCACATTGAGCGGGTTTTGCGAAACAGTCATGATCTCGATCTCCTAAAACAGGTCGGCCCCTTCTATCGCCTCGGACCGACGAGGACAAGCTAATGAAAAAAACCCGCCGGAGTCCGGCGGGTTTCGATAGGGGACCGTTTCCGGTGGGATAGAAAGAGTTAGCGGCGAAGGCGCGCCAGCAGTTTCCAGGCACCGGGCAAGATGGCGGCGGCCAGGATGATTTTCACCGCGTCCCCGGCAAGGAACGGCACCATGCCAAACATCAGTGCTTTTTCAAGACCAATGAGGCTGGCCAGATAGCTAACGCCCAGGCCATAAATGACCAGCATACCGAATACCATGGAAGCGACCGTGGTCAGCACATGACGGTCCCAGCCCCTCTGTGCCAGATGACCGACCAGACCGGCCGACAGCAGAAAGCCCAACAAATAGCCACCGGTGGGACCGGCCATATAGGCAAGACCAATACCCTTTTCAGGTGTTCCGGCAAACACCGGCAATCCGGCGGCGCCTTCGAGCAAATACAAAGCCACGGTGGCCATGCCGAGGCGCGGTCCGAAAGCGGCCCCGATCATCAAAACCACAAGCGGCTGCATGGTCATGGGCACCGGCCAGAAAGGAACTTGCAGCTTGGCCGACAGGGTCAGAAGCAAACTGCCCGCGAAGGCAATGAACAGGCCACGCACAATCGCGTTGTCGCGCTGGGCGGGCAATGCGGCGGACAGAAGCGTCGGATGGAAGGTATCAGCGTGCATCGGAACCTCGGACAATAGCGGTGAATTACCCGTTCGGTATAGCAGCCTTTTGCGGCGCGGTAAATGCCGTGCAGCGCATCAATTTCACGTGAATCGATTGCTCTTCGGGAAACCATTGGGAGGCAGCCGTCCGGCCTGAGCCCGCTTGCCACGCCAGGCGGTTAAATCCGTCTCCGTACGGGTGCGCTCGCCAAGGCTCCAAGTCAACCCGTCTTCCAGGGTGAACGTCTTGATATCCGACAGGCCGCCGTCCTTGTATTTTTGCAAGATCACGCCCCGCCCCCGGGTCATTACCGGCAATTCTTCGAGAGGAAAAACCAACAGCTTGCGGTTCTTACCCACGGTAGCCACCGAATCCCCGCTCGCCGCCAGGCAGAACTTGGCGGTGGCACCCTTGGCCACATTGAGGATCTGCTTGCCCGACCGGGTTTGAGCCAATACGTCGTTCTCCTCCACCTGGAAGCCCCGTCCATCCGAAGAGGCCAGCACGAGCTTGCGACCGGGCTTGTGGATAACTAGCGCGGCGATATCATGATCGTTCGGCAAATCGACCATCAACCGCACCGGCTCGCCCATGCCCCGCCCGCCGGGCAGCCTGTCGCCACCAAGGGTATAGAATCGCCCATTGGTGCCGAATACCAGCAGTTTGTCGGTGGTCTCGCAGCGCAGAACGAAACCCTCCCGGTCTCCCTCCTTGTACTTGACCTCGGACACGTCGGCGACGTGTCCCTTCATGGCCCGGATCCAGCCCTTTTCCGAGCAGAGTACGGTGATCGGTTCGCGCTCGATCATCACGTCCAGGGGGACCACCTCGGCACTGGGCGGCTCTCCGATCTCGGTACGACGACGCCCCAGTTCGGTCTTTTGGCCGAACTTCTTGCGGGTCTCGGCGATCTCTTCGGCAATGCGCTTCCAGCGGCGGCCATCATCGGCCAACAAGTCTTCCAAGTCGGTTTTCTCGGCGGAAAGCGCATCGTGCTCTCGACGCAGTTCCATCTCTTCAAGCTTGCGCAATTGACGCAGCCGCATATTGAGAATGGCCTCGGCCTGAATGTCCGTCAGATCGAAGGCCCGCATCAGGTCCTGCTTGGGCTCGTCCTCTTCGCGAATGATGCGGATCACTTCATCCAGGTTAAGGAAGGCGATGAGATAGCCTTCGAGGATATGTAAACGATGGGCGATCTTGCCCAGCCGAAATTCAGAGCGGCGCACCAACACCACATGGCGATGATCCAGAAACGCCTGAAGGGCCTCGCGCAGGGTCATCACCCGGGGCGTATTTTCGGCGTCCAACAGGTTCATGTTGAAGCCGACCCGGCCTTCCAATTCGGTCAGGCGGAACATCTGCTCCATCATCGCATTCGGATCGAGGGTCCGGTTGCGTGGTTCTAAGATCAGCCGAACCTCTTCGGTGGATTCGTCGCGCACATCGGCCAGAAACGGTAATTTGCGCTGATTCATCAAATCAGCGATTTTCTCGATCAACCGGGATTTTTGAACCTGATAGGGAATTTCGGTGACGACAATCTGGTACATGCCCAGACGCAACTTCTCCACCTCCCATCGGGCCCGCAGGCGGAACGCGCCGCGCCCGGTGCGATAGGCTTCGACAATGGTTTCGCGCGCGTCCACCAGAATTCCACCGGTGGGAAAATCCGGGCCTCGAACCATATCCACCAGCTTATCGATGGTCGCATTGGAATGCTTGATCAAATGGATCAGCGCGTCACAGAGTTCCCCGGCATTGTGTGGCGGCACGTTGGTGGCCATGCCCACGGCGATTCCCTGAGCGCCATTGGCCAGCAAATTGGGGAAAGCAGCGGGCAACACCACCGGCTCGTCTTCCTCGCCGTCATAGGTGGAGCGGAAATCAACGGTATCTTCATCGATACCATCGAGCAATGCCGTGGCCACTTCGGTCAGCCGGGCTTCCGTGTAGCGCATGGCCGCCGCGTTATCGCCGTCGATATTGCCGAAATTGCCTTGTCCATCCACCAGCGGATAGCGCTGGGCGAACTCCTGGGCCAAACGTACCATGGCGTCGTAGATGGCCTGATCTCCGTGAGGGTGATACTTGCCCATCACATCGCCGACGATACGGGCGCATTTCTTGAAGCCGGTTTTCGGATCAAGCTTCAATTGCCGCATGGCAAACAACAGCCGCCGGTGAACCGGCTTCAGGCCGTCACGCACATCGGGCAGCGAGCGAGACATGATGGTGGAGAGAGCATAAGAGAGATAGCGTTCGCCCAAGGCATCGGCGAGCCGGGTTTCCCGTATGTCTTCAGCCGGAGCAACTTCCGCTGCCATGTATCCTCTCCACGATCAGTCCACCATTGGCCAGATACAGTAGCCCCTTGGCCGAAAACGTCAATATGATGGGAGTTTCCGGCTTGTGGATAGAAGTTCCCCACGGCAAACGGGCACCCCTTTGCAGGGATGCCCGTCGCTGAAACTCAATCGCTGATCCGTAGAAAAATCAGGCGGATTCTTCTTCTTCGGCGACCCGGCTTTCAAGGTAGTCCATGCCACGGTCCCAGGCATACTTGCCGGCCACGGCGGCCACGAAGGCCGTACCAAGAGAAATGGTCAGACCACCACCGACGACACCGACCGTATAGGCGCTGATAGCCGTCGCCACACCGGCGCCGGAGGCTTCCTTGACCGTGTGCAGAGCCACGTCCTTGTTGGTGGCTTCGCCACGCGACTTGGCGCGAAGGCCCTGAGCCAGAGCGGCGGAACCGCCGACGATGCTACCGATTACGCCAACGCCGGGCGCGGATTGCGCCAGGAACGGTGCCAACTGAAAAGCCATATCAACCTCATCAAGCTAAATTACAAGAACCCCGGATTTCCCCCCCAGGGCGTCCGTGGCAGTGTACCTGTCGCGCGGCATTTTTCAAGCACTCAGGGATAAATTTGCAAACACTCCGAAACAATGGGTGAAATAAGCTTACACCCATTTCCTCCATGCACTTCTTTCGTATTACACAAAAATAATATGCCTTTTCACTCTTTAACCTCCCCTCATTGTCGCTATATTTTTAAGATCAAGAATCGCCCCGATACCAAGGGGTCCATCAGTTTGGGAGGAAGAACTCATGTGCGATCTCTTCGGTTGCGGCGATACTCCGTCGAACAAGCCCCTGCCCCCGGTCACCGACGACCAACGGCGCAACTTCATCAAAGGCCTGGCAGCCTTGCCGCTTGCCACGGTGCTGGCTTACCCGGAATTGGCGCGGGCTTCCGCTCATAGCGCCACCAAGCCAATCTCGATCAAGACCCCGTCCGGCGGCGAAGCCACCGGGGTCATCGCCATGCCCGATGTCACCCCCGCCCCGGCGGTGCTGCTGATCCACGAATGGTGGGGTTTGAACAACCAGATTAAGACCGTGGCGGCTGAATTCGCCAAGCTGGGCTATATTGCGATTGCCGTGGACATGTACGGTGGCAATGTGGCCACAGACCGCGAAGGCGCCATGAAATACATGAAGAGCGTCGATTCCACCAAAGGCACCGAGCAACTGGTGACCCTGGTGGACTGGCTGCGCAATCACAAACAATGCACCGGCAAGGTGGGCACCATCGGCTGGTGCTTCGGCGGTGGCTGGTCGCTCAATACCTCCCTGGCCACCCCGGTGGATGCCACGGTCATCTATTATGGCCGGGTGACCAAAACCGCTGCCCAGCTCGCTTCCCTGCAAAGCCCCGTCCTGGGCCATTTCGGCACTCAGGACAAAAGCATCAATGCCGCGATGGTGGGCGGTTTCGAAAAAGCCATGGCCGAGGCCGGAAAGACCGACCTCACGGTCCATTGGTATGACGCCAATCATGCCTTCGCCAACCCCACCGGATCCCGCTACGACGAAGAAGATGCGGCAACGGCCTGGGAACGAACCCTCGCCTTTTATGCCCAGCACCTTCGGTAACACTTTGATAAAAATATGAAAATACGGACGGCGCGCGGCATCACCCGCGCGCCGCTTTTCATTACTAAATAACCATTGTGTTTTTGTGAAACTTCTGACACAATACGATACGCAATCGAAACAAAAAGAGCCCCCTCGGATCATGAGTTCCCTTGGCCAAATCAGCCCTGAAATGCTCCTGCGAGCCTATGCGGCGGGAATTTTCCCCATGGCGGAAACCAAGGAAAGCCGCGAGCTGCTTTGGTTCGATCCGGAAGAGCGCGGCATCTTTCCGTTGGATGCCTTCCATGTCCCCCGCTCCCTACGCAAAAAAATCCGCAAGGGCCTCTTCGATGTCCGCTGTGATAGCGCCTTTACGGAGGTGGTCAATAATTGCGCCAAGACCACCGCCAACCGACAGGAGACCTGGATCAATGGCGAGATCTTCGATCTCGTTGGCCAGCTTCACCAGTTGGGTGTTGCCCACAGTGTCGAGTGTTGGAAAGACGGCAAACTGGTCGGCGGGCTCTATGGCATTGCCCTGGGCGGTGCGTTCTTTGGCGAAAGCATGTTCTCTGTCGCCACCGATGCCTCGAAGGTCGCGCTGGTGCACTTGGTGGCACGTCTGCGCATGGGCGGCTATACGCTTTTAGATGCGCAGTTCATCACCGAACATTTACAACGTTTCGGCGCCATTGCAATTCCGCGCCGGGACTACCATCAAATGCTGGCCGACGCCATGCAAGTCCAGGGTCAGTTCGAAGCAGCACCGGATTCAGGCAAGCTGACCGGCGCATTGGAAGACCTGTTCCGGCAGTCGAGCAGCCAGACATCATAAACAGGGTGTTCCATGCCGTTAAGTGCCGGACTGGAGGCAAACATCCAGCCTCGGAACAATCCTTTGGTGGGCTCCCCTTCCCTGATTTCCCAGATATCCATAAAGGCGGAACTTTCCGGTGTTTCCTCGGGCGGGCGCTTGTCGCAATGACGTGCAATAATTTCCAGATTGCGGAAATTGACCAACTGACCAATGGGGGCTTCGATGGTGGAGATGCGCGCCGTGACTTTGTCCAACCCTTGCAAAACAGCGGTATCCATTTCGGTGGCGGAAACCGACGCCCCCAAAAGCATAAACATCAAGACCTGAAACGCGAGGCGCATTGCCTTCTCCTCATAGTTGGGCCGGGTATAGCACCGGAATGAGGCAAGGTGAAGACAGCAGCGCTCCGCGACAACAAAGATAAAGAAACTTGGTTTCGTCCCGGTTCAGGGGCGCAGCCAAATTTGCCCAAGAAAGGAAACAAGTTCTTGTTCACTTTCTTGCAAGGAGCGATCCGTTGCGGACCCGCAAGATATGAAGGACATCAGACCGGTGGGATTATCAACGGCCCCCCCTTCCATGAGTACGCCGAAACGAGACACGCCGGACCAGCACCGATTCTTTCCTGACTCTGAAAGCCCGTGAACATAGAGAACGCTTGAAAACTTTGTATTGGTCCGTTTCACGTCTGATTCATTGAATGTCACCGGATCTTTCGCTGATCGCATCCAGTGACGGGCCTGCCGGACGGCATCGGCCGGATCATTCCAGTTTCCGCGGAAATACCACCCGTCGAACAGTTTATGCACCGAGGCCTTACCGCCATTCCAGGTCAGGCTTTCAACCCACTTGTTTCTGGTCGTCCCCATCTTTCTTTCAAGGCCTTCGAGGCGGGCCTTGAGCGGCTCGGAAAGGATCACGAGGCTTTCCCTGTTACTGCCTCCCCAATCAATGTCACCGCCGCTCCCTTCCGTAGTCTGACAAGCGGAAAGCGAGACCAGGCAGCATATAACTACCACCACCGATACAATGCGCATCACAAACTCCCCTCTTCTCAAGCCGAGCCCAGAAACAGAGGGGAAACTATAGAATGTATTGGTGTATCTTAAAAGAAATAACCCCTTATGGCGTTCCTGGGGTCGCCCCACCACCCGGATTAGTCGCCAGAAAAATGATCTCACCCACCTGATCCTCTAGCGACCGGTAATCCTGGGTCCGGGTCAGAGCGCCGCCCGCCGCCACCATCTCCGTGGCCTGGCCGGGAGTCAGGCGAATATACTTGCCGCCCAGAATGCCTTCGCTGC
Source organism: Magnetospira sp. QH-2 (assembly GCF_000968135.1). NCBI lineage: Bacteria > Pseudomonadati > Pseudomonadota > Alphaproteobacteria > Rhodospirillales > Thalassospiraceae > Magnetospira > Magnetospira sp. QH-2. Next base: position 1,833,951 of record NZ_FO538765.1, on the reverse strand, counting down.
CAATGGATGCAACCGTGTCAGCGGGGAGTTTCACATCCGGAGATATGGACAGGGTCACCACGGCATCATAGGTCTGCGGATCCAGATGGCGATCCATCACGGTGCCTACCTTGATGCCGCTGATGCGTACATCGGCGCCGACTGACAAGCCACCCAGTTTGAAGAAGGCGGCGGTCACCTTGTACCCGCTCACGGCGCTGACCTGCGCCGTGTTATAGGCAAAAAAGACGAACATGGCGGCAACCAGCAGCACCACCGCCCCCATGACTGTTTCCACCATATTCGAACGCATGGCTTGTTACCTTTCCTGGGTCGATTTTTCGGCGGTCATGCCGCGCTGGGAACGCCCCTGGGAGATGATCATCTCCAGCAGATCTTCGACCACCATGGATTCCTGGGTAAACCCGATGGAATCCCCCGATTTCATGTTTTCCGGATCGCCGCCCGGTTCCAACACCACGAACTTCGATCCAAAGAGACCATCCGTATGGATGGCCGCCGAGGTATCCATGGGCAGTTTGACGTGGTCGTCGATCAAAAGCACCAATTCGGCCCGAAAGGCCCCGGGTTGCAGCCGCTGAGAAGCGACCTTGCCGACTTGAATACCGCCCAGAGTCACTTCATCGCCGACAGCCAAGCCATCGACCCGATTGAACGACGCGCTGATCTCATAGCCGCCGGTGGGCTTGGCCTGTCCACGCCCATAGGAAAGGGCCAGCACGACCGCCAGCCCGCAGAGGGCCGCGGCCCCAACCCATTGTTCCTTGCTTCGGCTACGCATGTGCTAAAACTCAGTCCTCACCGGGGGTCCAGGCTTGGTAGTCGCCAGTGGCCTTGGACCGCTTGCCGCCCGCCAGGTCGTGCCCCGGGGGCACAAAGGCGAATTGGGTGCCGGTAAGATTGGGCAAATGCTCCTGCTGCCAGGCCGCCGCATCGCTGGCGTCGTCGGTCAGCGGCTCTTCTACCGTATGATGCAGCCAGGCATGCCATTCGGGCGGGACCTTGGAGGCTTCCCGACTGCCCTTGTACAGAACCCAGCGGCGCTCCCGTCCCTGTAGCTTCTTGCGGTTACGGAAATAGCGATTGCCGTATTGGTCCTTGCCCACCTGCTCGCCCTTGAGCCAGGTATAGATCAATGTGCCGGTGATCATGACGCCCTCGATCCTTCCCGTTGTTCTTCTGGCCCCAAAAGGCCGCCCGCGAATATGGCATTTCAGCGCCCGCAACACAAGAGAACCCGGCCAAGGTATTCGAGCAAAAAAAGCGCCCCGCCAACAGGGCAAAAAAAAGGGGGAAGAGCCTGGGCCCTTCCCCGTTAGTTTTCTTTCAGAGAGTCATGAACGCCTTCAGCCGAAGGAATCATGCACGATGTTGTCGTACCAGCTATGGGCAAACGACACTTCGCGCATGAGGTCCTGGGCATTCGCGTCCATGGGTGTCAGACCTCCCGAACCCTTGACCGGAAGGATCTGATTGTTGGCCTCGTCCAGCTGATAGACGGCGGCCACGGAGAACCCGTATCCCTTACCCGCAATGGAGTAGCAAGTATTGACGTAAGCCGGAGTCTCCGGATCCATGCCATTGAGCAGGTTCATCACTGCATTGGCTGTCACTTTGGCCTGCGAGTTGGCCGCGTAGCCCGACTTGGGCATCTTGGCCGAACTGCTGGCATCACCGATCACATGAACCTTGGGGACCAGTTTGGACTCAAAGGTCTTCTTGTCAACCGGGCACCAATCACCTTCGGTCAGACCGGCGGCAAAAGCGATCTTACCCGCTTTCTGGGCCGGGATGATGTTGATCACATCACCCTTGAAGTCGTCCACGTCACCAGCCAGGGTCATGCCCTTGGCATCGACGCCGGTGATCTTGCCCCCTTCGGCGGCGGGCACCCACTCGATGAGGCTGTTGCTGGTGCCGTACCCGTACAGCTTCTTCCAGGCCTGCTCGAACAGCCCCTTCTTAGAGAAGGTATCCTTGGGATCCAGAATCAAAACCTTGGACTTGGGCTTGTGGGCTTGCAGATACATGGCGATCTGGCTGGCCCGTTCGTACGGCCCAGGCGGGCAGCGGAACGGATTCGTCGGCGCGGAAATGATCACCGTGCCGCCGTCGCGCATGGCTTCCAACTGCTTGCGCAGGGTCACCGTTTGCGGACCGGCCTTCCAGGCGTGGGTAATGGTATTGGCCACGTCGGCGTTATAGCCTTCGATGGTTTCCCACTTGAAATCCACACCCGGGGAAACGATGCAACGGTCGTAACCGAATTTATCGCCGCCCTTGGTGACCACTTCTTGCTTTTCGCCATCGATGGCGGTGACCATGTCATGGACCACGGTGATACCGTGAGCCATCAGGCCATCATAACCGACGCTGACCTGGTCGATCGACCGATGCCCACTGAGCACCTCGTTGGAGAGGTAGCAGGTATGGTGAATCTTCAAAGGTTCGATCAGCGTGACCTCAATGGTCGGATCGGCCATCCGCAGGTATTTTGCCGCAGTGGCACCACCGGTACCGCCGCCGACAACGACCACGCGCCTGGACGCGGCGGAAGCGACGTTGCAGCCGACAATGGTGGTGGTGGCGGCCGCCGCGCCGGTCAGGCGCAGCATGTCTCGACGTGTCAGAGTGCTCATGGCCCCCTCCCTATTTCAAGCTGCCGTAATAATGGGCCAAGGCATTGCTGCCCTCATCGCCGAACAGCGATTTCATGTGACGAAGTTGCAGCTTCATCTTCGTCGGCGTGGGCCGTTTATCGTCCATCATGTCTTCGAACGAGTACAAGGTGTACGGAATCATCTGCCCGGTGAGCAGCGGTCCCTGACCGTTCTTACGTCCCTTGTCCTTATGACAAGTGTCACAGAACATCAGGTGCAGATGCAGGCCTTCCTTGGCCAGCTTGGCATTGGTTTCCTGAGGCTTGGGCGCCAGAGGCTGCATGGCGAAAAACTTCGCCATGGCGGCAACCTGGTCGTCCGAATAACCCTTGGCAATGCGGCCCATGATGGTCGAAGAGCGGGCACCGCTCTTGTAATCATTCATGGACGCGATGAAATAATCTTCGGTAAAACCGGCGATATTCGGCGAGGCCGGACCAACGCTGGATCCGTTGGTACCGTGGCAACCGGCGCAGGTATTGGCCAGCATGGCCCCGCTGGGCCCCTTGGCCATTGCCGGCGCGGCCAGCGCCACGGCGCCGCTGATGGCCAGCATAATGGCGAGTGTCCTGGTCATGGCATTTCCTCTCACTTGTTACCGGCAGCAGCCGGTTTGTCAGGTGTGGCGGCATCCTTGGGCTTACTATGCAGGAGACCTTCGGGAGCGGGATTGGCTTCCCGTTCCAACCGGGCTTCCACCATTTTCATCAGGTCCTTGGCCGCTTTGAGTTCCGGGTCGATACGCAACGCTTCTTGGACGGCGGCTTGGGCCAACGGCGTTTTCCCCTGATGGAGATAGGTCATGCCGAGCACGGCAAAGACTTTGCTATTGGTCGGATCGATCCCGATAGCCGACTGAAAGTGGCCGACGGCCGCTTGATAGTCCGCCTTGGCGAGATAGAATCCACCGAGTTTCAGATGCGCGTCCAACGACGACGGATCTTCCTTTAGGGCTGCCTTGAAGCTGGCCTCGGCTTGATCGGGACGGGATTGCTCCCAGTGTGTCAAACCTTCGGTAATAAGCTTGCCGGCATCTCCGGTCGCGGCTTTGCCCGTCAAGGCCATGGTAACGACGGCGAAACCGACGAAAGCAGCCGTGGCCAGACGACGAAGCCTGAAATGATGTTTTCCCATGTTCGGGAGTCTCCCTGGTCTTTATCTACGATATAAACCGGAACCCCGCCCCGGCCGACATTGCTGCCGACCGGGAACGGGCCAACCGGAGGTACGACTACTTCAAGGAACCCTTGCCGTAGCGGGCTTCGTAACCCTTGCGCACCTTATCCAGGGCTTCGACGCTCATGCCGTTGAAGTACCAATCGTGCCCTTGGATGGGACGGAAGTACTTGTCGAGCAGCATCTTGGCATCCTTTTCGCCAGCAGCCTCTTTCAGTTCAGGAATGAACTTCATGTAGGTGTGCTTGGCGACGTCATAGATACCGTGCCACCAGGCGTAATCCGGACCGCTCATGGAAGCACCGTGACGCGCACGACGACCTTCATGATGCCAGATTTCCCACCAGGTCCATTCGATCTTGTCGTCGAACGGGGCCTTGGTGATGTGGCCCATCGCCTTCAGCTCGCCCATGATAGCCGCGATGGGCTTGGCGAACTTGTTGTTGTACAGGTCGACCAAGTCGTCGAGCTGCTTGTAGAAGCCGGTGACGAAGCTGCCACCGTGGCAGGAGAAGCAGACGGCCTGCATGTTTTCACGACGGTCTTTCCAGGTCAGGACTTCGGTGACCTTGCCGCCATGAGCCTTGGGATGATCCGGCTTGGAACCAACCTTCGGCAAGGATGCCAAGTCGGAGGTACCCACATCGTACTGATGGCCGTTGTCCAAGCGGATCAGGTTGATCTTCTTGGAAATCGGAGCCCGCAGGTTCCAGGAAATACGCTCGCCGACATCGTGGGTCTTTCTCAAGCCACGGGCGGCGGACATATGACAAGTGGCACAAGTCGGGGCGGCAACATAGTCGACACCGGCGACCCACTTGTCGGATTCCAGATTCATCTTGTCGACGCTGGCACGATAGATGATGCCATGCTTCGATTCGTTGTAGACCTCGATCTGCGGATGGTCAGGGCCGATGTGGCACTTACCGCAGGTGTCCGGGGTCCGAGCTTGGGCCTTGGAGAAGCCGTGACGACCATGGCAGGCCGTGCAGGCGCCGCGAGAGCCATCAGGATTCAACCGGCCAATACCCGTGTTCGGCCATGTTTGCGGGGTCGGGTGACCCTTCATCTTGCCGGAGGTGTAGACCTCGACTTCACCACCATGACACTGGCGGCAGCCGACGTTCACCGCGGCCGGACCACCGACCACTTCACCCAGCAGGTTGTCGAGAGAGGCCAGGATTTTACCCGCAGACGCATGGTGCGACCGCTGGAATTCATTGACCTCGGTCTTGTGGCACTGCGAGCAGTCCTTCGGCGTGACGATTTCCGAGATCAGGAAATCCTCGTGCATGAAGGCATCGGGCTCGCCCTTTTTGGCCTGGTGGCAGTCCAGGCAATTAACGCCCGACTGGCCATGTTGGCTGTCATTCCACTGCTGGACCAAGCCGGGGCTTTCCTTGCGATGGCAATCCACGCAAATCAGGCCCTTGGGATTGCCCCAGTCCTTGCCGATCTCACCCGAAGGCCGTGCGGCCTCCGCGTCAGTCGCGATACCGAATCCAAAAGCGACGGCCAAGCCGACGACCATAAGTCCGGTCCTTAGAAACTTGTTTAACATTAAACCCCCCATCCGGTTGGTGGCGTTTAGTTCAATCCGAGGACGGAGAAGAGCCGAATTGAAAGAGGATTCCTATGATCCGTGCCTCGCCGAAGCGGACAGAATCGGAAATCGTCCTAACCATCGCCTACCCCCCGCCCGACTATTGGGAACACCGCCGTATTCCTACAAATACACACCTTTGGCGGCAAATCCCTGCTCCGCTTATTTGCGGATTCTTCTGCTTCGGGCAGTGTGTTAAAGCTACTGGGAGGGGCCCAAAGGCCTTTTGACATAGATCAAATCTTGCCGGGCTTTTTCGCTTGAGGGGCATGAATAACGCTTCTCAAGCCCAGATGAGCCGCCGCTCATCATGTTTTTTGAATGAGAATCGCCATCAAGTAGAGAATCTCTGCCGGCCTCACGCCTTTCCGTGAATATTATGACTTTCGAATATATAGTTGAGTTATGCTCGACTCGTTCAAAACAAGCCTCCTCCCATTCCGAGCTCGAAATATCCACGGTGAAAAAAAATTTCGACCAACGCACCTGCCCCTTTTGAATCAGGAGTGCGTCGAAACTGGACCAAAAGTTTGATTTTCAGGGGCCCGACTCGGTCCCCATTACAAGCAAAGGCGAGTCGCGGACGGACCCTAAAGTATGAATCAAGTGATAATCGACCAATAAAACACATTATATTGTGTGATTGATGCGCCACATCCCCCAAAATCTTGTTGCGGCGAGCTTTCGGCTCCGCTACATTTTGCCCCGTCGAACGGAGCCGAACACATCATATGGGGGCACGCTTCGACCGAAGGCCCGACAATTCAGGGCCTTTTGGAACGCGGGACCGGGGGAAAGTCGGGTCAGGAAGCGTTTCAGGTTGCTTGGGATGAACGAACCTACAAAGCGGGGATGTCATGCGCATTACGCGTCACTTCACGACGGTCGACGAGTCGCCTTACGACTCTTTTGAATTTAGGACTACTTCAAGTGAAATTAAGAATCCGGATGGGACTGTCGTGTTCCATGCCGAGGAAATAGAGGTTCCGTCACAGTGGTCGCAAGTCGCCTGTGATGTACTGGCTCAGAAATACTTTCGCAAAGCCGGTATTCCCGCCGCCCTGAAGCAGGTTGAGGAAAATGACGTCCCCTCCTGGCTGTGGCGTTCCGTCCCCGACGACAAGGCGCTGGCCAAGTTCCCAGAGTCCCAGAGAACCTCCGGCGAAACCAGTGCCAAGCAGGTATTCGACCGCATGGCCGGGACTTGGACCTATTGGGGCTGGAAAGGCGGATACTTCGATTCCGAAGCCGACGCCCGCACCTATTTCGATGAAATGCGTCATATGCTTTGCGCCCAAGTGGGTGCGCCCAATTCGCCGCAATGGTTCAACACCGGCTTGCATTGGGCCTATGGCATTGATGGTCCGGCCCAGGGGCATTCCTATGTGGATTTCACCACAGGCAAGCTGGTCAAATCCAAATCGGCCTACGAGCATCCGCAGCCCCACGCCTGCTTTATTCAATCCATCGAGGATGACCTGGTCAACGAAGGCGGCATCATGGACCTTTGGGTCCGCGAGGCGCGTCTGTTTAAGTATGGCTCTGGCACGGGCACCAATTTCTCTCACCTGCGCGGCGAGAGAGAGCCCCTCTCCGGCGGCGGCAAATCTTCCGGCCTAATGAGCTTCTTGAAGATCGGGGACCGGGCAGCCGGAGCGATCAAGTCTGGCGGCACCACTCGTCGGGCGGCCAAAATGGTTATCGTTGATGTGGACCATCCTGACATCGAGAACTTCATCAGCTGGAAAGTGCGCGAAGAGCAAAAGGTCGCCGCCCTGGTTGCCGGGTCTCGGCTGGCCAACGAGCACCTGAACAATATCCTTCAGGCCTGTGCCGCCGACGAAGAAGACATGTGCTGCTGTGATGGCGACCGTCACAATGCGCGTCGCAACAAGTTGCTGAAAAAGGCCGTCATCGGTGCCCGCAAGGCTCAGATTCCCGAAAACTACATTCAGCGCACCATCCAGTTCGCCAAGCAGGGCTTCTCCGAAATCCATTTCCCGATCATGGATACGGACTGGGATTCCGAAGCCTACGCCACCGTCTCGGGTCAGAATTCCAACAATTCCGTTCGCGTCACCAACGCCTTTTTGCACAAGGTCATGGAAGATGGCGAGTGGGAGTTGATCCGCCGCATCGACGGCGAAGTGGCCGACACGGTCCGCGCCCGCGACCTGTGGGAACAGATCGGTGAAGCCGCCTGGGCCTGCGCCGACCCGGGACTACAGTTCGATACCACCATCAACGACTGGCACACCTGCCCGGAATCGGGGCGGATCAATGCGTCCAACCCCTGCTCTGAGTACATGTTCCTGGACAACACCGCCTGCAATTTGGCGTCCCTGAACCTGATGGCCTTCCGCAACGAGAACGGCGACTTCAATACCGCCTCGTTCGAGCATGCCTCGCGTCTTTGGACTGTGACCCTGGAAATTTCGGTGCTGATGGCCCAGTTCCCGGCCGCCGACATCGCCAAGCGTTCCTATGATTTCCGCACCCTGGGCTTGGGTTACGCCAACATTGGAGGCCTGCTTATGTCCTCTGGGCTGTCCTATGACTCCATCGAGGGCCGCGCCCTGTGCGGCGCCATCACAGCCCTGATGACCGGCGTCTCTTATGCTACCTCCGCCGAGATGGCCGCCGAAATGGGCGCCTTCCCGGGCTATGAGGAAAACAGCAAGGCGATGATGAAGGTGATTCGCAATCACCGCCGCGCCGCCTATGGTGAACCGGAAGGATACGAAGATCTTTCCGTGACGCCGGTCCCGATGGACGCCCGCAACTGCCCCGATCCGCTGTTGGTGGAATCGGCCAAGCGGGCCTGGGACGACGCGGCTCAACTGGGCGAGCGTCATGGCTTCCGCAATGCGCAAGTCTCGGTGATTGCCCCCACCGGCACCATCGGCTTGGTCATGGATTGCGATACCACCGGCATCGAGCCCGATTTCGCCCTGGTGAAATTCAAGAAGCTGGCCGGTGGCGGATACTTCCGAATCATCAATCGGCTGGTGCCGCAGGCTCTAGAGCATCTGAAATACGAGCCCCAGGAGATTGATGACATCATCCGCTACGCGGTGGGTCACGGCACCATCAAGGGATCCCCGGCCATCGGCCATGCGGCTCTGCGTGAAAAAGGCTTCACAGCCGAGGCGTTGGAATCACTTGAAAGCTCGCTGAAGGATGCGTTCGACATCAAGTTCGTGTTCAACAAGTACACCTTTGGCCAAGAGTTCTGCGTCGAGAACCTGGGCATTGCCCCGGAGATGCTGGACGAGCCCTCCTTCAGCATGCTCGAACATATCGGCTTTACCAAGGAACAGATTGAATTGGCCAACACCTATGTGTGTGGTGCCATGACCTTGGAAGGCGCTCCTCATCTGAAGGATGAACATCTGTCGATATTCGACTGCGCCAATGTCTGTGGCCGAACGGGGACCCGGATGCTGTCCGTTGATAGCCATATCCGCATGATGGCGGCGGCCCAGCCTTTCATTTCCGGCGCCATTTCCAAGACCATCAACATGGCCAATGACGCCACGGTCGAAGACTGCATGGAAGCCTACATGCTGTCCTGGCGCCTGGGACTGAAAGCCAATGCCTTGTACCGGGACGGCTCCAAGCTGTCGCAGCCGCTGCAAGCCAGCGTGCTGGAAGACGACCTGGAAATGGAGGAGGAAGCCGTTGCCCAGCCGTCACCGGTCGAGCAGGTGGAACGGGTGGTCGAGAAGATCATCGAGCGCTCCGTCGCCACCCGCCGCCCCCTGCCCTCGCGGCGCAAGGGCTATACCCAGAAAGCCATTGTCGGCGGACATAAGGTCTATCTGCGTACCGGCGAATATGAGGACGGCACCATCGGTGAAATCTTCGTCGACATGCACAAGGAAGGCGCCGCTTTCCGTAGTATGATGAATAACTTCGCCATCGCCATCTCCATCGGCTTGCAATACGGGGTGCCGCTGGAGGAATTTGTCGAGGCCTTCACCTTCACCCGCTTCGAGCCCTCGGGCATCGTGCAGGGCAATGACGCCATCAAGATGTCCACCTCCCTGCTCGACTATATGTTCCGGGAATTGGCCATCGCCTATCTGGGTCGCGAGGATCTGGCCCATGTGGAAATGGCCGACCTGCTGCCTGATACCCTGGGCCGTGGCGATCAGGTCGAGGGCACCCTGCCCGAGGAAGAAGAACGCCGGGCGCCGACGGCGGATCCCATGAAGCAGGTGGCGCTGCTGGCCAGCACGGGCTACGTGCGCAAGAACTTCTTCGTGGTCAACGGGTCCAAGCAGGACAAGCAGACCGAAGTGATGGCCGAGGCCCAATCCGTCGAAATGGCGGCCAGTGTCGGCGGCATGGCGGTCGCAGGCGGCAGTGGCGGTGAAAGCTACGCCATGGCCAGCACCTCCATCGACGGCGGCGCCAATTTGGACCGGGTCCGCGAGGCCCGCATGAAGGGGTACGAAGGGGATGCCTGCGAGAATTGCGGCAACTTCACCCTGGTGCGCAACGGGACCTGCCTCAAGTGCATGACCTGCGGCTCCACCTCGGGCTGCTCCTAACGAATTTCCAAGCAGGGGAGAAAGACATCCTCCCCCTGCATACTTGAAGCGCGGGCCCTCGGGTCCGCGCTTTTTTTTCGTTTTTGTGAATGGATTGATCCGAAAGGCCCTTTTGACAAAGAAGGCCGACGACCAGATCTTGCATGGTAAGTTGACCTGGGGAATCATGCTGCCTGGCGGCTCAATCACCGCAAGAGGATAGAATTTGAGTAAAAGAAAACAGAATCGGCCCAAAACAAGGAGTGGTGGGAAGGAAGGGCCCGCCGCCGCCCATTTCCGATCCGGCGTGATGGCCCTAAGACAGGGGAACGCCGCTGCCGCCGTGGCGGCTTTCGGGCAGGCAGCCCGCGCCGAGCCGGCCCACGCAGAAAGCCACCTCAACCTCGGGGTTGCTCTCGCCATGAGCGGGCGACAGAAAGAAGCCCGGGAAGTTCTGGAGCGCGCCTCCAAGCTGGCGCCGGGAAACCCGGACATTCATTACAATCTCGGACTGGTCCTGTTGGCCCTGAACCGCCACAGGGACGCTGCGGAGCGGTTCGAAAAGGCGTTGAAAAAGAAGCCCAAGGAATCGGCAATCCACTTGAACCTCGCCCTGGCCCTTCGGTCCTCGGATGATCGCGAGAAGGCGGAGCGCCACATGCGCCGGGCCGCCCAACTGGACCCGAAAAACGCCATGATGCAAGTCAATCTGGGCAACCTTTACCTCGAGATCGAAGATTCGTCTCGTGCGCGCCACTGCTTCGAGAAGGCGCTGAGCCTGCAACCGAACAATGTCCGAGCCTTGGTCGGCCTGGGCTTGGTTGGGACCATGGAGGCGGAGGAAGCAGACAACCTGGAGAAGATGCGGCGGCTATTGGATAATGCCATTGCGTCGTCAAGAGCAGCACTCGACGCGGCGCCCGGCGACGTAGGGGCCATGAATGCCCTCGGAGTGGCCCTGGAGAAAGACGCCCGATGGGACGAAGCGGACCAGGCACTCCGCGCCGCCTTCGAGCATACCGTCGACAGGCGACCGGGGGGCCCCTTGATCAAGGAGGCCATCTATAACCGGGCCCGATTCCTGCTCAACAGCGGGCGCGCCGACGAGGCTGCCGAGGTTTGCCGAAAGGGTTTGGAACGCACTGGATACGATGAGCGCCTGGTGGCGGACCTCTCGACAATCCTGGTAGATTTGGGCCGCTTCGACGAAGCGGCAGCCGTTTGCGCAACCCATGAACACCAGGGATTCTCGAAAGTCGACGCTTTGAACATGCTGAACGTCGAGGCGAGCCGCCCTCTATCTGGCGCCGACCTGTCCGCCTTGGAGCAATGTCTCAAGCGCGAAGAGGGTTCGCCGTCGCTGCTTTCCGCCACCGCCATGACGCTGTTTCGGTACCATGATCGGGAAAACGATCCTGATCGGGCCTTTCCTTATCTGGAGCAATCGAAAACCTGGGCGGCGAGCCAGGAGGTTCCCTACGACCGGGAGGCCATGGATCAGGTGGCGAAGGCGATCCGGGACACCTTCTCCAGCGGCATCCCCGCCAATCTGGCGGACGGCGGCAGCAACAGCGATCAGCCGGTCTTCATCGTCGGCATGCCACGTTCCGGCACGACCTTGGTGGAACAAATCCTTTCCAGCCATCCCGAGGTGCTCGGTGCCGGGGAGCTCACTCTTATCCCCGCGGCAGCCCAATTGTTTCAAGGAACAGAGCGGTCCGACAATCCCTACTCGGTCCGATTCATTGAAGCGAACCAGAGAGACCTTGCCGATCTGGCGGACTGGTACCTGGCTCGGTTGAGACGGTGCGGCGGAGAAAAGGCACGGATCACCGACAAACTTCCAGGCAACTTCATGTATCTCGGGCTGATCTCTCTGCTGTTTCCCCGAGCCCATATAATTCACTGTGTGCGCGATCCCATGGCGACCTGTTTTTCGATCCTCAGCCAGAACTTTCCGCGGGGTCATCCTTACGCCAACGACCAATCGAACCTGGCGCATCAATACCGGTTTCAGGATGATCTCATGTCGTTCTGGAAGGCTGTCCTGCCCGCGCGCATTCACACGGTCGCCTACGAGGATCTTATCGACCGGCAGGAGGCGTCCACCCGGGATCTCATCGATTTCTGTGGACTACCCTGGGACGACGGCTGTCTCCGGTTTTTCGAATCCGACCGGGCCGTAAAGACTTCGAGCAAATGGCAGGTCCGACAACCAGTTTATCGGACTTCGCTGGAAAAATGGCGGATTTACGAAACCTATCTGGCGCCTCTCAAAGAGGGTTTGGAGACCGGAGGGGTTCTCAGCGGCGGGCAGGAATCATAGGTATGGCGGAAGAGAGCCGAATTGCGGATGGGCGGAATCCATCACGGACAAAAACGGCGACCTAAAGGCCGCCGCTGTCCCAAAAAGGGAATTGAGAGGGTCAGGCCGCCTTCAGACTGCGGCGGCGGACATACCCGAGGCCCGCCAATCCGATGCCAAGCAGGGCCAGCGAGGCGGGTTCGGGGACCGGTGCGACAAGCACCTCGATCTCATGGACCGGAAAGTGGGAATAGATGTGCGCGCCGTCGAGCAACAGACCGACCGCCGAGGCATTCTCGATGGTATCGAAGGTCATGGTCCACCAGCCGGAGGTGTGCGCCAAGCCTTGGAAGTCACTTCCGCCGACTGAACTCACCGTAGCCAATTCCGTTCCGAACAGGCCGTTTGTCAAACCGCTTACGGCAGAATAGCTGCGTGATTCTGGCGATAGAGCATCAGAGTCCGTTGACCCGACAACAGTGCCATCCCAGGGGCCGTAGGACGTGCTCGACTGAAACAGGCGAATGCCGAAGATATCATAGGAACCATTTAGATCGATTGTCAGATAGAAATCGCCCTGAGTGTAGGGATTCGTGGACCAGGTCCAAGTATCGAGGTTTCCATCAACCGCGTAATGCGGATACCGGTTATCCGGATAGGTTCGAGCTATGGAGGAGTTGAAACTTGTATTAAAAACATGGGCGGTGGTGCCATCTACCGTTTCAATGATCGGTGTCGCCTGTGCCGAATTGAAAAGTCCGAACGAGAGGCCGGCAATGATCGCAATCATCGTGGATTTCATGTCCATTTTCCTTTTTGGGAACTCCTGGGTCTGACTTCCCTCAGGCGTTTGCATATATCGTGCCAAACTAATTGATCGCCTGAATTGCGCTTATAAAACAATCTATTAGATTTTTTTACAGGCAGTATCTATTGGGACTCTTGGCCCGTTTTGTAAAGAATTATGACACCTGTGGCTATTTGCTTTGGCCACAAAATTTAACAAGAAAACCACCGAATAATTTCGGAAAATGGGGGGCATCCCCGCCACCACCACTCCCCAAAAAAAGGGTCCCTAACCAGGTGGCGAAAAAATTCCAATTCCAACCCGGGGGCACCCCAGGCTCCACCAAGCCCACAAGGAGGCCCATGGAATTTCCACCAGGTAACCCCCCCCCGAACTTGGCCAAAGGGCAAGGCGGGCCGAAAAACACCCTTTTTTCGAATGGCGGTAATCAACAATCCAGGAATGGCTAAAATGACAGCTGGTCTGATCACACTCTATTGAACAAGAAAACCGGGAACTTCCCGGACATGGAACAGAGGAGACCAGCTATGGAGTATTTTGTTGGAATGGACGTATCGATGGCAAGCATTTCGATCTGTGAGATTGATGCAAAGGGAACCGTCATTCGCGAAGGCAAGGTGTCAAGCACACCCGAGGCGGTCGCCACTTGGCTCGAGGAAAGCGGGCGTGGCTTTGCGCGAATTGGGTTGGAAGCTGGCCCTCTGGCGCCTTGGCTGTACGCAGGACTGTCCAGTCGGGGCCTCCCTGTGATTTGTATCGAGACCCGGCAAATGAAGGCCTTTGCCAGCGCCAGCCCAGTCAAGACGGACCGTCGCGACGCCCGCTTGATCAGCCAGGCGATGCGGACCGGTTTGTACCGCGCGACCCACGTCAAGACCGCGCGCAGTCAGGAGCTCCGGATGGTGCTGACCCATCGGGAGACCCTGGTTCATCAGGTCCGTCAGTTGTCCAATACGGTACGAGGAACATTGAAAGCTTTCGGCCTCAAGGTCGGTATGGCGCGCGGACGCCTTTTCGCGGCGCGGGTTCGGGAATTGACGGCTGATAACCCGCACCTCAGCGCAGCCGCCGAGCCGCTCTTGCTTGCGCGCCAAGCCTTGCTCGAACAACTCGACAAGCTCGACCGGCAGGTTCATGCCGCTGCGCGCGATGATAGCGTTTGCCGGCGCCTGATGACCGTTCCCGGCGTCGGCCCGGTTACCGCCCTCGCTTTCAGGACAGGACTCGACGTGCCGGAACGGTTTCAAAAGTCGGTCATGGTCGGCGCCCACTTCGGGCTTGTCCCACGCAGATACGCCTCGGGAGAGCAGGACCGAAGCGGCCCCATCAGCAAGTGCGGAGATGCCATGGTTCGTTGGCTTTTGTTCGAGGCCGCCAATGCACTTCTCACTCGAACCCGCCGTTGGTCCTGGCTCAAACACTGGGGGCTCGCGGTCGCCAAAAGGCGCGGGATGAAACGCGCCAAGGTAGCCGTGCCCCGGCGTCTCGCCGTAATCATGCATCGCATGTGGATCGACGGCACGGACTTCCAGTACCGCAAGGAGGAGACCGCCATCTAAACACAACGAAAACCGAGATCGCCTGAAGGGCGGCCAGGACGCGTGGCGACGCGCGGGGCTCGGATGACAGCGCGCAGGCTGCAGTGGCGTAAGACCACGCTTTTCAGATTGCTGCACCCGATCCCCCTTGATCCCCATCATGCGGCGACGACGTCGACCGCGGACAGAAGCAAAGGGCGCCACATACCCCAGGTTCAAACCGACGGCTTGGAAATCAGCTTGACTCAAATGACTCGATTACAGAAGCAGCCTGTTAAAACCACATCTCACGCCGAAGAGCCTCTATTTTTTCACCTTATTCTGTTACCTGTTGGCGATCGGAATTTTACGGAGTCGACCCATGCGAATCCTGATCGCCGCCGCCCTGATGATCCTGGCCTGGACACCCGCCCAAGCCGAGGAGATCGGCTGCGTCAGCACCGTCTTCAAATTCCTCGGCCCGGACCACAAGGTCTGTATCGAGGCCTTCGACGATCCCAAGGTGCCGGGGGTGACCTGCCACATATCGCGGGCCAAGACCGGCGGACTGAAAGGCATGGTCGGCCTGGCCGAGGA